>NZ_JBFRFP010000073.1:0-302 GCF_052114885.1 Paenarthrobacter sp. 2TAF44 | reverse complement strand
CGCATGTACGCACGGTACCGGCGCTCGAACTCCTCGTTCCCGGGAAACTCCGCTTCCTGGTCCACCGGGATCGTGTTCACATAATCAGTGGTCGTCACCATCGGCACACCCACCGACCGGGCACCGGCACGCTGCAACAACGACCGCATAATGTACTGGGCACGCTCCGTGCCCTGCTCCGCGATCAACGCATCAAGGGACTCAATCCACTCCGCGGTCTCTTCCGGATCACGATCAGGCAGCTGGGCAGTCAACCCGCTGAGGATGTGTGAGGTCTCTTCTCCTGCAGCCACGTCCAACCT
>NZ_JBFRFP010000072.1:0-343 GCF_052114885.1 Paenarthrobacter sp. 2TAF44 | reverse complement strand
GGTGCTGCCGGTCCGTCGCGGAGCTCCTGCCCGTCATCACCTGTTGTCTACGACGTTTTCTGGTTGCTGTCCTCCGGATTGTAGGCGTCCACTCCACCCCGTCTAGCCCCTCCGTGAACTCCGGGGCCTGCGGTGCAGGAAATGTCCCTGCGGCGCTCCTTCGTCGCTTATTTCCTCCGSGAATTTCCTGCCCCTTGCCCTGCGGGTAGACGGGGCTCCGCTGGCCGCCAAGCAAGCAAGCTTGCCAGCAACCAAAAAACAACGGGGGGAGAGGGGAAGCTGGCCGGTCACCATTGGTCGCCCCACCCACCCAACTTCTCGGACAAGAAGGACCAACACCATG
>NZ_JBFRFP010000071.1:0-353 GCF_052114885.1 Paenarthrobacter sp. 2TAF44 | reverse complement strand
ATGCGGTCGTTGTTGCAGCGTGCCGGTGCCCGGTCGGTGGGTGTGCCGATGGTGACGACCACTGATTATGTGAACACGATCCCGGTGGACCAGGAAGCGGAGTTTCCCGGGAACGAGGAGTTCGAGCGCCGGTACCGTGCGTACATGCGGTGGAACGCCGCGGTCATGGTCCATCGTGCGCAGCGGGCCGATATCGGGGTGGGCGGGCATATTTCCACCTATGCCGGCGCGGCGACCCTGTATGAGGTCGGGTTCAACCATTTCTTCCGCGGCAAGGACCACCCCTCGGGCGGGGACCAGGTGTTCTTCCAGGGCCACGCGTCCCCGGGCATGTACGCCCGGGCGTTCATGGA
>NZ_JBFRFP010000070.1:0-358 GCF_052114885.1 Paenarthrobacter sp. 2TAF44 | reverse complement strand
GGGGTTTTGGTGGTGCCGGTTAGTGTCTGTTGTTTGAGAACTCAATAGTGTGCCAAGTTTGTTGATGCCGATTGTTTTATTGATTGGTTGAAATTATGGCCAGGCCGTTGCGCACCCCCGTGTGTGGTGGTTTGGTTTTCAGCTGGTTTCGAATTTTGTGCAGCCGTGCCGGCCGTTATTTCCGGTGGGTGTGGTTGTGTCTGTTATTTTTCAACGGAGAGTTTGATCCTGGCTCAGGATGAACGCTGGCGGCGTGCTTAACACATGCAAGTCGAACGATGATCCCAGCTTGCTGGGGGATTAGTGGCGAACGGGTGAGTAACACGTGAGTAACCTGCCCTTGACTCTGGGATAAGCC
>NZ_JBFRFP010000069.1:0-365 GCF_052114885.1 Paenarthrobacter sp. 2TAF44 | reverse complement strand
CTCGTAGAAGTCCTCTACTTTTGCTTCGCGGCAAAGAAGGCGCTGACTTTTCCCAGGAACTCGACCTCGGCCTTCAACCGCTCATTTTCGGCCAGTGCCTTCCGGTGCTCGTCCCACGGCACCGGCCCCCGTTCTTCAGGCAGGACCGGCGCGGCGCCCTGGTGGCTCTCTCGATGCCGGTGAAGCCAGTTCCCCAGCGTGCTTTCCTTCACCCCGATCTCCTCGGCGACCTGTTTCACCGGCCGGTTCGTGGACAAAACAAGCCGCACAGCATCCTCACGGAAAGCCGCATCGTATTTTCTTCTGGGCGTGGTCATCTGAACTGAAGCTCCCATCAAGCTGTCTCACAAAACCATACGACCGCA
>NZ_JBFRFP010000068.1:0-377 GCF_052114885.1 Paenarthrobacter sp. 2TAF44 | reverse complement strand
TTGTGGTGCGCTGTCCGGGGTGATGTTTTGGGGGGTCTGTTGTTTGAGAACTCAATAGTGTGCCAAGTTTGTTGATGCCGATTGTTTTATTGATTGGTTGAAATTATGGCCAGGCCGTTGCGCACCCCCGTGTGTGGTGGTTTGGTTTTCAGCTGGTTTCGAATTTTGTGCAGCCGTGCCTGTCGTTATTTCCGGTGGGTGTGGTTGTGTCTGTTTGATTTGTTTTACTTCAACGGAGAGTTTGATCCTGGCTCAGGATGAACGCTGGCGGCGTGCTTAACACATGCAAGTCGAACGATGATCCCAGCTTGCTGGGGGATTAGTGGCGAACGGGTGAGTAACACGTGAGTAACCTGCCCTTGACTCTGGGATAAGCC
>NZ_JBFRFP010000067.1:0-379 GCF_052114885.1 Paenarthrobacter sp. 2TAF44 | reverse complement strand
GTGGGCGGCGCAGTTGCGACCGCAGCTACGCGACGTCGTAAAAGTCGCAGACATCGCGTTGACGTGGTTCGCGCCGAACGATCCAAGTCGCTACGCACCGGACGTCTTCCCGGCATTCCTTCGCGACCAGGACGGTGTTCACATGTTCGGCGTACCAACGCTGGACAGCTACAGCGTCAAGGTTGTCTCACACACCGCAGCCGACACCCAGTACGAATCGGTTGACGATGTCCCGGACACGGTCAGCAGGGCAGCCATTGAGGAGATCAGCCGAAACGCGACCACGTTCTTCGCGGATCTCTCACCCGAACCGGTTCGTCACAGCATGCACCACGAGAGCGTTACGGTCAGTAGAGTACCGATCGTTGACCTGGACCCG
>NZ_JBFRFP010000066.1:0-382 GCF_052114885.1 Paenarthrobacter sp. 2TAF44 | reverse complement strand
GTGGGTTGGGGGGTCTCGACCTAATGTGTGTCCGGCGGTGTCCTACTCTCCCACACCCTCCCGGGTGCAGTACCATCGGCGCTGTGGGTCTTAGCTTCCGGGTTCGGAATGGGACCGGGCGTTTCCCCCACGCTATGACCGCCGTAACCTTGTTACCCGTCCCCCTGTGCCGGTTTGGTTCCGGTTTGGGGGTGGGAAGACTGTTGGTTACAACATTGTGGTGTTGTTATTTTGTTGTGGTTTTTGTTCCTGACAACGGGTTTTGTTGTTCGGGAACCACATAGTGGACGCGTGCAGTGTTTTTGTGTGTGGTGTAAGTTGTTGGCCTATTAGTACCGGTCAGCTTCACGAGTCTTTAGTCCTCGCTTCCACATCCGGCCTA
>NZ_JBFRFP010000065.1:0-434 GCF_052114885.1 Paenarthrobacter sp. 2TAF44 | reverse complement strand
TTAAATGGGGGAAGCCCCGACCGTCGTGGTCGGGGCTTTCCCTGTTAATGATTGTCCGGCGGTGTCCTACTCTCCCACACCCTCCCGGGTGCAGTACCATCGGCGCTGTGGGTCTTAGCTTCCGGGTTCGGAATGGGACCGGGCGTTTCCCCCACGCTATGACCGCCGTAACCTTGTTACCCGAACCCCTGTGCCGGTTTGGTGCCGGTGTTGGGGGTGGGAAGCTTTGTGGTTACAACWTGTGTGTTCCCTCGRTGTTGAGGGTCCTGTGGTGTTGTGTATTTAGTTGTGGTTTTTGTTCCTGACAACGGGTTTTGTTGTTCGGGAACCACATAGTGGACGCGTGCAGTGTTTTTGTGTGTGGTGTAAGTTGTTGGCCTATTAGTACCGGTCAGCTTCACGAGTCTTTAGTCCTCGCTTCCACATCCGGCCTA
>NZ_JBFRFP010000064.1:0-466 GCF_052114885.1 Paenarthrobacter sp. 2TAF44 | reverse complement strand
GCCGGAAGCAGGAACAAAAGAAACACCAGAAGATGCCCCCATGCATTGCTGCAAAAAGGTCCTGTTGCCTCAGGACCCAACAGTGCGCCAAACACAACCCCAYACCAGCCACGCCCCGGCAGCGTTCCACACAACACCACACCCCCAAARAGGGCACGGGTTGCCGTACTGGCACCAGGACACAACCGGTAAAGGCCATGCCAAASAAGTTTGATTCGTTGATGTTTCCACCCATGAGCACCCACCGCAGAACAGACGCCTGCGCAATGGGCAACACTGACAACCCGTCATCCACCCAWGCAGGYAAACAACACAGCTGTTAGCAGCTCCTTAGAAAGGAGGTGATCCAGCCGCACCTTCCGGTACGGCTACCTTGTTACGACTTAGTCCCAATCGCCGGTCCCACCTTCGACGGCTCCCCCCACAAGGGTTAGGCCACCGGCTTCGGGTGTTACCAACTTTCGTG
>NZ_JBFRFP010000063.1:0-468 GCF_052114885.1 Paenarthrobacter sp. 2TAF44 | reverse complement strand
CACGAAAGTTGGTAACACCCGAAGCCGGTGGCCTAACCCTTGTGGGGGGAGCCGTCGAAGGTGGGACCGGCGATTGGGACTAAGTCGTAACAAGGTAGCCGTACCGGAAGGTGCGGCTGGATCACCTCCTTTCTAAGGAGCTGCTAACAACTCGCTGGTGTCCGTGCATGCGGATGGTGGTGGTTGTCAGTGTTGCCCATTGCGCAGGCGTCTGTTCTGCGGTGGGTGCTCATGGGTGGAAACATCAACGAATCAAACTTYTTTGGCATGGCCTTTACCGGTTGTGTCCTGGTGYCAGTACGGCAACCCGTGCCCCCTTTTTGGGGGTGTGGTGTTGTGTGGAACGCTGCCGGGGCGTGGCTGGTATGGGGTTGTGTTTGGCGCACTGTTGGGTCCTGAGGCAACAGGACCTTTTTGCAGCAATGCATGGGGGCATCTTCTGGTGTTTCTTTTGTTCCTGCTTCCGGC
>NZ_JBFRFP010000062.1:0-580 GCF_052114885.1 Paenarthrobacter sp. 2TAF44 | reverse complement strand
CCGGTCCTGCCTGAAGAACGGGGGCCGGTGCCGTGGGACGAGCACCGGAAGGCACTGGCCGAAAATGAGCGGTTGAAGGCCGAGGTCGAGTTCCTGGGAAAAGTCAGCGCCTTCTTTGCCGCGAAGCAAAAGTAGAGGACTTCTACGAGTTCATCGAAGCGGAGAAGGCCAACTATTCCGTGGTGTGGCTGTGCCGGGCGTTGAAGGTCTCCCGGGCCTCGTTCTACCGGTGGCGCGCCCCTGCCGGGCCCTCACCGCGTGCCGTGCGGCATGAGGATCTGGTCACCGCGGTTACCGGCCTGTACGAGAAGGAAAATGGCCGTGCCGGCCGTGACCAGCTGACGCTTTTGCTCAACGCGGCCGGGACCAAGGTCTCCGCCCCGACCGTCGGGGCGATCATGCGMGAAAAGGGCCTGCGGGCCATCCGRACCCGGGCCTGGAAGAGGACCACGGTCCAGGACCCGCAAGCCAAGACCGCCCACATCGAGAACCACATGCTCGATGAACAGGGCAAACGCGACTTCACCTCCGCGGTGCCCGGGACCCGCCTGGTCGGAGACATCACCTACCTGCGCACCGG
>NZ_JBFRFP010000061.1:0-654 GCF_052114885.1 Paenarthrobacter sp. 2TAF44 | reverse complement strand
TGCGCTCGTCAAGTTTTTGAGACAGTTTCGTTGGTGTTAGGCGGCCAGGGGTTCCTGGGCGCGGTTGTAGTGGTTTGCGTGGGCGGCGGCCGGTGGGATGCCGCCGGCCCTGCGGTTGGGACGGCGGCGGTTGTACCAGCCTTCGATGTAGTCCATCACTCCGGTCCGGGCTGCGAGTCTGGAGCCGAATCCGTGGTGGTGGTAGAACTCGGTTTTGAGGTGGGAGAAGAAGTTCTCGGCGACCGCGTTGTCCCAGCACACCCCGACCTTGCCCATGGACTGGGTGACCCCGTTCGTGGCGCACCATTCCTGGAATTCGTCAGAGGTGTATTGGGTGCCACGGTCGGAGTGGAACACCACACCATGCTCGGCGAAACGGCCGTGGTTCCGTGCCATCTGCAGGGCTGCGGTGCACAGGCTTGCCCGCATGTGGGCAGCCATGGACCAGCCGATGACCATGCCCGAAAACAGGTCGATGACGGTGGCCAGATAAAGCCAGCCCTCGCCGGTGCGCAGGTAGGTGATGTCTCCGACCAGGCGGGTCCCGGGCACCGCGGAGGTGAAGTCGCGTTTGCCCTGTTCATCGAGCATGTGGTTCTCGATGTGGGCGGTCTTGGCTTGCGGGTCCTGGACCGTGGTCCTCTTCCAGGCCCG
>NZ_JBFRFP010000060.1:0-698 GCF_052114885.1 Paenarthrobacter sp. 2TAF44 | reverse complement strand
TTGAAGTAGCGGCGGGCGGCTTGGCGGGTGTCGGAGAAGCCGAAGCCGTCTGCTCCGAGGGAGGCGAAGTCGTTGGGGATGAATTGGCGGATTTGGTCGGGGACGGCTTTCATGTAGTCGGACACGGCGATGACGGGTCCGGTGGTGCCTGCGAGTTGTTCGGTGATGAAGGGGGTGCGGGCGGGTTGGCCGGGGTTGAGGAAGGCGTGTTCTTCGGCGGCGAGGCCGTCGCGTCGCAGTTCGTTCCAGGACGTCACGGACCAGACGTCGGCGGCGACTCCCCAGTCCTCGGCGAGGATCCGGGCGGCGTCCAGGGCCCAGGGCACGGACACGCCGGAGGCGAGGATGTTCGCGGTGGGCCTGGTGTCCCCGGTGGTGTTTTCCGGGGCGGCCGCGAGGCGGTAGATGCCCTTGATCAGCCCGTTGATGTCCAGGGCCTCGGGTTCGGCGGGTTGGGTGATGGGCTCGTTGTAGACGGTGAGGTAGTACATCACGTTACGGTCTTCACCGGTGCCCTCCGCCTCGGTGTCGGTGCCGTCGTTGTCGGGGCCGTACATTTCTTCGAGGCCGTGGCGGATGATGTGGCCGATTTCGTAGCCGTAGGCGGGGTCGTAGGTTTTCACGGCGGGGTTGGTGGAGGCCAGGATGGGGGAGTGCCCGTCGGCGTGTTGGAGTCCTTCGCCGGTGAGGGTGGTTCG
>NZ_JBFRFP010000059.1:0-701 GCF_052114885.1 Paenarthrobacter sp. 2TAF44 | reverse complement strand
CGAACCACCCTCACCGGCGAAGGACTCCAACACGCCGACGGGCACTCCCCCATCCTGGCCTCCACCAACCCCGCCGTGAAAACCTACGACCCCGCCTACGGCTACGAAATCGGCCACATCATCCGCCACGGCCTCGAAGAAATGTACGGACCCGACACCGAGGCCACCGGCACCGGCACCGGCACGGGCACCGGTGAAGACCGTAACGTGATGTACTACCTCACCGTCTACAACGAACCCATCACCCAACCCGCCGAACCCGAGAACCTCGACGTCAACGGGCTCCTCAAAGGCATCTACCGCCTGGCGCCCGCCCCGGAAAACACCACCGGGGACACCAGGCCCACCGCGAACATCCTCGCCTCCGGCGTGTCCGTGCCCTGGGCCCTGGACGCCGCCCGGATCCTCGCCGAGGACTGGGGAGTCGCCGCCGAAGTCTGGTCCGTGACGTCCTGGAACGAACTGCGACGCGACGGCCTCGCCGCCGAAGAACACGCCTTCCTCAACCCCGGCCAACCCGCCCGCACCCCCTTCATCACCGAACAACTCGCCGGCACCACCGGACCCGTCATCGCCGTGTCCGACTACATGAAAGCCGTCCCCGACCAAATCCGCCAATTCATCCCCAACGACTTCGCCTCCCTCGGAGCAGACGGCTTCGGCTTCTCCGACACCCGCCAAGCCGCCCGCCGCTACTTCAA
>NZ_JBFRFP010000058.1:0-1127 GCF_052114885.1 Paenarthrobacter sp. 2TAF44 | reverse complement strand
CTAGTGCCGCGTGTCTAAAGTAGTTTTATGGTTGGTGTTTGGGAGAATTGGGCATGGCTCATCCTCCCGCTCCTGCTTTGGATATTCGTGATGGCGACTTTGAGGTGTTGTCGCGGTGGTCCCGTTCCTCGGCGATGAGGGCAGGGCTGGTCCAGCGGGCCAGGATCATCTTGATGGCGGCCGAGGGCACACCGAACTCACGTATCGCCCGGGAGGTCGGCGTTTCGGTTCCCACTGTCCTGGCCTGGCGTGGGCGGTACCTGGAACGGGGAATGGCCGGCCTGGAGGACGAGCAGCGTGCCGGCCGGCCGCGGGAGATCGACCGGACGAAAATCATTGCCGCGACCCTGACACCGCCGCCGGCATCGCTGGGGATCACGCACTGGTCTTCCCGGCTGCTGGCGAAGCATCTGAAGACGGACTTTTCCACCGTGGCCAAGACCTGGCGCGAATACGGGGTCAAGCCATGGAAGTCCGAGACGTTCAAGTTCTCCACGGACCCGGAGCTGGAAGCAAAAGTCGTCGATGTGGTCGGGCTCTACCTTGCCCCGCCGGAAAACGCTGTCGTTCTATGCATTGACGAGAAGTCACAGATCCAGGCGTTGGACCGGACAGCGCCCCTGCTGCCCATGCAGATCGGCGTACCGGAGAAACGCACGCACGACTATGTCCGCCACGGCACCACGACCTTATTCGCGGCACTGGACATCGCCACCGGAAACCTCACCGGCCTCTGCAAGCCGGCCCACACCCACAAGGAATTCCTGTCCTTCCTCAAACACGTGGCCCGAACCTACCCAGGCGTGGAACTGCACCTGGTGATGGACAACTACGCCACCCACAAGAAGGCCGAGGTCCGGGCATGGCTGGCAGAGAACCCGCGCATCCATGTCCATTTCACCCCCACGTCCGGGTCCTGGCTGAACATGGTGGAAATCTGGTTCGGCATCATCGAACGCCAGGCCATCCACCGCGGAACGTTCACCTCGGTCACGGACCTGATGCGCAAGATCCGGCAATTCATCACCGGCTGGAACAAACGCAGCCACCCCTTCACCTGGACCAAATCACCCGAAGAAATCCTGGCGAAAGCCAAGCCAAAGACAACTTCAAACACGCGGCACTAG
>NZ_JBFRFP010000057.1:0-1315 GCF_052114885.1 Paenarthrobacter sp. 2TAF44 | reverse complement strand
CAACGCGGGGATCCTTCTATGGTTGTCAAGCGTGGCAAGGGCCGGGGTTTGGGGCGTTGAGGGTTCGGTAGATCCGCCGGGCGAGGTAGCGTTTCACGCACCGGCGGATCTCCTTTGTGGTTCGTCCCTCGGCTTGGCGTTTGCGCACGTAGTCGACGGTGGCGGGGTCGAAGGTCATCCGGCTCAGGGCGACCATGTGCAGGGCTTTGTTCAGGGTTCTGTCACCACCGCGGTTGAGTCTGTGCCTGACGGTGTTACCGGATGAGGCAGGAATGGGGTTGACTCCGGCCAGGGAGGCGAATGCCGCTTCGGAGCGGACCCGTCCGTGGTGGGACCATGCGGTCAGGCAGATGGCGGCGGTGACGGGACCGAAGCCGGTTTCCTGCAGCAGGGGCGCTGCGTCGCTGATCTTGACCAGCTCGGTGATCCGGGTGGTGTTGGTCTTGATCTCCGCGTCGAGTCCGGTGACGCGTTGGGCTAGCCGGACGGCTTCGGAGCGGGCAATGGAGGCGGCCAGCGGTTCGTCCCGTGCCCTCCASCGCGTCACGTCGGCGATCTGGGCTCCGGTCAGGGGTTTACGGGCGTCCAGGCCGAGGTCGTTGACGCGCAGCAGGGCGGTCAGCGCGTTCACTGCCCGGGTGCGTTCGGTGGTCATGGAGTCCCGTGCGGTGACCAGGACGCGTAAGGCGGCGCGGACCCCTTCATTGAGCCGTGGCCGGCGCAGGTGCTGCTCATCCATGGGGAGGACGGCTGCGGCGATCCGGTGCGCGTCGAGCGGGTCGGATTTTCCGACMCYGTGCCGGGCATCCATGCGCGCGGCTTCGGCAACCTGGTAGCCGGCCGCCCCGGCGGCACCGGCCAGCAGGGCACCGTACGAGCCGGTTCCCTCGATCACCCATAAAGTCCCCAGGTCAGCGCCGGTGTGGCGCGCGACCCAGGCGATCGAGCGGTTGATGCCGGCCCCGGTGGCCGGGAAGTCCCGGGTAGCGATCAACTCACCAGTACTTGCGGTGATGATGGCGTAGACATGGTTCCTGGCGTGCGTGTCGACGCCGACGACAAACGGACGGGAATGCGCAACGATAGTCATAGCGGTTCTGGCACCTTCCTCTACTCGCGGATACGGTCAGGGCCGTCAACGGCCGGTACCAGTCCGGGTAGAGGTCACTTCGGAACAACACTGTGACGAGTCACGCCCTAGCGGGCGGACAACCTTCTGATCAAGTTACCGAGGTGGGCCGGGCGGTACCGGCCGCCCCACCCCTCGGATGGACAGATCCCACTCCAGGACACCCTTGCGGGGCCAGTCACTTAC
>NZ_JBFRFP010000056.1:0-1538 GCF_052114885.1 Paenarthrobacter sp. 2TAF44 | reverse complement strand
TTCAACGGAGAGTTTGATCCTGGCTCAGGATGAACGCTGGCGGCGTGCTTAACACATGCAAGTCGAACGATGATCCCAGCTTGCTGGGGGATTAGTGGCGAACGGGTGAGTAACACGTGAGTAACCTGCCCTTGACTCTGGGATAAGCCTGGGAAACTGGGTCTAATACCGGATATGACTCCTCATCGCATGGTGGGGGGTGGAAAGCTTTTGTGGTTTTGGATGGACTCGCGGCCTATCAGCTTGTTGGTGGGGTAATGGCCTACCAAGGCGACGACGGGTAGCCGGCCTGAGAGGGTGACCGGCCACACTGGGACTGAGACACGGCCCAGACTCCTACGGGAGGCAGCAGTGGGGAATATTGCACAATGGGCGAAAGCCTGATGCAGCGACGCCGCGTGAGGGATGACGGCCTTCGGGTTGTAAACCTCTTTCAGTAGGGAAGAAGCGAAAGTGACGGTACCTGCAGAAGAAGCGCCGGCTAACTACGTGCCAGCAGCCGCGGTAATACGTAGGGCGCAAGCGTTATCCGGAATTATTGGGCGTAAAGAGCTCGTAGGCGGTTTGTCGCGTCTGCTGTGAAAGACCGGGGCTCAACTCCGGTTCTGCAGTGGGTACGGGCAGACTAGAGTGCAGTAGGGGAGACTGGAATTCCTGGTGTAGCGGTGAAATGCGCAGATATCAGGAGGAACACCGATGGCGAAGGCAGGTCTCTGGGCTGTAACTGACGCTGAGGAGCGAAAGCATGGGGAGCGAACAGGATTAGATACCCTGGTAGTCCATGCCGTAAACGTTGGGCACTAGGTGTGGGGGACATTCCACGTTTTCCGCGCCGTAGCTAACGCATTAAGTGCCCCGCCTGGGGAGTACGGCCGCAAGGCTAAAACTCAAAGGAATTGACGGGGGCCCGCACAAGCGGCGGAGCATGCGGATTAATTCGATGCAACGCGAAGAACCTTACCAAGGCTTGACATGAACCGGAAAGACCTGGARACAGGTGCCCCGCTTGCGGTCGGTTTACAGGTGGTGCATGGTTGTCGTCAGCTCGTGTCGTGAGATGTTGGGTTAAGTCCCGCAACGAGCGCAACCCTCGTTCTATGTTGCCAGCGCGTGATGGCGGGGACTCATAGGAGACTGCCGGGGTCAACTCGGAGGAAGGTGGGGACGACGTCAAATCATCATGCCCCTTATGTCTTGGGCTTCACGCATGCTACAATGGCCGGTACAAAGGGTTGCGATACTGTGAGGTGGAGCTAATCCCAAAAAGCCGGTCTCAGTTCGGATTGGGGTCTGCAACTCGACCCCATGAAGTCGGAGTCGCTAGTAATCGCAGATCAGCAACGCTGCGGTGAATACGTTCCCGGGCCTTGTACACACCGCCCGTCAAGTCACGAAAGTTGGTAACACCCGAAGCCGGTGGCCTAACCCTTGTGGGGGGAGCCGTCGAAGGTGGGACCGGCGATTGGGACTAAGTCGTAACAAGGTAGCCGTACCGGAAGGTGCGGCTGGATCACCTCCTTTCTAAGGAGCTGCTAACA
>NZ_JBFRFP010000055.1:0-1768 GCF_052114885.1 Paenarthrobacter sp. 2TAF44 | reverse complement strand
CCTGACTTGGCTCACGGCTCGTGGCTTCGGGGTGGGCCGAGGCTCTGACCTGCGGTGATGTTGGCGGAATGCTGCTTTTTCACGCACTAAAGGGGTTTTGTTCTAGTGTCACCGGTGTGGTGTTCATCAGGAGGGTGCGGACGGCCTCGGGAGCGACGGCAGTGCAGATCGCCGAGTATGTGCGCGGCCGTCAGCGGATCGTGGAGCACGTCGGCTCGGCGCATACGGAGGCAGAGCTTGGCATGCTGCTCGAACGCGCCCGTGAGCTGCTGGACAATCCTGCCCAGGGCGTCCTGGATCTCGCTGTTGAGCCCACCCCTGCAGTGAAGGGCCTGGTTGTCCCTGCCGGGCAGGGCTTGTTCGAGGCGGCCGGCGCGGTGACGCCAGCCGGTCGTGATGGTCCGGGACGGGTGGTCGGCACGGACTCGCGGATCCTGTTCGATGCGTTGGCCGGCGTGTTTACAGCGTTGGGGTTCGATGGCCTCGGCGACGAGGTGTTCCGGGACCTCGTGATCGCCCGGGTCGTGGAACCGACATCACTGCTGGATGCCGGCAGAATCCTTCGGGACCTGGGCCAGTCCCCGGCCAGCTACGCGACCATGAAACGCACCCTGGGCCGTGCCGCAGCGGGCAAGTACCGCGACCGGATCGCGACCTGGTGCTTCCAGCACGCCAGCACCGACGGGGACATCTCCCTGGTGCTCTACGACGTCACTACGCTCTACTTCGAGGCCGAGAAGGAAGACGAACTGCGCAAGGTCGGCTATTCCAAGGAGCGCAGGGTCGACCCCCAGATCGTCGTCGGCCTGCTCGTGGACCGGCTCGGTTTCCCGCTGGAGATCGGCTGCTTCGAAGGCAACAAGGCCGAGACCGCGACCATGATCCCGATCATCAAGCAGTTCCAGGCCCGCCACAGCCTGGCCGACATGGTCGTCGTCGCCGACGCCGGAATGCTCTCCGCCGGCAACCTTCGCGAACTGGACGAGGCGAACCTGCGCTTTATCGTCGGCTCCCGGATGACGAAGGCCCCGACCGATCTGGCCTCGCACTTCCGCTGGCACGGCGACGCGTTCAGCGACGGTCAGCTGATCGACACCATCACCCCCAGAACCGGCCACGCCAAGGAGAACAACCCCGACCTGCGCGCCGAACCCGTCTGGGACCCCGCCATCCACCCCGGCTCGTGGCGGGCCGTGTGGGCCTACTCCCGCAAAAGAGCGGTCCGCGACGCCACCACCCTCACGGCCCAGGAGAACCGGGCCCGCGAGGTCATCGAGGGACAGAAAGCTGCCCGCACCCCGCGGTTCGTGAAGACAGCCGGCGGCAAACGCAGCCTCGACGAGGCATCACTGACACGCGCCCGGCAACTGGCCGGCCTGAAGGGCTACGTCACAAACATCCCCGCAACGGCCATGGCCGCGACGGAAGTCATCGCCTCCTACCACGACCTGTGGCATGTCGAGCAGTCCTTCCGGATGAGCAAGACAGACCTGCGGGCCAGGCCCATGTTTCACCGCACCCGGGACGCGATCGAGGCACACCTGACGATCGTGTTCACCGCGCTGGCAGTATCCAGAACCGTCCAGAACAGGACCGGACTGGCGATCGCCAACGTCGTCAAACAACTCCGGCCCCTGCGCTCAGCGACCATCGCCATCAACGGCACCAAACAGAGATTCGCTCCCGACATTTCCACCGAAGAGCAAGCCATCCTCGACGCGATCCACGGTCCAAAAGTCACGCACTAAGGAAATGAGCCAAGTCAGGT
>NZ_JBFRFP010000054.1:0-1946 GCF_052114885.1 Paenarthrobacter sp. 2TAF44 | reverse complement strand
CCGTACATTTCTTCGAGGCCGTGGCGGATGATGTGGCCGATTTCGTAGCCGTAGGCGGGGTCGTAGGTTTTCACGGCGGGGTTGGTGGAGGCCAGGATGGGGGAGTGCCCGTCGGCGTGTTGGAGTCCTTCGCCGGTGAGGGTGGTTCGTCCTGCGGTGGCGCCGATGATGAAGCCGCGGGTCATTTGGTCYGCKGCGGCCCAGAAGGAATCTCCGGTGCGTTGGAAGCCGAACATGGAGTAGAACACGTAGATCGGGACCAGGGGTTCGCCGTGGGTGGCGTACGCGGTTCCGGCGGCGGTGAACGCTGCGACGGCGCCGGCTTCGTTGATGCCGGGGTGGATCAGTTGCCCGGCGGGGGATTCCTTGTAGGCCAGCACGAGGTCCCGGTCCACGGAGAGGTAGTTCTGGCCCTTGGGGTTGTAGATTTTCGCGGTCGGGAAGAACGCGTCCATGCCGAAGGTCCGGGATTCGTCCGGGACGACGGGCACGAACCGGGCCCCGAAGTTCTTATCCCGCATCAGGTCCTTSAGGAGCCTCACGAAGGCCATGGTGGTCGCGGCTTGTTGTTTGCCSGAGCCGCGTTTGGCGACCTCGTAGGAYTTGGCTTCGGGCAGGGTMACGGGGGTGTGGGTGCGGCGGCGTTCGGGSACGAACCCGCCSAGYTCKGCCCGGCGTTCCATCAGGTACCGGATTTCGGGGGCGTCCATGCCGGGGTGGTAGTACGGGGGCCGGTAGAGGTCCGCGTCGAGCTGGTCATCGCTGATGGGGATGCGCAGGTGGTCACGGAAGGCCTTGAGGTCTTCCATGGTCAGCTTTTTCATCTGGTGGGTGGCGTTGCGGCCYTCGAAGTGCGGGCCCAGGCCGTAGCCCTTGACGGTTTTGGCCAGGATCACGGTGGGTTTGCCCTTGAACTCSACCGCTGCCTTGTACGCGGCGTAGACCTTGCGGTAATCGTGCCCGCCGCGTTTGAGGCCCCAGATCTGCTCATCGGTCAGGTCAGCGACCATGTCCTTGGTCTGCGGGGACTTKCCGAAGAAGTGATCCCTCACGAACCCKCCGGACTCGGCCTTGTAGGTCTGGTAGTCACCATCGGGRGTTTCGTTCATGATTTTCACCAACGCCCCGTCGGTGTCGTTTTCCAGCAGGGTGTCCCATTCCCGGCCCCAGACGACCTTGATCACGTTCCAGCCCGCGCCGCGGAAGAACGCCTCSARYTCCTGCATGATYTTGCCGTTGCCSCGCACGGGCCCGTCCAGGCGCTGGAGGTTGCAGTTGATCACGAAGTTCAGGTTGTCCAGGTTCTCGTTCGCTGCCAGCTGCAGCAACCCGCGGGACTCGGGCTCGTCCATTTCCCCGTCRCCGAGGAACGCCCAGACCTGCTGGTCGGAGGTGTCCTTGAGGCCGCGGTTGTGCAGGTACCGGTTGGACTGGGCCTGGTAGATCGCGTTCATCGGCCCGATGCCCATCGACACSGTCGGGAATTCCCAGAAGTCCGGCATCAACCGCGGGTGCGGGTACGAGGACAGGGCATGGCCTTGTTTGGACTTTTCCTGACGGAACCCGTCCAGGTCCTCCTCCGAGAGGCGTCCTTCCATGAACGCCCGGGCGTACATGCCCGGGGACGCGTGGCCCTGGAAGAACACCTGGTCCCCGCCCGAGGGGTGGTCCTTGCCGCGGAAGAAATGGTTGAACCCGACCTCRTACAGGGTCGCCGCGCCGGCATAGGTGGAAATATGCCCGCCCACCCCGATATCGGCCCGCTGCGCACGGTGGACCATGACCGCGGCGTTCCAGCGCATGTACGCACGGTACCGGCGCTCGAACTCCTCGTTCCCGGGAAACTCCGCTTCCTGGTCCACCGGGATCGTGTTCACATAATCAGTGGTCGTCACCATCGGCACACCCACCGACCGGGCACCGGCACGCTGCAACAACGACCGCAT
>NZ_JBFRFP010000053.1:0-2039 GCF_052114885.1 Paenarthrobacter sp. 2TAF44 | reverse complement strand
GAAACGCCCGGTCCCATTCCGAACCCGGAAGCTAAGACCCACAGCGCCGATGGTACTGCACCCGGGAGGGTGTGGGAGAGTAGGACACCGCCGGACAATCATTAACAGGGAAAGCCCCGACCACGACGGTCGGGGCTTCCCCCATTTAAGCCCATAAGGCGCAGCTGACTGCCGAAGATGTACACCGCCGCTCAATTTGTTCGGACAGCGTCCAGGGAAGCATCGCCATCACACCTCAACGACGTCGCCACGCGCCAGGGCGAAAGGCAGACGATCGAAGATGATCTGGATCTCGGCGATCTGATCATTGTGAATGCGATACAGCTCCGCTCCCGGGGCGCTAGGAACTGCCCGATTGGCTGTGTCGTACATCAGTATTGCTTCGTCGTCGGACCCATAAGCCGCAAGAAGGGCTGATTTGGTGAGCGTAGCAGCGAAGGGCTCCATGAATGCCCGGACAGCGGCACTACCTCTCATGGTGCCGGACGGTGCATGGCAGGTGACATCCTCGGCTAGGTGCTTGATCGCTGAGTCCAGGTCGCCGGTTGTCCAGGCCCGGTGGTACGCGACTGCGATCTCAACGGCTCTGGCCTGTTTTTCAGACATGCTCTGACTCCTTTCGTAGACGGAATACTCCTGTTAGACACCACTTCCCAGCAGATCGGAACGCTCTAGTGGGTCCGTGCCAAGATTGAACGGTGACATCAGCCGAGTTGGAGGCCGCCCGGGCCGGCGATGAAGAGGCTTTCGCCTCGCTCGTGGCGCCCTTTCGCCGGGAGCTTCATCTGCATTGCTACAGGATCACAGGTTCTGTTGACGATGCAGATGATGTACTGCAGGAGGTTTTGCTTGCGGCGTGGAAGGGGTTGCCTGGTTTCGCCGGCCGATCATCCTTGCGGACTTGGCTCTACAGGATTGCTACTACTCGTTCGCTCAATACTCTGAGGGACCAGCAGCGCCGACCTCGTACCGCGCCCATACCTCCCTTCGTGCCTCCAGCTGCAAACGACCGATTCGACCTGCCGCATGTGCAGCCTTACCCCGATGTATTGGTCGACGAGCTTGATCCTGCTGTGCAGGCGGTGGCCCGTGAAAGTGTCGAGCTCGCATTTGTTGTTGCGCTTCAACGGATGCCGCCGCGCCAGGCTGCAGTGTTGATCCTCTGCGATGTGTTGGATTTCACCGCTAGCGAGGCTGCCGAGATGCTCGCGATAGGCCCGACGGCGGCAAAGGGTCTTCTTCAACGCGCCCGCTCCGCCAGACCCTCTCCAAGGCCAATTGCGACCGGAGCAGAACACCACGGTCTAGCCCGTAAGTTTGCAGATGCCTTCTCGCGAGACGACGTCGATGCCGTCCTTGAGCTCCTCACCGATCAATGTTGGCTCGCCATGCCTCCGGCCAGAGAACTTTACGTGGGCCGGCACGCCGTCGGGAGCTTCCTCCATGCCAGCGCAGCCGGGCGCCCTGGCGGCAACTATGCGCTGACCGCTGTCATTGCCGGTGGCAGGCCGGCGTTCGTCTGTTATCTGCAAGGCCGGGCCAGGGGACTCCTGGTGATTGAGCCAACTCAGGTTGGAGACAAGATCGCATCGATCATGCGCTTCCTCGATGATGGTCTGCACCGACACTTCGGGATGCCGGACTTTCTTGAGTGAAGTGGAGCGCAAACTGGCTCAGTGACGCGCGTCCGGACGAATGCCCGACGGCGGGCTGACGCGGGTGTTGGGGTTGTGTTGGGTGGTTGTTGGGGTGGATTTGCTTTGGGGGTGTGGGGCGTGTATTGTTTTCTGAGTCGCCGGGTGCGAAACGGAAAGCCGGAAGGTGTGTACGGTTCGGTAGGCGGCCAAAAATAACTCTTCTTTTCCAATGGCCTTGTTGGGTGCGCTGTTTTTGTGGTGCGCTGTCCGGGGTGATGTTTTGGGGGGTCTGTTGTTTGAGAACTCAATAGTGTGCCAAGTTTGTTGATGCCGATTGTTTTATTGATTGGTTGAAATTATGGCCAGGCCGTTGCGCACCCCCGTGTGTGGTGGTTTGGTTTT
>NZ_JBFRFP010000052.1:0-2069 GCF_052114885.1 Paenarthrobacter sp. 2TAF44 | reverse complement strand
GCCCTGCCCTCATCGCCGAGGAACGGGACCACCGCGACAACACCTCAAAGTCGCCATCACGAATATCCAAAGCAGGAGCGGGAGGATGAGCCATGCCCAATTCTCCCAAACACCAACCATAAAACTACTTTAGACACGCGGCACTAGTGGGTCTGGAACTCAACCTGACACCTGGGGGCGAAGACCTTCTCCCCTTGGAGCGCACCGCCCACCTCTGAACCACTTCCGCCGTAACCCTGGCCCCGTGGCGCGGCTAACTCGGGACTACGGAGCCCGGTCGCCCTAGAGGCATTCGGGGTCCATGCAGTCGTGCGGAAGAACGGGAAGTGGCCGCCGATGGAGTTCACGACATATGAGGGAAGTAGCTCGGCCAGGCCGGGCAGGCGCTACTTCCGCGCGCATGTTTGCGGCAAGTCTGCCATCGCTCGGATGCCTCACGCATACACTGTTAAGAACATAGACCCGGAGGTGCAGGAAAGCGCAAAGACCATGTGTGCGCGCGCCCCTGCTGACATTGAAATTCTGGCTGATTCGGGGACGGTAGCCAGGATCCGATCCGACCAACCCTGCGTTCTCGCGGGTACCGACAGACCGCGAAATGCTCTACACGCGAGATCATGTGGCCTCGAACTCATGCGCCCGAGGTTCCGTAGGACAAGCTGAAAACAGCGAACAAAGTCTGCATCGCTGCCATCAGCGATGCCCCGGCAACACAAATCACACTGCGCCAGTGGTACTTGAAAACATCGCTCAGCGGCAGCTTCCGGACTGCGCGTTCTTCCTTCGCTTCAGCGAACACGGGCGTTTCCTCCAGATGGCTCCGCACGTAGTAAGTAATCACGACAACGACCGCGCTGAGCCAGAAGGGAAGCCGCCAGCCCCAGCCATAGAGGTGTTCGGCCGGCAGGAGCGCCACGGGAAGGAAAACAATGGTCGCCAACGAGCAGCCGACCGCGTAGCCAACCATAACGAAGCTGGTAAAGAAGCCGCGGCGTCCAACGGGGGAATGCTCAACCGTTAACGTCGAGGCACCTGCGGATTCGGCACCGGCCGAGAAACCCTGGACCACTCGCAAGACAACCAGAAGTGCCGGCGCCAACAGCCCCACCCGGTCAAATGTCGGAAGACAACCCATGGAGAACGAGGCGGCACCCATCATGACCACAGTGGCAAGCATGACCTTCTTGCGGCCAAGACGATCGCCGAAGTCCCCCATCACCATTGCGCCGACGGGTCGTGCCACATAGCCCACCGCAAAAGTCGCGAACGATCCGATCAAAGCAACAGCGGGATCCCCGGACGGGAAAAACAGCACATTGAAGACAAGTCCGGCTGCTGCACCGTAAACAAAAAAGTCGTAGTATTCCAGTGCACTGCCGAGGAGCGCGGCTGTCGCCGCACGGCGGGGTGTCATCGCCGGCGGCGATGCTGTGGTGCTTGTCATGTGTTTCTCCCTTGAAACAGGCTCATCAGCCAGCGGAACAGATAAGTGGGGAATGTCCTTGAATCCGCTCTAAGAAGCGACGGGCAGCATTGCCGCGGCGCCCCCAAATGTGATGGCCACCACGGCATTCTGTACCCACGGTAGGCAGTGTGTCGCAGCCCACAGTGTTCCGATGTGAAACAACCTTTGCCGCCCTCGACCTTCTGGCGGACAACTGGTCGGCTTCGACGTACTCAGCCATCGATTCTTTGAACTGCCGATGCCCCGGAGGGAATGCAACGGACTAGCAATCCGCGACTGGCCCGCGCCCGCATTCAGTCTTAGCGTCGCGTCAACGACGCGCACGAAACTAACCCCAAAACGCTCGGTCGAACCTTGGAGCTGAAATCGCATGCCGGAATGGCCCACGAGACCGCTCGCGAATCGGCGTCATGTCGCAGTGGCCGCTCGGATGCAATGAAAGTGTATTTGGAGGCCTAGTGCCGCGTGTCTAAAGTAGTTTTATGGTTGGTGTTTGGGAGAATTGGGCATGGCTCATCCTCCCGCTCCTGCTTTGGATATTCGTGATGGCGACTTTGAGGTGTTGTCGCGGTGGTCCCGTTCCTCGGCGATGAGGGCAGGGCTG
>NZ_JBFRFP010000051.1:0-3159 GCF_052114885.1 Paenarthrobacter sp. 2TAF44 | reverse complement strand
CGGTCCCATTCCGAACCCGGAAGCTAAGACCCACAGCGCCGATGGTACTGCACCCGGGAGGGTGTGGGAGAGTAGGACACCGCCGGACAATCATTAACAGGGAAAGCCCCGACCACGACGGTCGGGGCTTCCCCCATTTAACCAACAAATGGTGCAAGGCCCAGTTTGACCAGACGCGCGCCCAGGCTCAAGCCAAGACAAAGGCCTCCACTATGGAGGCCTTTCGTCGTTAAACCTGTTCAGGAACCCCAACGGGCTCATGGCTGGCGCCGATGATCAACCACTCGAAGCCTGCCACCAACCCCAGGACCACGCCCTCCCGGCCGCCGAGCTCAGCGGTAGACGCGATCACGCCGAGACGTCGGCCGTGGAGCCGCGCGATCTGTTGATCCCGAGGTCTTGAACGTCCCACCGCTCGTGCTCCCATGAATGCCGGCCCCGAATGACCGTGGGGCAGGGCGTGGGGCATTGTCACCCCGCCTGGTGTCGCCCCTCAGGGACGGGAGCGCCCCGAGGTGTTCAGGACCGGACGACGAGCAGGGGCCTGCGGGTGCCGCAGTTGACGTTCGACTGTCCCGGCCGTTGATTCAGGAGCATTCGCATTCCCCGGCAATGGTGGGGCTGTGGTTTTGTATCTGTGTCCCGTGGGTGTGCTCACTTCCAGTTCATGTCTGCCGCCGGGGAGCGTTTGTGTGTTCCAGCCGGGGTTTTCTTTGGTGTGGTTACAGGCTTCGCAGAGCCCCGCGCCGTTGGCGAGGCTCGTGGCACCGCCGTTGTGCCAGGGGACGATGTGATCTATGTGGCGGATGGGCGCGTCGCAGTAAGGCGTGCGGCAGGTGTCGTCCCTGGTTTCGATGAAGCGCCGCATTCCGGGTGGGAAGAGCCGGGCTTTGGAGTCCATGGCCAGCAGTTCACCGGAGGAAGGTGCGGTGTAGAGGCGGCGGAGCAAGACTCTAAAGTCCTTGCCCTCGTTGGACTTCGGGCTCACCTTGGACTCTGCGCTCACCTCAGCCTGCCCCGCGGCTCCGGCTCCGGCTCCGTCTTTCGCCTCTGCCCCAGCTGGCTCTCCGGCGATGAGGGTTCTGGCCCATTCGGCGGGGACGATTCCGTAGCCCTGGAGCCGTGCTGGTTCGCTGTCGCCTTGGAAGAGGGTCCGGTCGGTCATGACGAGCTGCACGTTGACGCCGCTGATCCCGTCTGGGGTGCCGGTGAGGCGTTCGGTCAGGGTGTCGGCCATGACCTGGCCCCGGGTCCGGGTGTCCCCGCCGGAGCGGGCGGAGTCCGCGTGACGGGTGAGCGCGGCGTAGGCGGCGACGCCTTGGGCGACCGGAAGCAGTGCGGTGAGGATGGTCATGGTGTCGGGGGCCGGGAGGAGGCTGACGTGCCGTTCGGACGCGGCATGGGCTGCGCGCTGGGTCACCGAGCGGGGGTCCCGCCGGTAAGCTGCGGCTTTCGCGGCGGCGATGATGGTTTTGTCTCCGGCGCCGTCGAAGGTTCCGGTGTCGGGGGCGAGTTCCTCATCAACGGCTACCCGGTCTTCGACGGACAGGCACGCTGTTTCCTTCACCAGCAGAGTGGCCCGCCATTCGTTCAGGTGTCCGGTTTCCAGGGCGGCCATGGTGCGCGGCATCTCCGAAACCAGTGCCTTCGCCAGTCCGAGGAGCCGGGACCCTTTGTTCGGTGACTCCCGCCGGGCCAACGCGATCTGCGCGCCCACACCCTGGCCCTGCTCAGCTGAGGAGACACCGGCAGAGGCTTGTTCGCGGCGCTGCGCCAGGTCAAACGCCACCGACGCCCGCGCCTGCAAAGCCGCGATCGCTGACTTCACGTCCTCCAAACCACGAATCTGATCAATCAACTCATTGCTGGCCGCGGCAACGCGGAAAGCGCCCACCCGGACAAGCAGCTCCTCAGCGTCAGAGCGACGGAAGCCGGGGCCGGTGAAATCGCCGCTCCCAGGTACAGGCACAGTGGAAGCCACCCTGGCTGCTTGCAGCTCGCGAAACCTGTCCATGGAAAACACTCTTCCAGCACGGTCGATCCGGCAGCAGGCACCAATTCACCTATGTGGAAAAGCTGAAGGGTGAGGAACCTCGCGCGATCGCTAGTCTGCTGACGTCAAAGTATTCAGGCGCTCGTTGTCTTAGAGGCCTTCGCGGCTGCTTTGGCTGCTTGTTTGCTTGCCCGAACTTTGACCAGGGAGTCTGGATCCACGATGTCCGCGACAGAGAGGTATGAACCCTCCTCGCCGTAGTGCCCAGCCGCTTCCCGCCATCCGTTGGCTTGAAGGCCACATTGCTTTCCGAGGAGGGCAAGGAAGATCTTAGCCTTCTGCTCTCCGAACCCAGGCAAGGCCTTGAGCCGGCGCAATACTTCGGCGCCATCCGGATTGCCACTTGTCCAGATGGCTGCAGCGTCTCCGTTCCAATCCCGGTGCACGGTTTCGGCGAGGGCTTGGACCCTGCCGGCCATGGAGCCTGGGAAGCGATGCACAGCAGGGCGTTCTTTGAATACCTCTACGAAGCCTGCGGGGTCGTAGTCTGCGATCGTGCCTGGATCCAGTGATCCGAGGCGCGCACGGATCTTTTCCGGACCGGCAAACGCCGACTCCATGGTTACCTGTTGATCAAGCAACATTCCGGTCAGCAATGCGAACGCATCGTCACTTAACAGCTGATCGGCGGCGGCATCTCCTGTGATGTGCAGTTCCATGCGTCCCATCCTCCCACCAGTGCGCACGGTCGTCATCGGGAGTGGTCACGTTGGCCAGGTTGATGAACGAGCGGAGTTATGCCCGACGGCGGGGCTGTCGCCAGTTTTTGGGGTGGTGTTCGGGGGGTGTTGGGGTTGTGTTGGGTGGTTGTTGGGGTGGATTTGCGTTGGGGGTGTGGGGCGTGTATTGTTTTCTGAGTCGCCGGGTGCGAAACGGAAAGCCGGAAGGTGTGTACGGTTCGGTAGGCGGCCAAAAATAACTCTTCTTTTCCAATGGCCCTTGTTGGGTGCGCTGTTGTTGTGGTGCGCTGTCCGGGGTGATGTTTTGGGGGGTCTGTTGTTTGAGAACTCAATAGTGTGCCAAGTTTGTTGATGCCGATTGTTTTATTGATTGGTTGAAATTATGGCCAGGCCGTTGCGCACCCCCGTGTGTGGTGGTTTGGTTTT
>NZ_JBFRFP010000050.1:0-3952 GCF_052114885.1 Paenarthrobacter sp. 2TAF44 | reverse complement strand
AAACAACTCCGGCCCCTGCGCTCAGCGACCATCGCCATCAACGGCACCAAACAGAGATTCGCTCCCGACATTTCCACCGAAGAGCAAGCCATCCTCGACGCGATCCACGGTCCAAAAGTCACGCACTAAGGAAATGAGCCAAGTCAGGTTAAATGGGGGAAGCCCCGGCCGTGGTGGTCGGGGCTTGCCTGGTTCTGGTTTGGTGATCGTGCCGTTAATGTGGGAGACCCCCCGACCCGTGTGGGTTGGGGGGTCTCGACCTAATGATTGTCCGGCGGTGTCCTACTCTCCCACACCCTCCCGGGTGCAGTACCATCGGCGCTGTGGGTCTTAGCTTCCGGGTTCGGAATGGGACCGGGCGTTTCCCCCACGCTATGACCGCCGTAACCTTGTTACCCGWWCCCCTGTGCCGGTTTGGTTCCGGTTTGGGGGTGGGATTGTGTGTGGTGTAAGTTGTTGGCCTATTAGTACCGGTCAGCTTCACGAGTCTTTAGTCCTCGCTTCCACATCCGGCCTATCAACCCAGTGGTCTGGCTGGGGGCCTCTCACACAAATTGTGTATGGAAATCTCATCTTGAAGCGAGCTTCCCGCTTAGATGCTTTCAGCGGTTATCCCATCCGAACGTAGCTAATCAGCGATGCACTTGGCAGTACAACTGACACACCAGAGGTTCGTCCGTCCCGGTCCTCTCGTACTAAGGACAGCCCTTCTCAAATTTCCTGCGCGCGCAGCGGATAGGGACCGAACTGTCTCACGACGTTCTAAACCCAGCTCGCGTACCGCTTTAATGGGCGAACAGCCCAACCCTTGGGACCTACTCCAGCCCCAGGATGCGACGAGCCGACATCGAGGTGCCAAACCATGCCGTCGATATGGACTCTTGGGCAAGATCAGCCTGTTATCCCCGAGGTACCTTTTATCCGTTGAGCGACGGCCATTCCACAATGTACCGCCGGATCACTAGTCCCGACTTTCGTCCCTGCTTGAGATGTCTCTCTCACAGTCAAGCTCCCTTGTGCACTTACACTCGACACCTGATTGCCAACCAGGCTGAGGGAACCTTTGGGCGCCTCCGTTACTTTTTAGGAGGCAACCGCCCCAGTTAAACTACCCATCAGGCACTGTCCCTGACCCGGATCACGGGCCGAAGTTAGATGTCCAAAGTGACCAGAGTGGTATTTCAACGATGACTCCACCCGAACTGGCGTCCGGGCTTCAACGTCTCCCACCTATCCTACACAAGCCACTCCGAACACCAATACCAAACTATAGTAAAGGTCTCGGGGTCTTTCCGTCCTGCTGCGCGTAACGAGCATCTTTACTCGTACTGCAATTTCGCCGAGTTTATGGTTGAGACAGCGGGGAAGTCGTTACTCCATTCGTGCAGGTCGGAACTTACCCGACAAGGAATTTCGCTACCTTAGGATGGTTATAGTTACCACCGCCGTTTACTGGGGCTTAAATTCTCAGCTTCGCCCACAAGGGGCTAACCGGTCCTCTTAACCTTCCAGCACCGGGCAGGAGTCAGTCCGTATACATCGTCTTGCGACTTCGCACGGACCTGTGTTTTTAGTAAACAGTCGCTTCCCCCTGGTCTCTGCGGCCCACACCCGCTCCACAGAGCAAGTCTGTATCACGGGGCAGGCCCCCCTTCTCCCGAAGTTACGGGGGCATTTTGCCGAGTTCCTTAACCATAATTCTCTCGATCGCCTTGGTATTCTCTACCTGATCACCTGTGTCGGTTTGGGGTACGGGCGGCTAAAACCTCGCGTCGATGCTTTTCTAGGCAGCATAGGATCACCGGATCCCCCCATACGGGGGTCCCATCAGATCTCAGGATCGTGCTCGAAACACACAGGAACGGATTTGCCTATCCCTGACCCTACATCCTTGGACCGGGGCAACCATCGCCCGGCCCGGCTACCTTCCTGCGTCACACCTGTTAATACGCTTACCTCCCGGGATCAGATCCCGCGCTCGGCCAAAACCCACACACCACAAGGGTGATAGGGCAGGCTCCGGGCGGTTAGTATCCCCCGCTTGGCATGGGCGGTTTTTCGCCGGTACGGGAATATCAACCCGTTGTCCATCGACTACGCCTGTCGGCCTCGCCTTAGGTCCCGACTTACCCAGGGCAGATTAGCTTGACCCTGGAACCCTTGATCATTCGGCGGACGGGTTTCTCACCCGTCTTT
This sequence comes from Paenarthrobacter sp. 2TAF44, assembly GCF_052114885.1. NCBI lineage: Bacteria > Bacillati > Actinomycetota > Actinomycetes > Micrococcales > Micrococcaceae > Paenarthrobacter > Paenarthrobacter sp. 2TAF44. The sequence continues at coordinate 1,756 of NZ_JBFRFP010000050.1, read as the reverse complement.
CGCTACTCATGCCTGCATTCTCACTCGTGTAGGCTCCACCGCTGGTTTCCACCGCGACTTCACTGCCCACACGACGCTCCCCTACCACTCCACACCCCTGAACCACGAAGGCTAGGGCAMTGTGTGAAATCCACAACTTCGGCGGTGTACTTGAGCCCCGCTACATTGTCGGCGCGGAATCACTTGACCAGTGAGCTATTACGCACTCTTTCAAGGATGGCTGCTTCTAAGCCAACCTCCTGGTTGTCTTCGCAACTCCACATCCTTTCCCACTTAGCACACGCTTAGGGGCCTTAGTTGGTGGTCTGGGCTGTTTCCCTCTCGACTATGAAGCTTATCCCCCACAGTCTCACTGCTGCGCTCTCACTTACCGGCATTCGGAGTTTGGCTGACGTCAGTAACCTTGTAGGGCCCATCGGCCATCCAGTAGCTCTACCTCCGGCAAGAAACACGCAACGCTGCACCTAAATGCATTTCGGGGAGAACCAGCTATCACGGAGTTTGATTGGCCTTTCACCCCTACCCACAGCTCATCCCCTCCATTTTCAACTGAAGTGGGTTCGGTCCTCCACGACGTCTTACCGTCGCTTCAACCTGGCCATGGGTAGATCACTCCGCTTCGGGTCTAGATCACGCCACTACACTCGCCCTGTTCAGACTCGCTTTCGCTACGGCTACCCCACACGGGTTAACCTCGCGACGTAACACTAACTCGCAGGCTCATTCTTCAAAAGGCACGCCGTCACCAGAATCAGACTGGCTCCGACGGATTGTAAGCACACGGTTTCAGGTACTGTTTCACTCCCCTCCCGGGGTACTTTTCACCTTTCCCTCACGGTACTGGTCCGCTATCGGTCATTAGGAAGTATTTAGGCTTATCAGGTGGTCCTGACAGATTCGCACGGGATTTCTCGGGCCCCGTGCTACTTGGGATCCTCTCCAGGCGGTACACAACATTACGGTTACGGGGCTCACACCCTCTCTGGCCGGCCTTTCAAGACCGTTCACCTATGCCTGCACTACACACCCCACCAGTCCGGCAGAACCAGTACGGAAAGTCCCACAACCCCGCCCATGCAACGCCCGCCGGCTATCACACATGGAAACGGTTTAGCCTGATCCGCGTTCGCTCGCCACTACTAACGGAATCACTCTTGTTTTCTCTTCCTGCGGGTACTGAGATGTTTCACTTCCCCGCGTTCCCCCCACGCACCCTATGTGTTCAGATGCGGGTCACACAATCACCTTTAACAGCGTTGTGCGGGGTTTCCCCATTCGGACATCCTGGGATCAACGCTCGGTTATCAACTCCCCCAGGCTTATCGCAGATTCCTACGTCCTTCTTCGGCTCCTAATGCCAAGGCATCCACCGTGTGCCCTTAAAAACTTGACCACACAAAGATCAAAAACTTACTCGAGAGAACCATGACCACAAGGGCCAGGTTCATTCATAAGAAATTGCTGTAAGAACACACACAAGTGTGTGTTCTAGATGCTCGCGTCCACTATGTAGTTCTCAAACAACAACCCCATCAACCACACCCCACCCACCACAACCCACACACCCACAAAAACGCGGGRGCAGGGCTGATAACAGTGACCGGGACGCCGGAAGCAGGAACAAAAGAAACACCAGAAGATGCCCCCATGCATTGCTGCAAAAAGGTCCTGTTGCCTCAGGACCCAACAGTGCGCCAAACACAACCCCAYACCAGCCACGCCCCGGCAGCGTTCCACACAACACCACACCCCCAAA
>NZ_JBFRFP010000049.1:0-6693 GCF_052114885.1 Paenarthrobacter sp. 2TAF44 | reverse complement strand
CGAACATGTGAACACCGTCCTGGTCGCGAAGGAATGCCGGGAAGACGTCCGGTGCGTAGCGACTTGGATCGTTCGGCGCGAACCACGTCAACGCGATGTCTGCGACTTTTACGACGTCGCGTAGCTGCGGTCGCAACTGCGCCGCCCACGATCCGGTCGTCACAACCACCTGCGCGACACGGAGAGTCCGCGTAGCGAGCCGAATGACGATCGTTTCCCCCTGCTCCTCTATGCCCAGAACCCCTTCGCCGTCAATGACCGTCCCGCCAGCTGCTATTGCGGCTTGAACTCCGGCCAGCACAGCAACTTCCGATCGTATGCCGCCCCCTAGTAGGTCAAGCACTGCTTCCGTCCCGTCGGTAACTATGTGTTGTGGATACGTCTTCCGAAGCTCGGTGGTGCTGAAAAAACGATGCGGGAGATTGAACCGACGGATGCTCTCGAGAGTTGTTTCATAGGGGGCATGCCCGGGGGTGTCCACGGCCAACATCCCACCGTCAAGAAACAGATGCCGCCCCGTCTTCTTTTCAAGGTCCAGCCACAGTTCCCTGGAGCGGAGGAGCAAGGGGACATAACGCCAGCCCTCGTGGTAAGCGGCGCGGAAAACCCGGGATTCGCCGGCGTAGGAACCATAGGCATGCCCCACCCCCCATTGCTCTATGCCGACAACCTTCAGGTCAGTATCTGTGCATAGCTGCCACATCGCCATAGAGCCCACGGAGCCCAAACCGATCACCGCTACATCGAAATCCTCGTTCATTCCCAACTCCATATCCTCACAAGATCGCGGGTAAATCAGCGAACCCGTAGAAACTTTGTGTTCCTCGGTCTACGCTATGGTTCATCAAGCGATGAAAAATAACAAGCCTTGATCCCAACTGGAGGAAACATGACTGATCAACGCATAGATTTTCTGTACCTCAATGAGCAGGACATGGTGGCCGCCGGTGTTACCGACATGGCGTCCTGCGTGGACACCATGGTCGAAATGTTCTCCGCTCTTGGTGTGGGCGACTACATCATGGGCGGAGCCAACCGCAACTCCCACGGAGTCTTTCTCGACTTCCCCGAAACCTCTGAATTTCCGAACATGCCACTGGCAGGACCGGATCGCAGGTTCATGGCGATGCCCGCCTACTTGGGGGGAAGTTTCGATGCGATTGGGGCGAAATGGTATGGCTCGAACGTCGCAAATCGGGAGCGAGGTTGGCCCCGGTCCATTCACATGTACACACTGTCCGATAAAGAATCCGGCGCGCCATTGGCTGTGATGTCGGCGAACCTTCTGAGTGCGTACCGCACCGGAGCGATCCCCGGTGTTGGTGCCCGCCTGCTAGCGGTTGAGAATGCGCGGGTCCTCGGGATGATAGGCCCCGGGGTGATGAACTCGACTTCACTGGAGGCCTTCGTGGTAGCGCGTCCAAGCCTCGAAATAGTCAAGGTGTTCGGCCGTAGCGCAGGCTCAACGCAGGCATTTGTCGACCGGGCAGTCGAACGATTCCCGCACCTCAAAATTGGCATCGTCGACAGCGCCGAAGCTGCGGTACGGGAATCCGACATCGTGAGCGTCGCAACCTCAACCGCTGCCGGCGCGGAGAACTACACATTCATCGAGGAACGGTGGATAAAGCCCGGAGCCCTGATATGTCTGCCAGCGACAATCAACCTGGACCCTGACTTCGTGCTGAAGAGAGCGCGCAACGTCGCTGACAGCTCGCGTATGTACGAAAGCTACGCAGAAGAACTTGGCGCACCCGCGCACGACATCGTCGGCATCTTGGGCGTGTTCTGGAATGATCTGATCGCAGCCGGCCGCATGGATCGGAGTTCTATAGGGGACCTCGGAAGTATTGCAGCAGGTCGAGAAGCGGGTCGGGTCTCGGACGAAGAGATCATCCTGCTTGCTATCGGCGGGATGCCCGTTGAAGACGTAGCGTGGGCAAGTGTTGTGTACCGGACCGCCCTTGAACGAGGAATCGGCACGACGCTCATGCTCTGGGATAAGCCAGTTCTAACCTAAGATCCGTGAAACTCCCCTCGAGTTAGCCTCCCCACGACTACGAGGCCCAGGCGCGCTCCACTCCCACCAGCCCCGCACAGTTCGGCACACGCGTAACAAGCACAAGCGACTCATTTTCTAAACCCATCTTTATGAAAAGCAAGCGATAGGAGAACAATGTCTGTTCTGGCCGGGCTCACTGCAGCCATTTCGAGTGGTTCGGTGGAAATCATCGATCTCACCACGCCCCTGAGTTCCGAGACCCCCATCCTGAACCTGCCCCAGCCGTTCGCGAATACGGTGGGTTTGTCCGTCTCGCCGGTGAGTAATTTCGACGACGCCGGACCGGCTTGGGCGTGGAACGACGTCACCGTGGGCGAACACGCCGGCACGCACCTGGATGCTCCGGTCCACTGGATCACGGGCAAGGACGGTAAGTCAGTGGACCAGATCGAGCCGCACCGCCTGGTGGGACCCGTCGCGGTGATCGATAAGGCCGCCGAGGTTTCCGCGGACCCTGACTTCCTGTTGGAACCGGAACACTTTGAGCAGTGGCAGGAGACGCACGGCGCTTTCCCGGAGAATTGCTGGATCATTTTCCGCACCGGTTGGGCGGCCCGCGGCGCGGACGCTGAGGCCTTCGGTAACGCGGACGACGCCGGTCCCCACACTCCCGGGGTCTCAGCCGCGGGTGCCAAGTGGCTTGCCGGGAACGCCTCGATCAGCGGTTTCGGTGTTGAGACCGTGGGCATCGACGCCGGCCAGGCGGGTTCCTTGGATCCAATGTTCCCCGTGCACTCCTTCCTTCTGGGCGCGGACAAGTATGGTGTGACCTCGTTGCGGAACGTGGACCGGCTCCCCGTCACGGGCGCCACATTGGTGGTGGCGCCGTTGCCCATTGTTGGCGGCACGGGAAGTCCCAGCCGCGTGTACGCACTGGTTGAAAAAGATGCGGTGGAGAAAGCATGAGCGAGCAGGTACGGGTTTCCACACTGGTGGGCAGGACGCTGGCGAAGCTCGGCGTCGGACACGTTTTTGGGGTGGTGGGCTCCGGTAATTTCGATGTCACCGGCACCCTCATGGCCGAAGGCATTCCTTTCACCGCGGCCCGGCACGAGGGCGGTGCTGCCACCATGGCGGATGCGTACTCTCGGATGTCCGGCAAGGTGGGAGTGGTGACCACCCATCAGGGTTGCGGGCTGAGCAACGCCATCACCGGAATCGGCGAGGCAGCCAAGAGCCGCACCCCCATGATTGTGCTGACCGCCGATACCCAGGCCGCCGCCATCAGGTCCAACTTCAAGATCGACCAGGACGGGCTGGCCAGAAGCGTGGGAGCCGTGGCCGAACGCATCCACTCCCCCGCCACCGCTGTAGCGGACACCGTGAGGGCCTTCCGGACGGCGGTGAACGAGCGCCGCACGGTGGTCCTGAGCCTGCCGCTGGATGTCCAAGATGCCAGTTCGGCGGACGAGGTGAGTGCCGTCGTCGTGCCTGAACCGTTGAAGGTTCGCCCGGACGCGGCCGCCGTTGAGCAACTGGTGGCGCTCATTTCCGCCGCGGAACGGCCCGTGTTCGTCGCCGGACGCGGCGGCAGGGGCGCACGCGAGGAGATCCTGGAACTGGCCCGGCACGCGGGCGCGCTGGTGGCAACGTCCGCTGTGGCGAGCGGGCTGTTCAACGGCGACTCCCACAACCTCGGAATTTCCGGCGGTTTCTCCTCACCGTTGACGGCCGAGCTCATCAGCGGCGCGGACCTCATAGTGGGGTGGGGATGCGCGCTGAACATGTGGACCATGCGGCACGGGCGCCTGATCTCCGCCGGCACCAAAGTAGCGCAAATCGACGTCGAGGATTCCGCACTCGGCGCCAACCGCCCTATTACCCTCGGGTTGCTGGGTGATTCGGCCTTGACGGCTGCCGATGCCCTGCGCTCCTTGCAGTCCGAGCACCCGGAGCCGGTTGAAAAGTACCGCACCGAAGCCAACGCCCTGGCCATCAAACAGGGTTCCAGGTGGCGGGACGTGGACACCGAGGACCTGTCCACGGAAACGTCCATCGATCCCCGCGTCCTCACCCGTGAACTCGACACCCTGCTCCCGGCGGAACGGATCGTGGCCGTGGACTCAGGCAACTTCATGGGCTACCCCAGCCAATACCTCGCGGTACCGGACGAGTTCGGGTTCTGTTTCAGCCAGGCGTTTCAGGCAATCGGACTGGGCCTCTACACAGCCATCGGGGCCGCCCTCGCCCAACCACACCGCCTTCCGGTCCTGGGCGCAGGAGACGGCGGCTTCCTCATGGGCATCAGCGAACTCGAAACAGCCGCCCGGCTCAAACTGCCCCTGGTGTGCATCGTCTACAACGACGCAGCCTACGGCGCCGAAGTCCACCACTTCGCGTCCAAACACCCCGAAGCCGAGCTCTCCAGCGTCGTGTTCCCCGACACCGACATCGCCGCCATAGCCCGCGGATTCGGAGCCGAAGGCGTGACCGTACGGACCGCGGCAGACCTGGAAACTGTGCGCCCCTGGGTCGCGGCCTACGAGGCCGGGACACAGGACCGGCCGCTGGTCATCGACGCGAAAATCGCCTCCGACGGCGGCTCGTGGTGGCTGGCCGAAGCATTCCAAGGCCACTGAATGCGGGGCTCCCCCCCAATGACGAATACGTCACAGATCAGGCCGTCTCGGGAATCCGGGACGGCCTGACTTGTGCTTTTCGTGAGCGTTTCAGCCTGGAATCCACATCACGCAAACGGGCACCTGCGGAAAAATATCAAGGACCTCCCCCGCCGTGCGAGCCCGTTAGGGCTCCGGCACAGGCGAGGGAGGTCCTTTTGCTTCTTACTGTGACAGGTATGTGTATTGGGAAGTAATCACTTCCCGTGACTAGACGGCATCGTCTTCGACGTTGGTTATAGCGGCGTAGAGACTTCTGTTCCTCCGTCGCATCCACAAGGCTTGACACAGGCCAAACAGGGGCATGGGGACGAGCAAAAGGAGGAGGAGCGCGGAAGTGGAACCAAACTGGGGAGTTCCGTCAGCACCGATATCTCCCACAAGCAGGGGGAAGTTGGACACAATCAGGTAGGCGGTGATTGCCAACCCCGCAAAGCCCAGGACGGGAGCGATGAGGGTCTTCCATATATTCCGGTCCAAACGTGTTCGGAGGAAGAAAACGACGACGGCAAGCGCCGTAACCGCCATCAGGAAGGCGATTCCGAACGTAGCCATCCCGGACGTCCAGGCGAGCACCTGAGTTGCTCCGTCCAGACCAAAGAGCCCCGCTAGCAGTATCGCAGTCAGAGCAACGCCACTTGTAAGGAGAGATGCCAGTCGCGGAGAGTTATGGCGATTGTCGACTTCCGAAATCGATCTGGGGAGGAACCCGTGGCTACCTAAGGAGTGAAGGTATCTGGTTACTACGTTATGGAACGAAAGACTAGCGGCGATGACGCTGGTGAAAAGCAATACGTTGATGATGACTACAGCCACTGGGCCCAAGTAACGATTGGCCGTTTCCATGATCAACGTCGCTGGGTATTGAGTGGCCATCGTCACGATATTGTCGGGGCCCCAAGCCACCACCATGGCCCAGGAACTGAGTGTGTAGAACAGACCCACCAAAATCACAGCTAAGTACGTGGCACGAGGAATCGTCTTGTTCGGCTGCTTGGCTTCATCCCGGAAAATCGCTGTCGACTCAAAGCCCAGGAATGCGGCTAGAGCAAACATCAGACCCAGCGATGGAGAACCAGAGAGTACGTGGCTGGGTTCAAATGATGCAGCGCTCAGGCCGGAGTCTCCCCCCGTCACAATGATGGCAAAAACAATAATCAACACGATCGCGATTTCCGCGACAAGCAGGACGGCCAGCACCTTGGAGCTGAGATCAATATTGCGCAGTCCGACGGTGGCTACCACGGCAAGGGCACCCAAAGCGAAGAACCACCACGGTATTTCCGGTCCGCCGACTGATCGAATGCTCTCGCTGGCAGCAGAACCGAGATACCCCACCAGCCCCACTTCAATGCAGAGATAACTGAAAATGGAAAGGTACGCCGCGGCTAGCCCCAGCGGCTTGGCAAGGCCAAACGATATGTAAATGAAGAACGCCCCCGTTTTGGGGATGAACTTCGTCATGTGTGTGAAGCCCACCGCAAACAACAAAAGGATAGCGGCAGCCAGCACGAACATGCTGGGCACCCCCACCCCGTTCCCCATCATGAATCCCAGCGGCACTTGACCGCCTATGACCGACAGCGGCGCGGCGGCCGCCAGCACCATCAACACAATCGCTCCGGTCCCAAGAGAACCATGCAAACGCCTGCGCTCGATCGGTTTGGCAGAGGAAGAGGAAGAGGGGGGCATGGTTGAAACAGGGTTGTGCGCAGAAGCCTCTTGGCTCGGACTCGGGTCAGTCATGGTGCCTCCAAAGGTGGGGAAATCACGTTATTTTCATCACTCGATGAACCATAGCGTAGAGAATGACCCGTGGTGTTTCCACTGTTTTCCCAAAATGTTTTCTTGTGACGACCGGATTGTGGGCGGCGCAGTTGCGACCGCAGCTACGCGACGTCGTAAAAGTCGCAGACATCGCGTTGACGTGGTTCGCGCCGAACGATCCAAGTCGCTACGCACCGGACGTCTTCCCGGCATTCCTTCGCGACCAGGACGGTGTTCACATGTTCG
>NZ_JBFRFP010000048.1:0-7340 GCF_052114885.1 Paenarthrobacter sp. 2TAF44 | reverse complement strand
CACTGGGGTGCCGGTGAGGTGTTGGCCGTCGACCTCCTGGGCCAAACTGAAGTCATGGCATCCGGACCGACGAGGATGGGCTGGGCCATCGACTGGTTGCCCGACGGCGGTTTGCTGGTCTCCGGCGAGGATCTGGCCCTGGTGCGGCCGGATGGCTCCACCGACAGGTATAGCGAGCAGGGAGGCAACGAGGTCATCGTCGATCCGGCTGGCCACATCTACGTAAACGGGGCCGACTTCGACTTTGCCGGGGGCGGTGAACCCACACCGGGGTGGATCCGCTTGGTCGCCCCAGACGGCACCGCTCGCGAGGTAGCCGGCGACATCGAGTTCCCCAACGGCATGGTCGTGACTCCTGACGGATCGACGCTCGTGGTCGCCGAGTCCTTCGCTGGTCGATTATCGGCCTTCGACATCGGGCGCGACGGCTCCCTGTCCGGGCGCCGCAATTGGGCAGAGGGTCTTGGACCCGACGGCATCTGCATTGACGCCGCCGGCGGTATCTGGTCCCAGACGGCTGACACTTTCGCTCACACCCGTGTCGGGGGCGCGCCCGCTGGAGCGGTCGTCCGGGTGCTTGACGGCGGCGAGATCACCCATCGGATCGAGACTGACGTACCGTGCTTCTCATGCGCGCTCGGCGGGCCGCAGGGTCGGCACTTGTTCCTGCTCTGCAACGAGTTCGAGGGAGTCGACCAGCTCAGGTCGGTGCAGGAGCGGCGCAGCGCCCGGATCTACATGACTGAGCTGCCGAACTGATCGGCGCCTGAGTCACCGCGAGGATGTCATGTATGGGACGGAAACGTGAAGAAGCTCCGAAGAGAAACCGTAACGAGCAAAGAATATGTTTGACAATCGACCAAGCCTAAGCCCACGCTGTTGCCTAGGGCGAGACTCGATGATCATTGCGGAACAGCACGCGGGTGGGGGTACTGTCACACAAGTCTTCTCGGTGCGGCAGGCACGGGACGGTCCCTCCCGATGGGCTCTCCCCAGACGCGCGTTTACGGCACAATAGGAAACTTTGAACCGGCCCGAGCCGACGGCGACCTCGGCCAGATGAAAGGAAGAAGAATATGACCGATCCCCAAGAGCATCCCCCAGTCCCCACTCCCGGGAGCGCGCAGGGCTTGAACCAGAAGGTGGAGGGCGGATGCCCGGTGGCCCATGGCAGTGCCACGGCCCAGGGCAGCGAAAGTGAAAACCCGGCGATCGATTCCCCCGAGCCCAAAGGCCACCGACCGCGGACCAACCAGGACTGGTGGCCCAACCAGCTGGACCTTTCCGCGCTGCACACGCACGGCAAGTCAAGCAATCCGCTGGACCCGTCATTCAGCTACCGAGAGGAATTCCAGAAGCTCGACGTCGAGGCTCTGAAGCGTGACATCACCGAGGTCCTGACTACCTCGCAGGATTGGTGGCCGGCGGACTTCGGCCACTACGGTGGCCTGATGATCCGCCTGAGCTGGCACGCGGCCGGCACCTACCGCGTCCATGACGGCCGCGGTGGAGCGGGAGACGGCAGCCAGCGGTTCGCGCCGCTCAACAGCTGGCCGGACAACGCCAACCTGGACAAGGCCCGGCGACTGCTGTGGCCGGTCAAGCAGAAGTACGGCCAGAAGCTCTCTTGGGCCGACCTGCTGGTCCTGGCCGGCAACGTCGCCTTGGAATCGATGGGCTTCGAGACCTTCGGCTTTGCCTTTGGCCGCGAGGACGTGTGGGAGCCCGAGCAGATCTTCTGGGGCCCCGAAGACGCCTGGCTCGGTGATGAGCGTTACGTCGGTGAAGGCCAGATGTCCGAGGACGTCGGTTCCACTGAAATGGGCCTGATCTACGTCAACCCCGAAGGCCCCATGGGCAACCCGGACCCAGTAGCCGCCGCCGCCTTCATCCGGGAGACGTTCAAGCGCATGGCGATGAACGACGAGGAGACCTTCGCGCTGATCGCCGGCGGCCACACGTTCGGCAAGACCCATGGCGCTGGCCCCGCCGATGCGCATGTGGGCCCCGAACCGGAAGCCGCCAACCTGGAGGCGCAGGGCCTGGGCTGGCTCAGCACCTACGGCAGTGGCAAGGGCGCGGACACCATCACCTCGGGCCTCGAGGTGACCTGGACGGACATGCCGACCCAATGGAGCAACCGCTTCCTGGAGATCCTGTTCGAGTACGAGTGGGAACTGGTCAAGAGCCCTGGCGGTGCTCACCAATGGGTTGCCAAGGATGCACCGAATATCATCCCGAACGCGCACGACCCGGAGAAAAAACACCGACCCACAATGCTGACGACGGACCTGTCACTGCGCTTCGACCCCGTCTACGAGGAAATCGGTCGCCGCTTCCTCAAGAACACGGACGAGTTCGCCCTGGCGTTCGCCAAGGCCTGGTACAAGCTGCTGCACCGCGACATGGGACCCGTTGGCCCCCACATGCTGGGCCCGTGGGTGCCGGAAGCCCAGCTGTGGCAGGATCCCGTTCCCGCCGTCGACCATGAACTGATCGACGAGCAGGACATCGCTTCGCTGAAGGCGAAGCTGTTGGGCTCCGGCCTGACCATCCCGCAGCTCGTGGGTACGGCCTGGGCCTCGGCAGCCACCTACCGCAAAACGGACCGGCGCGGCGGCGCCAACGGTGCAAGGATCCGCTTGGAGCCGCAGCGCAGCTGGGAAGCCTCCGAACCGGAGCAGCTGGCAACCGTTCTTCCGGTGCTCGAACGGGTGCAGGAGGAGTTCAACTCTGCGCAGGCTGGCGGCAAGAAGGTCTCCCTTGCAGACCTGATCGTCCTCGGCGGTGCCGCCGCGGTGGAAAAGGCCGCTGCCGACGCCGGATTCCCCATCACCGTGCCATTCCGGCCGGGACGCACCGATGCCGACCAGGAGCAGACCGACGTCGAATCCTTCCAGTACCTGCAGCCCAAAGCTGACGGGTTCCGCAACTACCTGCGGCCCGGCTCGAAGCTCCCGCCCGAGACCCTGCTGCTGGACAAGGCCTACATGCTGGACCTCACCGCACCGGAGATGACGGTGCTGGTAGGCGGCATGCGCGCCCTGGGCACCAACCTGGGCGGTTCCAGCCACGGCATGCTGACAGACAAGCCGCAGGTCCTGAGCAACGACTTCTTCCTCAACCTGCTCTTGCCTGGCACCACATGGAGGGCGTCGGAGTCGGAGGAAAACGTCTATGAGATCACCGACGCCGCCACCGGCGAGCTGAAGTGGACGGCCACCCCGGTGGACCTGGTCTTCGGGTCCAACTCACAGCTGCGCGCCCTTTCCGAGGTCTACGCCAGCGAAGACGCCAGGGAGAAGTTCGTCAATGACTTCGTGGCCGCGTGGGCCAAAGTCATGGAGCTGGACCGCTTCGACCTCAAGTAACAAGTTCAACTGAACCGCGGTGTCGGGGCCGGTTGCAACTGCAGCCGGCCATGACACTTTTCGAAACCTCTTGTTCAGCGCGGAAGCTGACCTCAGGAACTCTCCCATAGTCGCTGAGCAGGGTGACGTGCTCGCGATCTGGAGCGCGGCGCGCTCCTGCTCTAAGAAGTATTGCGATTCCCACCGGACCGGCACATCTTGTTCAGCTGCATCAGCCCCTGATACGCGCCGGGGGCTGCTTGCCGATGTTCACTTGGCTCATCCGTGTTGGCCATCCTTTCTCCACACGGTGAAATCGTGCGTTCATCGACAGGACGATGCAGTGCCGCACGGTGGGAGGTCGAGGGCAGCGCTTATGCTTCCGGAGCCCACAGCGAGAGCTTTTCGGGGTTCACCACCATCCGCACCTTCGTTACCAACCCGCCGAGGACGCCAAGGGTGAGGACACCGGTGATGCGTCCTTCGCGCCACATCGCGAAGCCGAGCCACGTCGCATACACTTCCCCCGGCGACCAGTGGCTGGCCGGGCCCCGAACCCACCGCAACGACGGTGTCGACCCGTCGCGAGGCGACGTCGATAACAGTGACAGAACCGGGCGCAGGGGGTTCAGGGGAGGTCGCATCCACGGCCGCGTAGAGCGTGGAACCGTCCGGTGTAACAGCTAAACGTCCGCCCTCTGCCGCCAGCGGAACGGTGCCCGAGACCCTGAGCGTGGCGATGTCCACGAACGTTACCGTTGAGGTGTCGAAGTCGGTAATCAAAAAGGCGGTGGATTCATCGGGGGAAATCACCACGTCCGCTCCCGCCCCAGGGACCTCGATGCTGCCAGAAACGGTGTCGCTTCCAACGTCGATGACCGAAAACCTGCCCCCTCCCACAGCGAATGCCTTGGACCCGTCGCGGCTGAACTGGATATGGCGTGCTCTCACGCTAATGGTCGAGGGGAGTTCCACGGTTGCTGCCAGCTCGCCCATAAGCCGTGTGGCTTCACGGTGATCTGGAGATAGGCCTCCCGTGGCGTGCGCCACCCCGGGCATGCCGCAGGCTACCAACCCCAGGGCCATGACCATGCCAAGAAACCCCATCAGGGCGCGAATGAATGGTGTGCGGCACATCATGAATCCCCCGATTTCATGCACCGCTTCCCTCAGAGCACGGCGCGCTAGGGGCACAGCCTATCCACCATCAATTGGAAAAACCATGCAAGGACCCAGACGAGGCACGAGCCCAGGATGTTCGCGGAACTTTTCCGGCCGAGGACGAGATTTACCGGTTGAGGCAGCCGTTAGCCCTCCCGTACGTGTATCAGGGCGTCGATTGCGGGCTCAAGGTTGATGCCCTTAGCGCCGAGGCTCAGTGTGTGGGGAGCTTTAGGATCGTATCTTTCCCGCTCTGCTACTCCCTTGTGGACGAATTCAATGATCAGCCGCCGCGTGGCGGTGGTTACGCGCACCGATTCTGATGTGTAGGCGCCGCCGAGCATGCGTGAGTCCCTCCATTGGGTGGCATCACCGAACACAAATGGCAGAACGAAGCAGTGTGGTGCGTAGGCTGCCTCGAGTTTGCTCCGGTGGTCCAGCCTGACGACTTGGACAGGGACGGGCGCATGAGTAGCGATCTCCAGTGCTGGGGAACGGAACTGGGCCAGCGTCGCTGCACGCACCATTCGCAGATACGGGTCGGGCTCTTGGCCATCGGCGTCGAGTACTACCGTCGTGGCTGCGGGGTCTGTGAATGTTTGGGCGATGAACCGCTCGACGCCTGCTGCCGAGAATTCGTTGCGGGGCCGGCTACGAAGGAATCCTGCCGACTCCTCGGCTGTTGTGATGACGAGTGCAGCGCCTGTGTGGATCATTGGGGCGGAGGACGCGTACCGTGGGATCCTTTGCGGTATGTCCGTTGGCTCGGCAGGCATGAAGGGAAATGCCGGAAGTCTGGCGCGTGCACGCGTTTGGGCGTCCAGAAGCCTGCCCAAAGGCGCGGTCAGGAGTGCATATTCCGACCCGAGGGCATCGACTACCGCCGCCCGGTGTCGAAGCCAGGTGTCGACGGGCAGTGGCGCGAGCCGAGGCATGCTGATGAGGAGGGTCTGCGCGGCTGAGCCGCTCAACCTCTGGTCCGTACTCAGTGCGTAGGCGTACCATGCCCCCGCTGAGTCACCCGCAAGAGTGATGCGGGCGGGGTCGCCGCCGAAGGCGGCGATGTTCTCCCCTACCCATCCCAGCGCAGCCTGCAGATCGCGGATCGGCTTGCTTGACTCGACTGGGTCCCCGAGCGGGCCGAAGTGCCCCAGTACACCGATACGGTAGTTCACTGTGACGAGGACGATGCGCCCTTGGCGCACGAGCTCTTGCGACTTGTACCACCGGCTCTCGCCCGAACCTGTCGTGTAGCCGCCTCCCGGGATAAAAAACAGGACGGGCAGTCGGTGGGCGTCGGCCGGGGCCTGGACCCGAAGCGTGAACGCGTCTTCCTGCTGCCTGAGTTCGCCGAGGGCAGGGCCCAGCAGGCTGTCGAGCACACCTGGCGACTGCGGGAAGGCGGCGGGCCGGCCTTGTCGGAATCCGGGCCAGTCCGCCCGATGTACGGCGCAGTCCGAAGGGCCAAGTGCGCACATTGTTTACAGCCCCAGTTCTCCGTTTGAAGGGCCTCCCATCAACCGCCGCACCACGGCAGCGAGTGGGTGCAGCTTTCGTTGTGCTGAGAAGGTTGGTCCTGTGGGAGGAGTCCATGTGTGGCGGCAACCAAGTCATGCCAACGGCCCTTGCAGCATCCCCACGGATGCAGGGTGTTGTTCTTGCCCTTTGAGGTCTTCACACGAGTCTGCCTCCTTCCTATTCGTTGTCCGATCGACGGGCGGTCGCATGACCTGAGCACGTGTTCTCCCTGGGTCATCCCGAATGGTTCGAGCCGCGGTTAACGGACGAAGGCCCCACAGCATCTGGCCGCGGGACCCTCAGTAATCCCCAACTCGGAACCTGCGCGGACGCTTGCGCAGAACATCCAAGCACTACCGGCGAAGAGCTGCGGCTATCTGAGGCATTCCCTCCGAATCAAGCCGATCCAAGACATCGTTGACGTCCAGCGGTGGATTCCTGTAGGCCTCAGACATGTTACGTATCGCAATGTGCAGTTCGACCGCATCCAAATAGAACTGATCCATGAGGAAGTCATCAGGGTGCTTGGCCTCTATTCCCCAGGGGCTGAGAGCTTCGTCTGGAAAATGCTTGAGGTTGTTTGTGACAATTACCTGGGCCTGCACCTTCAGAGCCGCTGCCATCACATGGGCATCCCCCGGATCCGGCAGGTCCAGGAAGACCTGCTCCAGAGGCTGGTAATCGCCTACGATGCAATCCGGCACAGCGGTGCACATTAACACCCGGGTGCGGTCGAGCTTCACCGGATCCAGATCCGGCCGATTCTCTTTCAGATTTCGAAACGTCTCGTCGAGAATGGCCTCCGTCCAACGCGCTCTGACCAGCCCGGCCTGAGCGACTCGGATCAGTAGATCGCGGAGCATGCTCGGATACAAGACGTTCGCATCGTAGATGACCGTGAAAACCCTCTAGATAATCCCCATGTCCTGGCCCAGCGCCGACAATTCGTCCGCGGCATCCTTCTGAGCCACCGAGGTGCGGCGCTTGTATTCGTAGAGTGAATCGGCCAGTACCCGCCTGTGCGTTCCGACCATTCGGTACTTAATTTCCTGAGACTCAAGGAGCCCAACCAGGTAAGGACGGGATACATTCAAAATATCCGCAGCCTGCTGCGTCGTGAGTTCGGCATTCATGGGGACCACCGTGACACCCTGGCCAGCTCCCATCTTCCCAAGGATTCTCATCATCAGATCCGCAGCAGCACGGGGCATCTCCAGCTGCCCGCCGTCAGTAACCCTCATCTCCACCGGCTGCTGTGGATCCGAGTGCGCCTCAACGGCGCGACGAAGTGTCTTCAAGGCCTCCCGCGCG
>NZ_JBFRFP010000047.1:0-10539 GCF_052114885.1 Paenarthrobacter sp. 2TAF44 | reverse complement strand
CAACACCTCACCGGCACCCCAGTGAGCGAACCACAGGCGGCCTTCGTGCCAACGTCCGGACTCAATCATCGCGAAGCCGTCCGCAAGCAGACGCGGGGCGGGGAGCATCTGTGTCATGGCAACGATCCTGCCCTACGACAAGCCCGCGGTGCCAGACGTACCGCAACTGCATCCCGATCCCCCGCGAGCAGGCGGTAGCGGCACCAGTACGGGTCGGCCCTGACAGCATCGACCTGGCTGCGTTTCTGGGTCCTCGCAGCCATTCATCGGAGTGGCCGCGCCAGGCCCAGGTACCCACGCGTTCGGTAGTGCAGACGATGATTGACCGGGGCGGATTTGACTCCTGGACAGGTCCTTACACCAGTCTCTTGCTCGAAGCAGGTGGTGCTGGAGCGTCTCACTCATCCAATCGGCGAGGCGATGCGGGGTCCAGCCGAGTTGCTCTACGAGTTCCCGGTAGAGGCCGGGGGCGGCCAGGCCACGGCGGCAATGCGGTCCCGAAACCACGGCCTCTGATACAAGTCGAGGCAACGGTCGAGAGGGCGGTTCTGAAGTCAGTGGGGGCGTTGGTTCTCCTAGGAAAGGACGAGACTTTGCGCTGACCGCGGCTAGTGGGTTGGTGTGGTCAGTAGTGAATTTGGTTGCGTTAACCCCCCGCGTCCACCTCGCGGGGCGACCGCTGGCCTATTGACCAGCGGTCGCCCCGATCGTGGTTGTGCTGTTGCGCGGTCGAGTCAGCGGAAACTACTCGTCACTTGCCTATGCCAGGCTAACCGGCGAGGCCGGGGGTAGCTGTGCCCGGGGAAACGGTCGCGGCCGTGAGGACGGCCGTCTCCCGCTCGCCCTGCTGGACCTCGTCGAGTTCCTTGAGCGTGTACTTTTTGGTCTCCTTGGCGCTGAGGGCTGAAATTCCTGCCAGGACCATGAACCCGAGCGCGACCATGGACGGCCCAACCCAATCTTTCAGATCGGGGCCAGCGAGTGCTGTCGAGAGAACGGGGCCGATGACGCCCGAGATGGCGAAGCCGATCTGGGTGCCAAGGGCGAGTCCGGAGACGCGCAGTCGGCCGGGGAACATCTCTGCGAAGAACGAGGGCCAGGACGCGTTAACCATTGAGTAGAAGAGGGAGTAATTGATGATGCCAAACAGGAAGATCAGCGACCAGTTGCCGGTCGTGATTGACCACAGGTAGGGCATCATTGTGACGCCTACGCCGCCCGTTGCGATGAGGAACATCGTTTTGCGGCCGATCTTGTCCACAAGGAATCCTGCCAGGGGGGTGATTCCGAGGGCGATCACTGCCGAGACTGTGGTCGTCAGAAGCATGGTCGGCTTATCCAGCTTGTATCCGGCGGTCCCGAATGCAACCGAGAAGGTTTGCATCATGTAGCTTGTGCCCGCGATGAGCGCACAGAACACGATCCGCAGCACCGCGCGCCAATGGAAGCGCAGAAGGTGCCTGAGGGGGGCGACGTTCACCTTGGCGGCCTGGACCTTTACGAACTCGGGGGGCTCCTGGATGTGGCGGCGGATCAGGTATGCAGCGACGACGACGACGGCGGAGGCCCAGAACGGAAGCCGCCAACCCCAGGTCAGCAACTGCTCCGAGGGCATGGCGGCGACAGGGATGAAGACCAGCAGGGTGAGCAGCGTCCCCGAGGAAGAGCCCAACGTGGTGAAGCTTGCGAGGAAACCGCGTCGGCCCTCGGAAGCATGCTCCAGGCTCATGGTGATGGCACTGGGCTGCTCGCCGGAAAGGCACAGTCCTTGGATCACGCGGATCAGCACGAGCAGGATCGGAGCAAGAGGACCGATCTGGGCGTACGTGGGCAGGCAGCCGATAAGGAAGGTGCAACCGCCGATGCCGAACAGTGTGATCATCATGACGAATTTGCGGCCGCGGCGGTCGCCCATTGGTCCCAAGATGAGCGAGCCGAGGGGGCGTACCGCGTAGCCGACCGCGAAGGTGATCATGGCGAGCAGCACGCTGATGCCCTGGGGTAGATCGGGCGAGAAAAAGAGGACGTTCAGAATCAACGCGGACGAGGTGCCGTACACGGCGAAGTCGTAGTACTCCAGCGTCGTGCCGATCCAGGCCGCGACTGCTGCCCTGACCGGGGTCTTCTTCGGAAGCATGGTTTCAGTCATTTGGTCTCCGTTGGCGATGGGTGAACACCGGCTGCCGCTACACCTGGACTCTGGGAAAGAGATCTCGAGTGGAATGTCCGGCTGGTCCTGCTGTGAGCTCTCCCGCAAGTCGTGATTACGGCTTTGCTGAATGGCCTCAGGAATCAAGTTAACGTTTGCGGTGTAGGTCACACAAAGTCCTCTTTTGTGTCCCTACATAGCGATTCGTTATGGCATGGAGTCGAAGAATCGGAGACCTTTGAACAAGAGTGGGCGCTCCTTTCCACGTGAGGATGGGTTATCAGCCACGTGGTCCCTGGATAGAGGGTCTATTACAGCGTGCGCTGGTGAATGAACTGGACCTTTAACCTAGAGGGTTTGACGTTGGGCGGGCGTTTTCACGACGCCGTACCGCCTCCTCAACCAGTTCGGACATCCATGGTCGGTGGCCCCGGTGAAGGACGATCCCCGGGGGTAGTCCCTTGATGGACGGGACGGAGCCGGCAATGTCGATGGTGATGCGGCCGTTGCCAAGCGGGGCGTTGGAGATGTGCAGGTCCCCGAACGACTCGGGGAGCACGGGATCAAGCCAAACTCCACCGGCTGACACGACCGGGTCATAACGCATCAGGCTGGACACGATCTGGATGGGTGCGGTGGCTGCCCACGCCTGGGGCGAGCAAGCTGTGGGGTACGGAACGGGAGTGGCGAGGTGGTCACGGCTGAAGCCGCAGAACAGTTCCGGGAGGCGCCCGTCGGAGAACTCGGCCGCGTCCATCATCCCGCCGGCAATTCTTTGGGCTTCGGCGACGAAGCCGTACCGGAGGAGCCCGGCGGCGATGATGGCGTTATCGTGGGGCCAGACGGACCCGTTGTGGTAACTGGCCGGGTTGTAGGCGCCCATGTTGCTGGCCAGGGTGCGTACGCCCCAGCCGCTGAACATTTCCGGTGACATCAGGTGCGCGGCGACTTGCGGGGCTTTGTCTTCGTCGATCAGGCCCTGGAGCAGGCAGTGCCCCATGTTTGAGGCGCAGGCATCGACCTGCCGTTTCCTGCCGTCGAGTGCGATGGCGTAGTACCCGCGCTCGGGGATCCAGAATTGCTCGTTGAACTGCTTCTTCAGCCGGGCAGCGCGTTCGGTGAGGTCGTTGCCCAAGGCCAAGTCACCGGCGTCGTAGGCCAGCCATGCCCGTGACAGGTAGGCGACGTACACGTAGGCCTGGACCTCGCAAAGCGCGATTGGCGGCTCGGCCAGGGTGCCGTCGGCAAAGTTGATGCCGTCCCAGGAGTCCTTCCAGCCCTGGTTGAGCAGTCCTTGGTCGTTGAGCCGCTGGTACTCGACGAAGCCGTCGCCGTCCTTGTCGCCGTAGTTCACGATCCAGTCCAGTGCGCGGTCTGCGTGGGGCAGCAGGGCCTTGATGGTGTCCGCGGCGAAACCCCAGCGGCTGACGGCTCCCAGCACCATCAGGAACAGGGGAGTGGCGTCCACGCTGCCGTAGTAGTTCGATTTGCCGCCCAGGGACAGGCCGCTGGAGACATCGAGCCGTACCTCGTGGAGGATCTTGCCCGGTTCCTCTTCCGTCATGGGGTCCACCACGGCGCCCTGGCGGTCGGCGAGGGTCTGGAGTGTGCCCAAGGCGAGCGACGGGTCTACCGGCATCGCCATTACCGAGGCCCACAAGGAGTCCCTTCCGAACAAGGTCATGAACCAGGGTGCACCGGCGGCGACGACAACCCGCTCCGGATGGTGGGGGTCCTCGATTCGAAGAGCGCCGAGGTCGTCATAACTGCGGCGCAGGGTCCGTTCCACGGAGCGGTTGGTCACCTGCAGTACGGGGATTTTCGCCACCCACTCCCGTCGGCGGCGGTCTCGTGGGGACAGACTATCCCCCTCGGAATGGGTGAAAGCCAGTGCCTGGTTTCCATCGTCGAGGGGCAGAACGGTCAGGACTGTGCTCCATTGCCCATGAGCGGGTACCGAAACCCGATATTGGAGGGTGTTACCGGAAATGCCGGCCCCGGGAACGTGGATAGCGGTGCCCTTGCGGACATCCTGCCAGCGGCCCCGAATGGTTAGCGTTCGGTCTTCGGCTTCTCGTGTTTCCTCCCAGCGTCGACGGATCCGTGCCTCCTTCACCTCGAAGAGGTCCGCGTAGTCGGCCCCTATTTCCAGGACGATGAGGCACTCAGCAGGCTCCTGGGAGTAGTTGTGGACGGTGAGCTGCTCCTGGAGGCCGGCCCCGACTTCCCGCAGCCGTTCCACGATAAGTGGGCTGTCCGCGTAACTGTCGGACCGGGGGATCCTTGCAACAAATGCGGCACGGAACGGCTCCTTTGTCTCCGCAGTGAGTGGTTCAAGCTCCTGTCCATTCACTGTCAGGCGCCAGATTGACAGGATCCTGACGTCGGCCACGAAGAGGCCATGCGGACGATCGGCCTGAATATCCCCGTTGGATGACGAAATACAGAAGGATGAGCCCTCGACCAACGTCACAGAGCCAGCCCCTAGTGGACCGGCCGCCGTATCCGCATTCCACCCCGCCATTCTGGCCTCCTCCGCGACTTACCGAAGCGCCCTGCAAACAGATACCGTGCTTGCGGCGGCCTCTTGGAAAAGACGCTACGCTTGCTCGCTAGTCGCCGCCAGTCATGGCAGGGGCCTTGGAAACGCCATTGGTGACAGCAACCGCGTAGTCACGCATCCCCATCGATTGCTGGGTACTCGTCGTTATGACCCCTCCCAAAGGGCAAACACCCGCATTCGACACGGTTAAGCCAAGAGGCCCGGGGTTCCTTTCGGAACTCCGGGCTTTTCTCTTGCCGCTTTAGAGTCGATAAGCCGGTCAGTTCATGCCGGGCAGGAGGTATGCGGGCGGTCCCACCTGTGCGTCCTCCAGGTACCACATGGTGGCGCCGTGCCTGCCGGGAGGCATCATGCTTCCTTCGAACACGAAAACGGGCTCGGTGGCGGGTCCGTCCTCGGGACGCCAAAAACCGTTGGTGGGGCAATGTGAACCGGTGCTGGCTCTTGGCTGGATTCTTCTTTCAGCTGTCTTCCGGTACTGCAGGCTGGTGATCTTCTTCATGGCCGGGCTTCAAGGGGATTTATTGCCGCGGTATCGCCTTGGGCGAAACCTCTATGGCTTTTATCCTAAATCGCACGCAATTCCCTGAATAAGACTAAAGCGCGTGACCTTTTAAGGCCTGCTTATGATGCCTCGAACGGTACGGTGGGGAGCGGTGAATATTTACGCCGCAGCATTTCTTGCAGGCTCGACGATCCTCAGGACCCGGAAGTCCTCCTCGTGGAACAGGGCGTCCGCCGCTGACTTGGGCAATCTACAGGGGGCGATCGCGATGGAGACGCGGCCCGAAGGCGCCGCTCCTGAAGCTGCCACGCTCCTCTTTTCCAGCGGGGACGGCACAGCATGCGGGTCATACGTTGGCGCTATGGCGGGACAGGCATTACGTCTTTGTGTGATCCGAGTCCCGGGCATAGCTTAGTTGCAGATGATTTTCCAATGACCAATGCGTTATATCCCCGCCCGGCCATTGCCGATTGATGGCGCTAGATGCTTTTTGCATAAGCAGGGAAAGGGTTTATGGGCAGCACCATTTTTACAGTTGCGAACCACGAGCCGCGTACGTTCCTTAGGGTCGGCGTCATTAGCGCCGGTGAAGGTCATAACTGTTCCCTATAGGGAGATATCGTATTCGTCTTTGTGTGGGTCCAATTCCGCTGCCAAACTCAAGTAAGGCAGACACGGTGCTGCTGAACGGCGACAATCCGGACGCCGTCGAGCTGGCCCGCCTGATACGCAGCGAACCTATTGCCGCGGGGGTCCCACGAACCACTGCGCGACACCCAACCCCTTCCAACCCAGGGCTCTGGAATCCACCCATTGCCCCACACAAGAGCCCGCCCGACTTCTACACTTTGGAGTACCGATGCCCTTTTCCGACTACACCACCGCACTCGTCACCGGAGCATCCACGGGCATGGGCGCTGCCATCGCCGAACGGCTGGCCAAGCGGGGCCTCACCGTCCACGCGGTGGCCCGCAACGAGGAACGCCTCACCGAGCTTGCCGAGCGCACGGGAGCAGTCCCGCACGTGGTGGACCTGACCGACACCGCCGCCTTGTCCGCCGTCGTCCGTGACCTGAAAGTGGACGTCTTGGTCAACTGCGCCGGCGTGTCCCGGCCGGGCAACATCCTGGATTCCTCCGAGCAGGACATCGACGAACTGGTGGACGTCAACCTCCGCGGGCTCCTGCATCTGACCAGGCTGGTCCTGCCCGGCATGGTGGAACGGGACCTCGGCCACGTGGTCAACATCAGCTCCATCGCGGGCACCTACAACTTCTACGGCCACACCGTCTACCACGCCACCAAGGCCGCAGTGCACCAAATTTCCAGGCAACTCCGAAACGACACCGTGGGCAAGCGGATTCGCGTCACTGAAATCTGCCCCGGCCGCGTGGAAACCGAGATCTTTGGCCGCAACATGGGCGGCAGCCCCGAGGCCATGGAAGAAGCCTGGCAAACGTACTACGAGGGCTACGAGTCGCTGACCACCGACGACATCGTCAACGCCCTGGACTACGCCATCGAAACCCCGCGCCACGTGAATGTGGGCATGCTGGAACTCATGCCCACATTTCAGGTCCCCGGCGGCCTCACTTTCGACCGTCGCGGGGACTCCGACTAAAGCCGCCCCGCGACGCCCAAACGCGGGGAACTACCTTCCCACCCTCCAACCGACAGGCCCTTCAGATGCAGTTAGTACGAACCGTCAGTTTCCCCGAACCCCAGCTTCTGGCTGACCTCTCGCCCCTCCCCGAAGGACTACGGGGCGTGGTCTGGGACATGAAGGACGAGCCGGGGAAGGAGTTGGGTAGCATCGACGGCGTCATCCTGCCATACATCGATGCGGGGGCAGTGATGGGTTCCCTGGCCAAGGTCCCGGACCTTAAGTTCGTGCAGACTCAGTCAACGGGGTACGACGGCGTCCGCGAGGCTGCCGGCCCGGGCGCCGCAGTGGCAAACGCCTCGGGCGTTCATGCAGCTGCCACCGCCGAGCTGGCCGTGGGACTCATCCTGGCCAAGCTGCGCGGCATTGACCAAGCTGTCAGGGACCAGCAGATTGCAAGCTGGAAGCCGCAGCGCCGCCAGTCGTTGGCCGACCGGAAGATCCTGCTGCTGGGAATCGGCGGCATCGGCAAGGAACTCGCCCGCCGGCTCGAGCCCTTCGAAGTCACCGTGACCCGGGTGGGAAGCTCAGCCCGGACGGACGCGGACGGACAGGTCCACGGCCCGGAAGAACTGGTGGAGCTTGCCGCCGGCCACGACATCCTGGTCTCGGTCCTGCCGCTGAACGACAGGACCCACCACCTGGTGGGCCGGAAGGTCCTGGCCGCCTTGCCGAACGGCGCCCTCATGGTTAACGTAGGCCGCGGCGCTGTGGTGGACACCGGCGCCCTGACCCGGGAAGTGGTGTCCGGCCGCCTGCAGTGCGCCATCGACGTCGTCGATCCCGAACCACTGCCCGCAGATCATCCGCTGTGGTCAGCGGCGAACGCACTCATCACCCCTCACATTGGCGGTAATGCGTCAGCCTTCGAACCACGGATCCTGAAGCTCCTGAAGCTCCAGCTTGAGGCCCTCGCCGCCGGTGAAACCCCGGCAAACCTCGTCCAGCCGGGGCCGTTCGCATGAGCGCGCTTTTTGATTTGACAGGCCGGGTTGCCCTTGTGACGGGTTCCAGCAGGGGTATCGGTTCGGCGCTTGCATGGGCGTTGGCGGACGCCGGAGCAACGGTAGTGCTCAACGGCGTCAATGAGGAACGGCTTAAGGAAGCAGCCGCTGCGATGGCGGCGGATTTCCCGCCAGGCCGGGTCCACAGTATTGCCTTCGACGTGACTGACGACGGCGCGGCCGCCCGCAGCGTCCGCTGGATCGAAGAGAACGTGGGCCCGCTGGAGATCCTGGTCAACAATGCGGGGATCCAGCACCGCGTCCCGATGCTTGACCTGGACGTGGCTGACTGGGAACGCGTGCTCACCACGGACCTGACCAGCGCGTTCCTGGTGGGCCGCGAGGCTGCCCGACACATGATCGAACGGGGCCGGGGCAAGATCATCAACATCTGCTCCGTGCAAACGGACCTGGCCCGTCCAACCATCGCCCCGTACATTGCGGCAAAGGGCGGGCTGCGGAACCTCACCCGCGCCATGACGGCAGAGTGGGCCGCCTCCGGGCTGCAGATCAACGCGATCGCGCCGGGCTACATCCACACCGAGATGACGCAGAACCTCGTTGATGATGGGGCCTTCAACTCCTGGATCCTGGGCCGGACCCCCGCCCACCGTTGGGGGACCGTCCAGGACCTCGCCGGACCCGTGGTGTGGCTGGCCTCGGATGGCTCGAACTTCGTGAACGGACAGACCATCTTCGTTGATGGTGGGATGACAGTGGTGGTCTGATGACTCTGAATACGCACTTGGGCGCAGGCCTGGAAGAACTGCCCGCCACCAGCCCGGCACTGGTGGCCCACGCCGCTGGCGACCTCCGGATCGATGAGGTCCCGCTGCCTGAACCCGCCGCGGACGAGGCAGTGGTTGAGGTCCGGTACGGCGGAATTTGCGGCTCGGACCTGCATTACTGGCTGCACGGCGCGGCGGGGGAGTCCATCCTGAAGGCCCCACTGGTGCTGGGCCATGAAATTTCCGGCACCGTGGTGCGTGCCGCTGCCGACGGGTCGGGACCACAGGCCGGGACCGCCGTCGCAGTCCACCCCGCCACACCCGGCCCAGGCGCGGCCAAGTATCCCGCGGACCGGCCCAACCTTTCCCCGGGCTGCACCTACCTGGGCAGCGCTGCCCGCTACCCCCACACAGACGGCGCGTTCAGCAGGTACGTGACCCTGCCGGTGCGGATGCTGCGGGCCCTGCCCGATGGCATGGACCTGCGCACCGCGGCCCTGATCGAACCCGCGTCCGTGGCCTGGCACGCGGTATCCCGCGCCGGTGACGTCCGCGGGAAAACGGCGCTGGTGATCGGCTCCGGACCTATCGGCGCTCTGGCCGTCGCCGTGCTCAAACGTGCCGGCGCCGCCCGGATCACCGCCGTCGACCTGCACCCCAAACCACTGCAGATCGCCAAGGCCGTCGGCGCCGACGACGTCATCAACGCCGCCGACACCGCAGCCATCGCCGCCGTCGAGGCCGACGTCGTGATCGAATCGTCCGGAAACCACCACGGCCTGGCCTCCGCGATCCAGGGCGCTGTCCGCGGCGGCACCGTGGTGATGGTGGGCCTGCTGCCCACCGGCATGCAGCCGGTGCCCATCTCGCTGGTCATCACCCGCGAACTTGACCTCAAAGGTTCATTCCGGTTCAACGACGAAATCGACGAGGTGATCGCGGCCCTCGCGGACGGGTCCCTGCACATGGAGCCCGTCATCACCCATGAGTACCCCTTGTCCGACGCCCTGCACGCCTTCGAGGTCGCCAAGGACTCCACCAGCTCCGGCAAAGTCCTCCTCAGCTTCGGGGAACCCGGGGATGCCCAGTGAGCGGGCATCTGCCTCCCTTAGTAGTGATGGGTGTGTCCGGCTGCGGAAAGTCCACCGTCGGAGCCCTCCTGGGGCAGCGGCTGGGCATGCCGTTCTTTGACGGGGATGATTTCCACCCTGCAGCCAACAAGCAAAAGACGGCCGCCGGGGTTCCGCTGACGGACACGGACCGGGAGCCGTGGCTTGCCCGGCTAGGGGAGTTGCTTGCAGGGAAGGACGACGGCGGCACGGGAGTCGCGCCGGTTGTTGCCTGCTCCGCACTGAAGCGCCGGTACAGGGACCTCCTGCGCAGTTATGCACCGGACGTTGTCTTCGTCCACCTCGCCGGCACTCCGGCCACAATCGGCGCACGGATGGAGGCGCGTTCCCACGAGTTCATGCCGCGCGCACTGCTGGACTCCCAGTTCGCCGCGCTGGAGGACTTGGAGGCGGACGAGGCCCATGTGCTGGGCGATATCACCCAGCCCCTGGACGTCCTGGCCGAGACGCTCGATCTCAAACTGAGGCCGGCGTTCACCGAGCCGCGAAAATACCAATACCGCGTGAACCCATAAGCAAAGTGCATGGAAGCAACCTCTGCACGCGAGAAAACACGTCAAAGGGCGCATTCATCCCTGTCCAGGTCCAGGTGTCATAAGTGTCCCTTATTGATCCACGCACATTAGGTCTTATCCACAGCGCTCGCGGATCCCTAGTCTCGAAAAAGGGGATGCGTGAATCCGCGCGTCCTGGGTTCCACATTCCTGGAGGAGACATGTCCGACTACCTGCCGGCGTCGAGGGTCACCCGCATCAAGTCCTCAGCCAGCGTTGCGGCCGCCGCCCGCGTCCGCGAAC
>NZ_JBFRFP010000046.1:0-13924 GCF_052114885.1 Paenarthrobacter sp. 2TAF44 | reverse complement strand
TCTCCAGCTGCCCGCCGTCAGTAACCCTCATCTCCACCGGCTGCTGTGGATCCGAGTGCGCCTCAACGGCGCGACGAAGTGTCTTCAAGGCCTCCCGCGCGAGTTCAGAATCATTTCCTTGCGGGTAGGCCGGGATTGGTGCATGGGTCACCATCATCGTATTCCTCTCCTCATTCCGCCCTCTGCGTGTATACGTTCACGCTACCTTATAAACGAAACAAACAAAACAAATGAAACAATCGAATCCGAAGGCGTTGTTGTCAGCGGCCCGAACCGCGACGCGGAAGCACAAGCACAACACCATCTGGACGCTGACCACTTCGCAGCCCAGGCATCCTCAGGCGCTTCGGCAGCTAGGCATCGTGGCCCTGAACGAAGCCCTGGCCTGCGCAAATATTGCGCTGTAGTGCTGGCGGCAATCCAGTTCCAGAGGCTTAGGGTCAATCACGCGCTCACCACGTGCCCTTCTATGCAGGCAATTATCGGATTGTCATCTTCCGCGGATCGGGGAAACCAAGTGAGACATACCCCGGCGCCCGCTTGTTCAGCGACGCTGCCAGGACGGGTGTAGATTCGTCAAGATAGTCGTGAACCGTAGCAACAGCCTTTCCCGGGTATGGGCGGATAACGCGGCCGGCGTATTGGACCAATCTGCCTTTGAACGAGACTGGCGCTGCAAGGAACAGGGTATCCAGCTTGGGGCAGTCAAAGCCTTCGCCGATGTAGGAGCCGGTTCCCAGGACCAGCAGGGGCTGCTCATCGTCGGCGCCGGCAAGAAGATCGACTGCGGCCTGCCGCTCTTTCGCTTTCATCGCCCCCGTGAAGACCACGGGATTCAGTCCGGCAGCCTCGAATCGGGACCTAAACGAATCAAGATGGGCTTTCCACGTTGTCAAGACCAGGATTCGGGAGTTCTGCGCGTAGGCCGCCATGACATCGTCGTAAATTTGCTGAAGGCGTGCCTCGTCGGCGATCAGGTCCTTGTAGATGGCGGAGATCCCGCCCGGTTCGCTTGGATCCGCCGGGCCGGCGTACGTGTATGACGTCCGATGCAGTTCCAACTCCAGCGCAGGCTCGGCGATCTCCCCTGCGTGACTCGGCAACTGCTGACGAGGCGCGGGTTCGATGGTGTGTGAGATCTGACCGAGCTGGTGGTAGATCAGCGAGTCCAGCTTGTCCCGCCGGTACGGCGTCGCAGTCAATCCCAGCCAGTACCGTGCCTGGATCTGGTTCATGACGTGGCTGAACGCGGCCGCCGGTACATGGTGGCACTCGTCCACGATGACGAAACCGTACCCAGCGGTCAGCTCGGCGATGTTCTCTCGCCGCACCAGCGTAGGCAAGAGGGCAACGTCGACCCGGCCGGTTGTCTTTACACGCCCGCCGCCGATCTGTCCGCATTTTTCGTCCATGAACTCACGCACGCGGGTTCGCCATTGCTCAGCCAGGGCCTTGCGATCAACCAGGATGAGGGTCGAGACGCCACGGAGCGCCATGGCCGCGCACGCCATCACGGTCTTTCCGGTACCGGGCGGAGCCACCAACACTCCGTGCTCCGAGACCGTGGCGGCGTCCACGGCATCTTGTTGTTCCGGGCGCAGCCGGGCCGAGAACTCGAAGCCTTGGGCAGCGCCATCCGCCCGTTGATCGTCAATGCGCAGCGAGCTGCCACCCGATTCAACAAGCCGCTGCAAGAGGGGCAGCAAGCCGCGAGGCAAAATGAGGTCGCCTTCAAGCGTTTCGTCGTAGTTGCGCAGGTACCGGGGAATGTTCCATGTGGACCGGCGCCGACGCTGGCGCTCGTAGAACTCAGGGTTCGGCAGGGACGCAGCATGCTTGACGGCTGAGATCATCGCCGGCCCCAGATCAGCTGCCCTGACGGTCAGTCGGGAGGCGAATGCCGCATGAACGATGAGTGCAGGTCGCGGAACGATCTTGGACGATTGCGGCAGCTCAAGCCGACGAACTTCTTGTCCCAGCCTGACAGTGGGCAGCCTGCGGACATAGGCATGAACATCGTGGTCCGAAAGACGATCCAGGCTGGACAGGTACGCCCACTGATCCTCGTATGGTTCGAGGGTCGTCGTGTCGAGGAATACCGTGGCGCCATGCTGGCGGCGTTTGCCGTTCAGCGGCGCAGCAATCAGGTTGCCCATGCCTTTGCCAGAGTGAACGTCTTGGGAGGGAAAGAGCCTGTCATAACTAGCCAGGTTCATGCTCCCGCGTAGTGCCATCGCCTCATGGATGAGGCCGGTGCCAAGCTGGCGCGCGACCGTCGCCGGCATCGCCGTGCTGAAGAAGATCCACACGTGCGCGCCACGTCCGGATTGGGAAACCTCCAACGCTGCCGGAATTCCCCGAAAGCGGGCCGCCTTTACGTACGCCAGCGCATCCAACATGGCGGCACTACCGTCAAAGTCCGCCGCGACCCACCAGCAAGTGTCCTGTTCAGTCAAGGGATACAGCCCAATATGCTGCAGCCCCCGCAAATGGTCAGCGACAACGAATGGCGTAAGCGGCAAGAAACCAGCGCCGGCGATACTAGCGCCCTTACGCCAGCCACCGGCAACCGACGGAACCCAGCCCGAACGGCCGTCCCGTGAGTTTTCCCACCTGACTGCATAAACATCACTTCGAGCCCGGAACAAATCCTGGAAGAGACGGACTTTCGCTTCCGGGGGCGAATCCATAGTCACGACGCCATGGTGCATCACTGCGGGAATGGCGGGTTGAGCTAGGCGAGCCCCCTTGGACTCGGCCTCCGTGAGCTCCAACAACTTCCGCAACCGGGCATTGTCGAGACGAAGTTCCTCGAGCTCAAGCTTCAGAGCCCTGTCTGCAGAATCGGAAAGGCCCGGCAAAGCAGTTTCACCAGCAACTTCCGTCGTGTCTTGAATCACCATTCCATTGTTGACTGCATCTGGCACCGGACGAAATTAAGAGCGGTGGCCACCAGAAGCTATGCAATCGGGCTTCGCAGCAAAGTGTGGACAGCGTCCAAACCCCATGCTCCGGGCCAAGGGGCCCCAGAGGGCTGCGGCCCTCCAGTAATGAACACCAGGCGGAAAGTTTGGCCGGGTCGTCGGTCATGCTGTTGCGACCCTTTACGCCATGAATAGGTGACAAGCAACTTCACTCCCCTGCAACCGAAGGAGCAACCAGGTCACACAAACGGCCAACGAAAAAAGGGCCCCGAAGGGCCCATTCGTAAACATTTGGCCACGCCCACCGGCCAACAGGCTGCCGACCTGCGACAACACAGTGCCCTAGGTGGGACTCGAACGGGACTCCAGGCCTTGGAAACAACGGGCACCTGCGAGAACATGCGGAATCCGAAGCAGTCCAACCGATGTGCGACGTGCTCCGACGGCGAAAGTGTGGACAGTAATGATTGTGCACACCCTCATTTGCCCATGAAATGGGTCCCACGGGCCAAGCCCGCGTGCCCGCCCCGGTATGCCTAGGCGGGTTAACTGGCTGGTGCCACAACGTCCTCCAGCACTGACCTGTCGAAAAAGCGGATCTCGCCCGTTGCCTCGAAGAACACAGGAACTACTGATGTGCTCAGGTCTTTGGACGTTTCGTAGATTTCAGCCGCACTCCCGTGCTTCCTCGCAATTGTCCCAACCAGCTCGGTACCGCGAACCCGAACAGTTCGATATTTGTAGCTCATCGTGACCCCTTCGTCGGCTAAGGCACACCCTACCCTGGGAGTGCCGTTTCGGGGGGGTAGCTCCTATGGCGCCAACACCATTGGTAGCGGCGGCTTCGGATCACTTCCCCATAAATGCAGCGGAAGCATGGAACTGCACTCGAGTCCTTACGAACACTGCGGAATCCGCGAAAACGTGATCCTTGCCGATACGAGACCAGTAGGAGCCAAACCAAGGCTAAAAGCGTCGACAGCGACCGCATTTTCCGACGCAGTGGCCCTGACGTCGTGGCGCTGAGGCCGTGAACGGTCATCATCGCAATCGAAGCCGCCGCGCGAACCAAATCATCGATTTCTGCCGCTGTCGCAGCAGAAATATCTGCCGTACTAATGGGCGGGCGTAACATCCACGAGGGCATCCACCCTTCCGTACCCTTTCTCAAGGAAACGGCCCCGTTCACCGCGGGCACCGCCCCTGGCCAATAGGGATCAACAGCCCTCGGGCTAAAACACGTCCAAACTCTGTGGTCGGCCGGGAGCGACCTAGCATGGGCGGGAACAACGTAAGCGGCGCCCTGCGAACGGAATCATTGCTGACGCCGAATTCATGCCGCTTCGTTTCCTTCGCTTCGATAGATAAGCGGAAGTTCTATCGCTGCTTGTCATTCTGATATGCCCCATGATCGCTGGGCGGGTCCTCCGCGCAACCAAGGCGCTACCGCGCCGGCCCCGGAACCGCAAGCTCCTTCATTGAAACATCGAAGCATTGCCTCCGACTGACGTTTTCGCCCCGGCGCCCGGTTCCCCAAGTTGCACTCCGGCCCCTCAGCCCAGCGTGTGGTCCCCTACCAGAACGACCCCCACAACCACCAACCGCAGAAAAAGACACGGCAACAAAAGGGTGAAGGGAACCACGGGATCATGAATACGCTCGGTCGAACGTAGCTTGCGGATCGCCGTCATGTCGCTAGGGCCACTTATATGCGATGAGTAAACGTAGGCCGTAGGAGGGGACAGTGATAGCCACAGTCAACCGCAATAAAGAAGATTTAAGTGTGGACAATGTCGACCCCTCCTTTGGCCTGACAAAGCATCGATCAGCCACGTCTCCTCATACCAGGAACGAGCCGAAACTAGCGTCTCTGACGAAGGATCGCGAAGTCATGTCGTGCTCAGCACCCCTACCCATGAAGAGCTGTAGGCCAACCCCGACCTACCCGACGCACCAAGAGAGGGACGCATAACGCCAGTTCAGAGCAAGCGGCGGGCCGGATCGCCACGACCTTGAACCCGCTCCCACAACCAAACAGCCGACCCGCGGCGCCCGGCCCACTCCGCGGCCGGTGTCAGTGGGACCTGACCAACCAGAATGTACACACGTTAAAGCAAAAACCCCTCTGACGAGGGGGTATGCCGTGCCCGAGGTGGGACTCGAATGGGATTCCAGGCCTTGGCATTGCTGGGAAGTTGCGGAAACATGCGGAAACCGGGCCAGTCCTGCGGCTATACGAGGCAGTCCGAGACCAGAAGTGTGGACAATGTCCACGCCCATCCTGACAGATATCGAATCTGCACACACCGGCTGTGCGCTCTCTGGATAGGCCTGGTGATGCCATAGCCCCTCTAAGACCTCCCGGCAGCTCTCACAAGCCGGTCCGGGGCCCAAGTTCCAGAGATTGTGGAGTTAGTTCCATCAGAGCTTCTCCTTCACATGAGGCGTCCCATGACCTGAATAACCGGATTTCGCACGGGCGCCTAGACACAAAAAAGCCCAAGGCGATATCAGCACGGCCGCTAAGAACCTTGATGAGGGTCCCCTGTTCGCTGCCTTACTCATGAATTACGACGGACCCACGTCGCTTGTTCTCCTGCAATGAATCGCGAAGCTCCCTTTGTACCCTCTCGCGAAGATCTGCCGGAATAGGACACCCCGTGACGTTGCTAGCACCGTAACCTTGAGGCTGTGAGGGCGGGCACCGCAGCTCGGGCGGCACGCCTCGCTGAACGTCAACGCAAAGCTCGTGCTCATGACCAGTTCTGCAACGGAAAACAACCCTGACACTATGTTCTTCTCTCATCCTTTTCCCCAATCGTTATTGCCGGCACTTATTCGCCACAAATCGGGACACTACTCCTTGGGCCCGACAGTTTGACTTCGAGCGAAGCTAGGACAGAGAGCGCGGCTTGAATGCAGTCACCATCCCTTCCTCCCGTATGCCACTAATCTTGGACGAGTCCCAACTCATCCAGAAGGAGCAAGCTTGGCGTCAGTAGATGATGGTCGTAAGGTGCTGGATCTGATCCTTCGTTCCCAGCAGTGGATACACCGGCGGGTAGACAAGCTCGACCTAACGGCTGCGGGGGAAACACGAAGGTCCGTGAGCCTCGACGCCACAGTTCCCAGGAAATGGGCCATAGTCGTCGGAAAAGGCCAAGTAGCGGTTCCCCTCGGTTGGCTTGAGAAAGGCCCTTTGCGTGGTCTGGACACTGAAGGACCCGATGGCAGATCCATCCCAATACTCAGCTCATCTGATAACGGCGAGCTGGCGGCCAGCTTGTTCTTTGCCGCAGCAACGAATCTTGGCCTCACGGACGACAATGAGGAACAGTCGTGGGCCGTAGCTCGCAAGCTAGCCTTCAGTCGGAATGAGTCTAGAGACGAGGCATGGCAAGCGTACAACGACTGGTTGACACCAGCCCGTTCCGCACTGCTCGTCCCCACGGGAATCTCAGACGATGTCACCGAGCTGCTCGATCAGCTTGCAGAAACTCTAATAAGCAGCTTCATATTGTTTGCGGTTATTGGCGATGACTGGTTGGGCCGGCGAGCTATCCTAAAATTTTCGAGCAGCCAAGACGAGCTGAAAGCGTCATCTCGGACTAGGGGGAACGCGCTGCTCTACGAGGTTGACATCCCTGACTTAGGATTGGCCCGAAGCCAGCATCTTGAGGTTGAAGCGCCGGAAGGAACGCATATCGAGTCCCTAACCTTGCGTTTGGACTCCTCGAGCGACGTGACATCTTGGATCAGCGAAACGCAGAGCCGTCCGCGCCCTTTAGCGCACCTCAACACGACTGACGCCGACCGATTTGCCCAAGGAACGGCACGGTTCCACGTTCGCCCAACGAGACATGGGATGCAACTTGTTACCGACGTCGCAGTGATCGTTATCTCCATCGGCGTTATCTTCAGTCTTTTCGCAAGGTTTTGGGAACCCAGTCTCTTGGGCTCAGCCTTCACCATCCCCTCGCCCGCCGTCCCAATCATGCTGACCGGTCCGGCACTTCTGCTTTCCTGGGTCGTGGTTAGATCCGAAAATCGAGTTGCCCTAAAGGCTCTTGCGCCTCTTCGCTACCTGCTGGTCCTCGGAGTAGCCCAGATATTTCTCGTGGCAGGTCTCGCTGCAATCCCCCTGTCCCCGTGGGTTTGGCAGGTTGTGTGGCTCGCCGTATATGCATTATGCATCGTCACGATCACCTTTTGGATACGAGTTAGATTCCTTGGCCCCAAGCTGGTGGTGGAAGAATGACCAAAGCCCGTAAGCTTCCAGTAAGGCAACGCGGAGGAGCCAAGCAATGAACGACGACAATGCACTTAGCAAGCAATCCGTCCCATCTGGCAAACGGATTCAATCCGCCAAGACACCAAAAATCTTCCGCGAGCGTAGCAACTACGTCATATCAACCGGGGGCACTTCCGTCTTCAAAGGTTTGAGTCGGCGCCGCGGCCGATTAAGTGCCGATGAGTTGATCGACATCGTCTCGACGAGGCCAAAGAACACATAATTGGCATAAATGCAGGGTTGACGGGTCCCTCCCGGCGGCCCTTCACGAATGCGTCCGACGCCTCGACTGATGCACGCGATTCCCCCCTCGGCGCTAGGATGCACCTCTGACCTGTATGCAACTCTCCACATTTAGCCGGCCGGACATGGCCTTGGTCTGTGCCATAAAAGCACCTACGACACGCCCTGAACGACGGCACCAGTCCAATCGCGCTAACAGTCCTCCGACCAGCAAATCGGCGATTGTCCGTTACACAGGCAGGGCGTCGGCCTCTGGAGTACTGAGGCGGAATTCTTCGGCGGCGGGTAGTTCGGTGAATTCGACGAGTTCGACGTGGTGTTCTTTCAGCACTTCTAGGACTTGGTGCGGGGTGACCCGGAAGATCTCACGGCGGAGGTTGACCTTGTTGACGCGCTGTTCCGCGAAGGTCCTGTGCAGCATGGCTTCGGTGGCAACCGCATCGTCGGAGTAGAAGAGCGCATGTACATCAAAGCGGAAGGGCACGGACGCATCTCCGAGTTCGTTGACCCTGTCCATGGGCCGGCGTGTCATGCCGATCTTGACCATGTTCTCTCCGAAAGCGCCGATGTTGGAGATGACGTAAACGTAACCGGCACGGATGTTAGCAGCTCGCCGTTCCACGTCAGCCAGGGCAAGCTCATCCTCAGCAATTTTTGCCCCCATGCGTTCGGCACCTTCGAGGTCGCCGTTGGCTATCAGTGCGTCCAGGGTTGCTTGGTGCATGGCGCGTTCCTTGGCAAGGTCTCCCGGGCCGCCGCCAGTTCAGCTTCGGCCTTCTTTTGTTCGCGCAGCTCTTCGCGGCGGGCGCGCTCCATTTCCTTCTCACCGGCAAGGACCTGAAGGTGTTCTGTAGCGAGGACCATTTCCTGGATGCGCAGGTGGTGATAGGTCTCGTCGACTCGCAGATTGATCATCGTACCTTGCCGCTCGATCTGTTCCTTTGCCTTCGTCAGGCGAGCTGTCGCCGTTGCCAGATTGCCGGCCTTGACCGTTTTTACACAGTTTTCGGCTTCTGCGTTGTATGCACGGAGCATGATGGTCGACATCTGGTTCACGAACTTCATACCCTGCTTCGCGGAGTTGTTGAACGTGAAGTTCGACTTGGCATGAATTGCCTGTTTGGTCCGTCGTCAACACATATTTTGCTGCCCACATTCTCCCGCCATCTATCTCACTGCTGTCTCCCGCGACCGTGCCCGGACCTTCGTTCCTGATGTCAGGTGTGACGCCGAGCGACTGGTCTTCAAGCTGCTGGAAGCTGCGTCCGTCCGCGGCCTTCCAAATGATCCGCCCGTTGATGCTGCCGCCGATGACGATGGCACCCGCGGTGCTGGGGCTGCTGAACAGGTGGTCTTTGACGAAGACATACTCATCACCGCGGACCTCGGCAATGCCCTGTTCGACCAATGCCACCCGGCGGCGCGCCAATGAGGCCGAAAGGGATGGGCGGGCTGTGGCTTTACCGACTGACCCGCAGGGACGAGCAAACGCTCGGTGGTGGGTCTGGCCCCGGCGTCGGTGCCGCCCTCCCTGAAGAATAGAGTTTCAGGAGCACCCTCTCCCCCGGGCGTGCCGGCCAGGCTGATCTCGCGGACGGGCTCCAGGACGGGGTACCCCAGGGTCGTCAAGAGAACCGCGATGGTTTCCAGATACTCCCGGCAGTCGGATTCCAGGGGCGCCGGCGTATGCGGGTTCGATGCCTCATTGCCGTTGTGCAGCTCATACCGTCCTGCCTGCCGGGCATTCTGGATCGCCTGCCGTTCCATATATCCGTTATGAGTGTTTGTCCAGGCGTTGGTCAGTGACACTTCGACCAGCGCGCGGTCCCAGAAGTCCTTCGTGTCCGAGTGCTGCTTGAGCCTGTCACCAACGCTGCCGGTCTGTCAGATGTAGCAGGATTGCAGTCCCGACGAGGATTATCCGAACAAGAAGTAGACGGCCACCTGCTTGGACTCCGGCCTATCCCGGAAGTCCCTCAGGAGCGGCCGCGGCACCTCGAAAACCCTTACTGTACGTGGTGATCTCAGCCATCCGGATACCCGCCGGATCACCCTGCGGAAGGTAAATCTTGATGGTCTGGGGTAGCGGCGTTCTGGGAGTGATGCTTGAATGCTGCCACGATGAACCGGCCATGCCCGACACTAAGTGATCCTGTTTCGCATCCCGAGTGGCACGCCACAGCACTTAGGCTGGTCATCCTAGGCAGGTGGCGCGGCCGCCCGGATTTTAGCGGCGCGTTTAGACCGGACGGTACCTGTAAGCGAAGGCTGCGTGGGAAGTAGGGGCAACTACCTTGACCCACCCATTCAAGGCGGCGGCGATCTGCTCGGACGTCGACTTTTCCCCGCGAAAGCTACACTTCGTCGAGCTGAGCGCCTTCAGGGAAGAGCTGACTTCGACTCCGTGACGATGATCCTGAGGCCATTGTCCGGATGATAAGTCCAGGATGCCTGGAACTTGTCCCAGGAGTCCTTCTGCGTGCCGTCAAGCGCTCGCGTGGAGTCGATCTCGGCCACAACACTGTCCGGGATCTTTACCGCCTTCAGAATGCAGGCAAGATCCGTTACCGGTAATCCGACATAACTGTTCTTAGGCTCGCCCTGCATGGTGATGGTGTATCCACCATCACCGATGCGGGCGTACTCGCCGCTCTTCACCTTGCAGGTATCAAGCGCTTGTTCGATTTGGGATTTGGTGGGCGTAGGTGAGGCCGATGAGCTTTGTGCGCTTGCTTCTGACGTCGGGGCGCATCCGCTGAGTGAAATGGCCAGCAGGACACCGCCGGCAGCCCCCAAGATTCGTTTCATGGGCAGAGCCTAACCCGAGGACCGTGCGATTGATGGTTGAGTCTGTTGCATATTTTTCCGTTTGATCCGTGTAAGGCCTGGCCAATTCCTCCATCACGGAGCTTTGGTACGGAAACTGCTCATAGACATACCGGCCCAGCATCACTGCCAAGTCTTCCTCGGTCATCGAGGCGCCGTCTTTGGGGTTGTCGTGGGACTCCGTAAGCAGGTTCCGCATGTTGATGAACTCAGCTTCGGTCATGTCTTTCTCGATATTTGTTTCCGTATACCAAGGAATCCCGTGCAGCGGCGGCAAAGAACCAAGGAGGGAACCCGTTGGCCAGTTGTCATCCGAGGAGGTGGTCAAGCCCTGGCGCCTCGCTGCCTGAGCAGCAAGGAATGGGATCAAATCACTTGGGTTGTACCTGCGCACTTCCTCCCGGAATTGGATGTATCATACCTTTCTGGGCGCCATCAGTCTCCTCGCTCATCCACAGATTAGAGTGCCACACCCTGGACGGTCTGGTATGCGGAAGGCGTAGCTCTTGGCTATATGACGGCGCCACAGACGTGGCGACAAAGTGGCCGCGATCGGCCCACAACATGGGACGTAGACTGCGCCCTCGCTGCGTGCGGACGAGCGTTGACGATCCTGCTCTGAGGCAACAGCGACAATAGTCACTGTTGGGCTTGGAGAGGATCAAAGAAAGGTACGGTCAACATGGGGGTCAGCAAGCGGCATCACACAGTTCCGAAGTTCTATCTGAATGGCTTCGGTTCTAAGGACAGCGCAGACAGCACGGCACAAATTGGGGCCGCTGGACGCGACGGAAAGCGGCTGGTCATACCCACCACCCATGCAACGGTCCAGAAAAACTTTTACGCTTTGACCGGCCACCCCCATGGGGCGGATGTGTTTGAGAAAGACCTCTCCCAGTTGGAAGGTGATGCATCCGCCGTCATCAAGAAGGCAGTAGAAGGGAGCTGGCCACTGTCCCGCGAAGACCGGGAGATCCTTGGTACCTTCCTAACCTTTCAGTTCCTCAGGGGTCCGGACACCAGAACTTCAATGGATCAGATGCACGGAACAGTTCTGTCCAAGGTGGTTTCCCAAATGGGTGCGGACGGTGTTCGAGACACGCTGAGCAAGTCGGGCAAAGAGTTTGATGACGACGTGGTGGATCGGTTGGTGCAGCAGGCAGCTGAGGCGGATGGGATAACCATGGGAACAACTCCCTTGGGTCACATTCGCCACATACTCGAACTGGTTCCCGAACTGTTGCTCTATTTTGTTGGGCGCCCATGGACCCTTATCCGGTTCAACCGCAAGAAGTTGCTGACGTGCGATACGCCGGTTGCACTGGTGCGTGACCCGGAACTGAAAGACGTGTTCCGAGGAGTGGGGGTTGGGACGGCCTGGGGGATCGCGGTCCCTCTGACGCGAGATGTCGGACTGCTCCTGAGTCATCCTGGGCCAGTTTTCGCTGAGATGGTTGACCAGAAGCAACAGGAACCGGAAGCGGTGGCAGAGGACATTGTTGCCGGTCGGCATGACTACGAACAGACTGGCTCAACTAAGTGGGCGCAGCTCTTCAACAGACATACGACCGCTAACGCCCGCAATTGGATCTTTCACCATCCAGAAGATGCCGATCTGATTCCCAAGGACCTCCCCGGCCCCCGTGACCGGGAAGTAGAGTCCGAAGTCATTTCGGGTTAGGAGCTGGCAAGGAACGTCAGTCAGCCAGGAACTCGTAGACTCTGTTCGCTTCATTGGGACCAACCATGAGTGGATCCGCTGCGTACATGCCGCGGTTCAGGGTAACTACGTAGTATAGGTTCCGTCGTGAGGACGGCCCGTAGATCGCCATCACGATTCCTTCGCCGTGAGGTTCCGGCTGGCCGACTTCGGCGCGCAGCGTCCTTCCTTCCTGCGTGTAGTCGAGCCGTTGGATTCGTGCTGCCGGCACTGTTTCGCCGTGAAGGTTTTTGGCAGCTCCGGCGTAGATGATCTCCGCCGCTTCTTGGTCCGGGGCACCAGGGACGAAGAAGGGACTTCGTGTGAAGAGCTTGCTGAGCAAATACTGGTCATTATGTGTCATGACGACACGGTAGAACCCAGGGCATGTCAGTTGTGGGACGACAGCTCCGAGCACCCCCCCACGATCCGAAGATCATGTGGGGCCGCTGTTTCAGGGTTCACATTTATCGACTACTAGCTCTCATCGCTGCTGGGCTTGGGCTCCAAGCGCCATTCGGCGACGGAAAGACCAGAGACGAAGTCCTATTCTTTGCGGCACTTGTCACAGTCGATCCAGTGATCATGTTCTCGGAAGCCGGGTGTTCTGTCATTTTCCCTGATGACCTTCCCTTCGCCGCAGGGGCACAGGGACCCATAGCGCTCGATCGTCCCTGGACCCGCACCCCATCCCTGGGTGTCATCTTTACTGCTGCTGATAGACGCAGTGCGAATGATCATATCCGCGCGCTGTGACGGTAGCGAGACCCTGGCCCACTCGACGATCGCTTCCTCTGCCGAGTTGAGGATCCCGGACCAAGCCGAAACTTCTCCGAGGATGTCCAGCAGCTCGTTGGGGGTACGAGCGGTGCGGTGATCGCTGCTCTGGATGCTCGCGGAGTAGTGGCTGGCGAGAACACCCACAGCGTCATCGCGGTCAGCCTGCTGGATCAACCACTCATGGAGGGCAAAACTTCAGTCGCTGGCTCCGGTCGTTCCCACCTATCAAGGACAGGCTCACCCGCTGCACACTGCTCAAGTGCTGTCTGCAAGTGCATGTATCCAGCGGGGCGGTGCTGGTGCCCTTGCGGCTTGGAGCTCCCCGGGCTGACCATGCGCTTGACGTAGTCATGCTCGAGCTCAGACACACCGATCATGAGGTTCAGTCCACCCTCTTGCTCGACCATCGGAAGATCCAGAGCGGCCGCCGCCCAGATGAGTCGACCGTTGGTGACGTAGGAGCAATGTGGCGCAAGGAATTTTTCGGCGGTGTACTTCAGGGAGTAGCTGCTCACCTCTGACGTTTCCCCTGGCGCGATGGGAGTGAACATCCGCAGGAAGTCGGTGAGTAGGGCCAGTTCAATAAAGTCGCTGCTCCCGTTGAAGCTCCACTGTGTGTCTGCATAGTAGCCAGCCTCGCCGAGGACGAAGTCGCCATCGTCGGCACCGATGTGAGGGTGGTCCTTCAAGGTGTTAATCAGTTGCCGCGCGCTGACCCTTTCGCCGAGGAACCCTTGAACAAGTGGTGACTCGGTCTGGCGCAGCGCGGTGGTGTAATTCGTTCCTACGAGTTTCGCCCAGGCGCGCGTATCTTGCTTGATCCTACGATCGCGGGTGTCATTGTTGTTGGAGTTCATCTCAATCTCTAATCCGGGCATAGCACCCCACGTCTGCAAGCCCTGTTATCAAAGAGAGATCCCAGTCCAGGTACTTCATTTCTGGATCTGTGGCAGTTATCTTCGGCGCCTCCGTCACGTGGGGACTCAGACTCAGAGAAAGGCAGACCAGACTGCCTAGTGCCGCGTGTTTGAAGTTGTCTTTGGCTTGGCTTTCGCCAGGATTTCTTCGGGTGATTTGGTCCAGGTGAAGGGGTGGCTGCGTTTGTTCCAGCCGGTGATGAATTGCCGGATCTTGCGCATCAGGTCCGTGACCGAGGTGAAC
>NZ_JBFRFP010000045.1:0-21942 GCF_052114885.1 Paenarthrobacter sp. 2TAF44 | reverse complement strand
ACATCGAAGGCTGGTACAACCGCCGCCGTCCCAACCGCAGGGCCGGCGGCATCCCACCGGCCGCCGCCCACGCAAACCACTACAACCGCGCCCAGGAACCCCTGGCCGCCTAACACCAACGAAACTGTCTCAAAAACTTGACGAGCGCAGGAAAGGCCGTTGGACGTGAGAGAGGGATGGCACGGGAAAGGCCGGGAGCCGCCCCCGAACCAATGAACAGTTCAGGGAAGCTCCCGGCCTTCTTGTGTCTAAGCCCTCCGGTGTTCTTAGGCCCAGAGCAGAGCGTTACTTCTTGGCGCCCTTTTCCCAACCAAGAGTGGTCCAGTCCGGGACGTTGGACAGGCTCTTGAAGAGGGACGGGCCATAGTTGGCCAGGCCCGTGCGCACGAACTGGATCTCCGGGCCGTTGAGGACGGTGCCCATGGAGAAGTACTTCTCCATGTGCTTCTTCTCAACGTTCATGGCAGCCTTGTTGCGCTCAGCGTCATCAGCAATAGTCGCAAGACGCTTGATTTCGGCGTCGAGCTCAGCATCGCCAAGACCGTTTTCGTTGGTCGATGAATCGTAGAACTGCTTCACGGCGTCCGTGGCATCCGCGCCCACGGTGTAACCGGAGATGGTTACGTCGAACTCGCGGCCACCAATGACCTTGCCGAAGTCAGCGTCACCGCGCTGGTCGATGGAGACATCCATTCCGGCAGCCTGGAGTTGCTTCTGCAGGGTCTGCGAGGTTGCGGCCGTGGTGGGGTCGTCGCCGAAGTTGGTGATCTTGAAGGCCACGGGGACGCCATCCTTCGCCATGATGCCCTTGTCATTCGGGGCATAACCAGCATCCGTGAGGACCTTCTTGGCCTGCTCAGCTCCGGTGTCCTTCACGGGGTAGTTGTCCTTGTAGTACTCCGAGAACGGCATGAGCATCATGGAGCCCGAGCTTTCCTCGGACCAGTTCAGGCCGTTGAAGCGGACATCGCGGATGGCCTTGCGGTCCACTGCGGTGAAGATCGCCTTGCGCACGGCAACGTCAGTAAGGGCCGGGCGCTTGGCGTTCAGGTTAAGGCCACCTGCGAACAGGCGCTGGCCACGACGAACGTCAGCGTCTTTGGTACCTTCGAGCTGCTTGTAGCGGCCGAGCGTACGGCCATTGGCGGCGTCGATTTCACCGTTCTTGAAGGCGG
Organism: Paenarthrobacter sp. 2TAF44; assembly: GCF_052114885.1. Classification (NCBI taxonomy): domain Bacteria; kingdom Bacillati; phylum Actinomycetota; class Actinomycetes; order Micrococcales; family Micrococcaceae; genus Paenarthrobacter; species Paenarthrobacter sp. 2TAF44. The sequence continues at coordinate 20,767 of NZ_JBFRFP010000045.1, read as the reverse complement.
CAATCGTAGCGCTGGGTTCCATTTGGCGCCAGACGACCTTGTCGAGGACCGGCTTCTGTCCCCACCACTTGTCGTTGGGAACCATGGTGACCGTTTTTGCAGTGGTGTCGTAGTTTTCAACCTTGAACGGGCCGGCCATCCACTCGGGGTGCATGTTGCCGGCGAAGCCCGTGTTAAAGATTTCCGGGGTGTTGATTGCGGGGTGGATCAGGCCGAAGAAGAGGCCTTCCAGCGGGAAGACCGGCTGGGTGGTGGTGACAATGACTTCTTTGTCGTTGGCGCCGGACTTGACCGAGTCAACGAATGCGTAGGCGCCGGCGGAAACGATGTCGATTGACTTGTCGTCGCCCTTCAGCATCTTCCACGTGTTCTCGAAGGTCTTGACGTCAATCGGCGTTCCATCGTTCCAGGTCGCCTTGTCGTTGACCTTGATGGTGATGGTCTGCTTGCCGTCCTTGACTTCGCTCTTGACGTCTTCGCAGAAGTCCTTGTTGGGCTCTGCTTTGCCGTTGAAGTCCAACTTCCAGCAGCCGCCAATGCCGCCGCTATTGATGGAAGCCGTATTAACCGGGGTCATCAGCGCCGAGTTGTCTGCGCTGTTGCCCACATTGGAGAAGCCGTTAAAGTCCGGGCCAATGCTGCCCACAGCAAGGGTGACAGTGCCGCCCTGCTGGAGGTCTTTGGCTTCCTTGGCGTTAACGCTAATGAGCTTGCTGATGTCGCCGCCAGCTTCTTCGGCCTTCTGGGAGGCCGGACCCGACGGCGTTCCCCCGCCGCAAGCGGTCAGCAATAGTGCTGCTGCAACTGCTACGCCGCCGATCGTCGTGTACTTCTTCATGGTTTGCCCTTCATGTTTACGACTGGAAATCTTTACGAATTGAATACAGGGTTCAATCAATGAGTCATTTGTCGTCAGGCATGCACCACCAGCATGTCGGCATCTATTTCCCCATCCGGGAAGAAGCATGCAAACTCCTGTTGACCTTCTGAAGCAAGTGGCGGCTCCAGAGTAAGGCACTTCTCCTGCTTGGCGGCAGGTAGTGCGGCGAATACGGGGCAACGCGTTGCGAAATTGCAACCCTTTGGCGCATCAAGCGGGCTGGGCAGATCGCCCTGCAGAATGATGCGTTCACGTGTACGTTCCAGATTGGGATCCGGTACGGGGATAGCAGAGAGCAGGGCCCTGGTGTAGGGGTGCCGCGGATTGTCGAAGACTTCATCCACATCGCCGGTTTCCACGATCTTGCCCAGGTACATCACGGCTACGCGGTCCGAGATGTGGCGAACCACGGAGAGATCGTGGGCAACCATCAGGTAGCTGAGGCCCAGTTCGGCGCGAAGCTGGTCCAGCAGATTGATAACGCCGGCTTGGACGGAGACATCCAAAGCAGAGACGGGTTCATCCAGGACCACGAGTTTGGGATTCACTGCGAGCGCCCGGGCGATGCCGATGCGCTGGCGCTGGCCTCCGGAGAACTGGTTGGGGAATCGATTGACGTGATCCGCCTGCAGGCCCACGAGCCGCATGAGTTCCATGATCCGCTTCCGTACGGCGGCCTTGGGCATGCCCAGGTTTTCCAGCGGTTCGGTCAGGACTTCGTACACCGTGAAGCGCGGATCCAGTGCACCCGTGGGGTCCTGGAACACCATCTGCATTTCCTTGCGCATGGCCATCTTGGTCTTGGAGTCGGTGGCTACCTTGTTGCTCACGCCGCCGATGACCACTTCACCCACTTGGTCCGGGTGGAACTCCATGATCTCCAGCAACGTAGTGGTCTTGCCGCAACCGGACTCGCCGACGATTGAGAGGCACTCGCCTTCCCGGATGTCGAAACTCAGGCCATCAACGGCCTTGACCGTGCCAATCCGGCGCTTGATCAACGCGCCCTTGAGCAGAGGGAAGTGCTTCTTCACGTCCTTGAGCTCAAGGACCTTGTCGCGCTCACGGCGTGCGACGCCGTCGAACTTTGAAACGGGCTTGGGCGGCACCTGGAAAATCTGGTGCGCGTCCGCCTCGCCGGACAGCTCGTCCGTTTTGATACACGCTGCCCTGTGGCCTTGGGAACCCGGGACCGAAAAGAGCTCGGGCTCACCGTGCAGGCAGGCATCGCTGGCGAGCGGGCAGCGCGGCGCGAACGAGCAGCCGGTTACGGGCAGGGTCAGGTTGGGCGGCGTGCCTTCGATGGGAACCAGTGACTGTTTGTTGGCGGTGTCAACGCGTGGAACGGCGCCGAGGAGACCCATGGTGTAGGGCATGCGCGGGTTGTAATAGATGTCCTCCACAGTCCCGGTTTCCACCGGCTTACCTGCGTACATGACCATGATGTCGTCGGCCATGCCCGCTACGACGCCGAGGTCGTGGGTGATCATGACGACGGCGGCGCCGGTCTCCTCTTGCGCGGTGTGCAGGACTTCCAGCACCTGCGCCTGGATGGTGACGTCCAACGCCGTCGTGGGTTCATCGGCGATGAGAACCCGCGGATCGTTGGCAATTGCGATGGCGATCATCACGCGCTGGCGCATGCCGCCGGAGAATTCGTGCGGGAACGCCTTCAGCCGGTCCTTGGGGCTCGGGATGCCCACCATTCGCAAAAGTTCGACGGCGCGGGCTTCTTTGGCCTGTTTGCTCATGGTGGGGTTGTGGACGGTCAGGGCCTCGATGATCTGGTTCCCCACCGTGTAAACGGGGGTCAGCGACGAGAGGGGATCCTGGAACACCATGGCGATATCGCTGCCACGGTGCTTGCACATCGCTTTGTCGCTCAGGCCGAGGAGTTCCTTGCCCTTGTAGCGCACCGAACCGGAGATGTCAGCGGTCTCGGGGAGGAGTCCCATGATGGCCATGGACGTGACGGACTTTCCTGAGCCCGATTCACCCACTATGCCCAGGGTTTTGCCCGGCATAAGGTCGAAATCGACGCCGCGCACTGCGTGGACAACGCCGTTCTCGGAATTGAAGCGGACGTTGAGGTCCCGGACGCTAAGGACCGCGTCGCCGGGTGCGTAGAGCCCGGCGTCGCGAAGTCGCTCTGCAGGCGTGTGGGAGATGTTGGTGCTCATTTGGCAGCCTTTGCGGTCTTGGTCTTGGCCCGACCGATGGAACTGGAGCTGGGGTCGAAGGCGTCTCGGAGGCCGTCGTTCATCATGGCGAGCGAACCGGTCAGGAGGAACATGACGGTCAGCGGTACCCAGAACATCCACGGGAACGAGGACACCTGGCCGGTGGCTTGGCCGATCAGGACTCCCAGGCTGACATCGGGGAGCTTGATGCCGATGCCGATGAAGGAGAACGCCACTTCGGCCAGCACTGCGCCCGTAATACCGCGGGTGAAATCCAGGACCAGGAGTGAGCCGATGTTGGGGACGAGGTGACGCCATACGATTTTGCGGGAGGGAACACCCATGTACTTGGCGGCTTTGACGTAGTCCCGCTGCATGAGGGACATCGACAAGGAGCGCACCAGGCGGGCGGTGCCCATCCAGCTGAAGAACAGCAGCACGATGATCAGCAGGAGCCAGCTGGGAAGGTCCTTGAGTCCCCCGCCACCACTAGTGGCCACTGCGACCACCAGAATGGCCGGCATCATGATGAGGGCTTCAAGGATGAACAACATCACGGCGTCCACTTTGCCGCCGAAGAACGCCATGGTGCAGCCGTAGACGGCGGAGATCAGGACAGATACGCCGCCAACGATCAGGCCGATAAAGATGGAGATCCGTGTGCCTTCAACGATGAGCGCCATAAGGTCAATGCCGGCCTGCGACGTACCCAGGAAGTGATCCGGTGATGGTCCCATGCCGATGTTGAGGGGATCAATGGTGTCTTTGTTCCAGGGGGTCAGGAACCCGCCGAACAGGGAGAAGAGGAACAGTGCCAGGAAGATGAACAAACCGGCGACGGCGGTACGGTTCCGCATGAAACGACGGAAGATAATGCGGGACTTCCCAATCACGACGTCCTGGTCGGCAACCCTTGACTCGTCGATTTCCGCAATGGGATCAATGATGTTCGTCATTACTGGACCCTCACTCGCGGATCGACCAGCGTCGTCGCGAAGTCGGCAAGGATGGCGCCGATTGCGAAGATCACCGAGCCGTAGGCCAATGTTGCCGTGGCGACGTTGACGTCCTGAAGACCGATCGACTGGATACTCCACAGTCCGATGCCGGGCCAGGCGAAGATCGCCTCCGCAAAGAAGCCGCCGGTAAAGATCGCGGGGATGGTGAAGGCAATGCTCTGCGCGACGGGAATGAAGGACACCCGCAGGGCGTGCCTGCGGATGGCTTGGTTGCGGGTAAGCCCTTTTGCCCTGGCGGTGCGGACGAAGTCAGCATTCACGTTGTCCAGGAGATACTGCCTCTGGGCGATCTGGTAACCGGCCCAACCGAAGATGGTCATCGCGAAGGTGGGCACGGCGTAGTGGGCCACAAGGTCAACGAAAGCCGGCCACCCCGGGTCGATCCCCGGCGTCGAGATTCCAGTGACGAAAAAGATGCGCTGGCCTACGGTTTCGTTGACGCTGATTGCGCCCAACTGGACCAGGAAGTAGGCGATCGGTGCCGGAAGGATGTGCACCAGGTAGCTGTAGGACGTGATCACGCGGTCCTGGTACTTGTATTGCCGCGCTGCTGAATAAACGCCGAGCGCGACGCCGATGATCAGCGTCAGGATGATGGAGGCGATAAACAGGCGAGTGGACACGAGTACCCGGTCAGCGAATTCCGCGTTGACGAATGCCCCGTTTGGGCTGCGCCCCCAGTCCCAGCGGGTGATGATGCCGCCGAGCCACCCAATGTACCTTTCCCAAGGACTGGCGTCGGGGTCCAGGCCGAGTCCACGGAAGGAGGCCGCCACCTGTTCCGGGGTTGGCCGCGGGATCTTCTCCTGTTCCAGGACCGCGGGTTTGAGCGTTGATACTGCCAGGAAATAGCCCGCGCTCGTGGTCAGGAAGATCATGATCAGGTAGATGCCCGACCGCTTCGTCAGATATTTCAGCATGTCGGGCGGCTGCCCTGGATCGTGGCAAAGATCAATGCTCGTCCTTCCGCGGTTCCCGGCTGTGGCCGGCGTCAGCTACGAATTGGCATGAGGGGTGATGGCCCCCCAAGACCCCTCCACGTGAACACCGCCCTTGTATGGCATGGGTCACATTCAAGAGGAAACTACCACAATAACTGCTTCACGTTTCGCTCAATGAGGGCCGGTTTCACGCCTGCAGCCAGATTGTTATCTGTTTTCGCGTCACGATTTCGACGGCGGAGGCTCTGACTGCCGCCATCGCTTCACGGAGGCTTGGGCGGACGCGGTTCGCTCCCGTCAGTCCGTGATCGACGAAGATCTGTTTCTGTTCAACACCAAGGGCCCAGGAGAGCGTTTCGTTGGGCGGTCAGGTCCTGGTGGTTTGTCGAGACCCGGGCATAGCCGATTTTCATTCCAGTCATAGCAAACAAGGTTGCAGTAATCCCCCCATCATCGTGCATTTCATCGTGCGGGTCTTACGTACATGGTCTGGGCCAGTAACTACACGGGACGTGGCGGCGCGTTTCTTGGGCACGGTGATCGACCGTCTAAAGGGCGCGTTCGCCCGCTGCCCGTCAATGCGGCCGAGGCAGCAGTCCGCTTGACATGATTCAGACATGTCGACCCGGGACGAGGCATCCCCATACGACCCAATGACCACGGGACCAGCCTTGAAGAAGAGCAACGTTGTGAAGAAGATTGGCCGGTGGATCGCCAGGACGAGAGCCTGTCTGCTGATCAGATCACTCTGGCGGCGCGCAGATCCAATCTTCCGAGCCTGCACGCTTACAGTGTTCCTTTCGCTCCTCGTGGCGTCGCTGTTCTACGCGGTGATCCGATTCATCGCGCCACCCGATGAATCTAAGAGGCTGGACCCCCAGTACCCGATCCAATTCGCCCTATGGATCGCTGGCGGCATAGGCGGCGTCGTGGCCCTGGTCGTCGCCTATCGTCGACAGAAGGTGACCGAGGAGAACATCTTCGTCGAACGGTTCGGCGCCGCCGCCGCTCAGCTCGGCTCAGAGGACCCTGCCGTGCGCATGGCCGGCGTCTACGCCATGGCTGGGGTCGCCGACGAAGGAACTCCAGCCCAGCGCCAGCAATGTGTCGACGTCCTCTGCGGGTACCTCCGTCTCCCATACAACTCAGATGGAGACTCGACGGGGATTGCTCAGCTCGTCATCAAGCAGCCCGGCCAGACGCCAAACGGCCCCTCAGACGAAACGACCATTAAGTATCGGCTGCACGACAAAGAAGTCCGCGCCACCATCGTTCGAGTTCTGGCGTCACACCTTCGCCAAGGCGCTGCAATTTCCTGGTCATTATGCAACATCGACCTTTCTGATGCCGTGCTCACCGACTCAGACTTCTCAGGGTGCCGTTTCGACGGCGAAGCCCGCATCGCGGGTGCGACGTTCTCCGGGCATGTCTCATTCAGCGAGGCGACGTTCTCCGAGGATGCGCGCTTCAACGGTGTTAAGTTCTCCGGAGAAGCGTGGTTCAGAGAGGCGACATTCTCCGGGAGTGCGCGCTTCGACGGGGCGACGTTCTCCGGGGGTGCGTGGTTCAGCGAGGCGACATTCTCCGGGCATGTCTCATTCAGCGAGGCGACATTCTCCGAGGCAGGCTTCAGCAAGGCGACGTTCTCCGGGGATGCGGGCTTCAGGAAGGCGACTTTCTCCGGGGATGCGGGCTTCAGCGAGGCGACTTTCTCCGAGGGTGCGCGCTTCAGCGAGGCGACGTTTTCCGGGGATGCATGGTTCAGCGGTGCTAATTTCTCCGGGGATGCCGGCTTCAGCAGGGCCACGTTCTCCCGCGAGGCGTGGTTCGAAGAGGCGACGTTCTCCGGGAAGGCGTGGTTCGAGGAGGCGACGTTCTCCGGTGAGACGCGGTTCGACGAAGCGACCTTCTCCCCCTTCATGTTCGACGAAGCCGATTTCCGATCGATTGACTACGGCTCAACGGTCGTGACATTCCGGAAGACAAACTTCGGCGCAGGGGTGATCGACTTCTCAACGCCCCGAACGTGGGATCTGGCCCGACGTTCGACTGGGACACAAGGTCCACCAAGCCGCCGAATATCCTGCCTGTGGACTGGCCCCCGACGATCGCTGACAAGAAGCCCGCTGAGCCCGTCAGAACGCGACTCGCGGCTGAAGGGCAAGACGTCTGAATACCCAGGTTTAGTGGAAGGCATCAGTCGTCCCGGCCTCGAATGCGCTTGATCTCACGGTAGTGCAGCGCTCATCCTCGGTTGACGTCCGGTAGAGGATCGGCTTAAGTGCAGTGACACAACCGGGTAGGGGCTCGGGGCTGGACCGTTCACTGGCTGAATTTGTGAGGCATGATGTTGCCATGCTTGAGATCTTCGGTAAGAGGTTCGACGTCACAGATGGAATCCCCGGATCTCCTGAGAGCGTGGGGAACAACGTCGCCTACTTATTCGGCCGCTATGGCGGCTGCACCCTTAACGGAGGGCTGTATAGGGTGCATGGGGCTTCATCCTCGAAGGCTGCTTCGGTGATGATCCGTGAGGCCTATCCTGAGTTGTACTTTCCGATTGTGCCATTTGGCTTCGATTGGCTGGGGCGTCAATTTATTTTGGACCTTCGCCGCCCTGAAAAGGATCCAGAGATGCTTTGTCTGGAACCGGGGACTGGCTGGATCCTGGAGATTCCAATTCCGTTCTCTTCCTTTCACGACAGTGAGCTTGTGCAAGATCCGGACGGCTCACTTTTGACAACTTTTTTCAGCGATTGGAGAAAAAAGAACCCAGAAGACCTGCAATTTGACGAGTGTGCCGGTTATACGGTGCCGCTCTTCCTGGGTGGGGCAGATGAGGTGCACAATCTTGAATTGAGCAACATTGAGGTGTACTGGTCGGTGACGGGGCAGTTGAGAACCGCTACCAAAGATCTCCCGAGAGGAGCTCATGTAGACGGGGTTCAGATAGGCGATTAGTTGTACTCCAAGGGAGGTCTGTTAGAAATGCAACTTGAGTTTCCCCGAATAACGAAGGCCTTCCTATACTCACGTCGTTGAATAGGACTCGTTGCCCAAGCTAGGCTTGACCTTGCACCCTTTGGCTACCCCCCAAAATACAAGATTTCACACCGGGCATGGAGCCAGTGCAAAACGATGTAGCGCAGGTGCCAGGTAGGGGATCCTCTTCCGCACATCTAGTGGCTAAGACGACTTCCGAAAACGCCGTGTTCCTCCTCTGCGCCGTTCTAATCTGTTCCGAACTGTTGAATTTTGAGGAACAGGCGCCCCATTAGTTCTGTCAGAGCTGCATCAACGTATGGAACGAACGGTGGGTCGATGTACCAATCTGCGTCGCCGAACGGGAACCAGCTGGGCGGCGGTTCGGTTCCTTCGGGGATTGTTCCGCTTCTTCCTGCGCTTCCGAAGTGGAACACTACGATTCCTCTATCGTCTGCCGTGCGAAAGGTCATCCAGTTTGAGACGGGCGCTCCGGCTGGATGGTCCAGGAGCGTCCTGTATTTCCTTGCCTTCTCCAGGACACTGCACGATTCCTCAAACTCTGGCTCGAGCTCAGCGAAGTGTTTCAGGAACTTCTCCATGCTTCGGACGGGCGGGTGACCGAAGACCTCGGGAAACAGGACGACTACGCCTGCAAGCTTCGACACGGTGTTATAGACGGATTGGTAGTAGCTCTCGTACAGGTCGTAGATCATGTGCTGGGCCTCTCCAGTCGGAACGAGTGGAGGCGTCTGCGGCTGCCAGGCTCCCACAGCCTTCGTGACCTGGACACGCTTTTTTGCGATCCGGTGTGCGGATTCCATGTAGTTCCGTATCGCCTGACGCCGCTTCGCATTCAGGCGTAGCTGAGACAGTGCCTCTTCCCATGCCTGGATATACCGCCCGTTCAACAGAGCAAGCTCTGACTCGGCCTTAACTTTTTGCGGCGCTGGAAAATCGCTCAAGGGTGTCTCCTCCGGTTGCTGCTCTGCGTCGGTCGACGGCATGCATCCATCGTGGCACTGGCATCCTTAATGCATCCGGTGAGGCTACCCGCTGTCACGCCCGCAAGCCGGTGGATCACCGGGCGCTCTGGTGCCCGTTCAGGGATCCTTCAACGGGCGCTGTTCCAGCGGTCATACCTCTTGGGAGTGCCCATAGGAAAGCCCGGCAAATGCGGCGCCTCCGAGAATTCCGGTGGCAGCAGCCGTCACCCAGCGATCCGCATGCAGTACCAACGGAAGAGCACTGAAGAAGGCAAAGGTCGCGACGGATGTAGATACCAGTGCTACACCACCTGTGAACATCGCACGCCTCGATCGGGATGACGATTCTGGCACTACGCGCTCAAAGACATCGACGATTCCGGCAACGAGAAGTCCGAGAGCTGCTGTGGCTACCGTGATGAAGAAGAAGGCGAACAGAGCCCATAGGAGGTCCCCAAACCTTACTGGCCTACCCCACCCCAAACTGAAGAAATAGACGGCCGATCCGGCCACCCCCAGGATGACGCCCAGCAAAAGCAAACGGGGTTTCAACTCACCTCGGCGCCACCACCCAGGGCGTGCAGGTTTTCCAACCATCGTCGAGCGCTGCCTTCCGGAGATTCTTGATAACCAGTCCACCGCCGTCGCCGGCCAATTGGGAGCAATGCTATCGGACGACCTGCGTTAGCAGGAGCGCCCGCACCACTGCCCGTTAAGGGATCCTTTACCGGACGGAGGTGCTGCCTCGATGATCTCCCTCCCGGGGGATGTTTCGTGGTCCTGTCACGTGCCGGGCGTCGGTGGATCAGGGGGTGCCTTGGGGTTGACCGAGGAGGGGCGCGGCGATCGGGTAAACCTGTTACACGTGTGGGCTTCGACTGGAAAACGAAGCACTCTTTTTCGAGGTGGCGGACGGCCCGTGATGTGTTCGTGGCTGGTTCTTTTTACGGCGGTTAGATGATCATGTTCATGGTGTTCCATCCGGAGCCGACCATGGTGCGTGCTTGCCAGCCGCCGTGGCCGTTGGTCGGGTATAGCCACAGGGCTCCTGTGGAGTCACGAGCCAGGAGGTCCAGGTTGCCGTCACCGTTGAAGTCGCCGGGCCCGATGATAGCGGTCATGTCGTTCCAGCCAGTGCCCACCTGGGTGGGACCGGAGTAGTAGGGCCGCAGGCCGCCGTTGTAATAGGTCGTCGCCCCTTGGTAGAGGCGAAGGGCACCGTTGCCGTCGCGGGCCAGAAGGTCGGGGTAGCCGTCTGGGTTGAAGTCGCCTGGGCCTATCACGGCAGTCATGATGTTCCAGCCCGACCCAACATCGGTCCTGGCGAGCCAGCCGCCTTTCCCGTTGCCGGGGTAGAGCCAAAGTACGCCTTTTGAGTCGCGGGTGACGAGGTCTGCGTTTCCGTCCAGATTCAGGTCTCCTGCTGCGGTGATGGCCGTCATGGTGTCCCATCCTTGGCCTATCTGGACTCTTGGGAACCAGCCGCCGTTGCCGTTGCCGGGGTAGAGCCATAACGCTCCGGTGGTGTCGCTGGCCAGCACGTCGGGTTTACCGTCGCCGTTGAAGTCACCCGGAGGGACGATGGACGTCATCACGTTCCAGCCTTGCCCAACCTGAACCCGGGGAAGCCAGCCTCCGTTGCCCCGGCCTGGGTACAGCCACAGGTTTCCGTTCGCGTCACGAGCCAAAACGTCGGGTTTCTTGTCACCGTTGAAGTCATGAGCGACGTCAGCAGGCCTAATGGTGACCGTGAACATTGGCGTTACCGGGTCGGGACTATAACCATTCGTCGCGGAAACGCTGAAGGTAAATGCACCCGCGGTGGTAGGCACTCCGGAGAGGGTTCCCTCAGCCCCAAGGGTCAATCCGGGCGGCAGCGCGCCTCCGGCAAGTTTGAAAGTGGAACTGAGGGAACCTTTGACCCCGAATCCGTGTGAGTACAGACTTCCGACCCTGCCCGTAGCCGGTGGAGGCCCGGACGTGAACGTTGGAGCGACGCTTCGACCATCAATGACAATGATGTTTTGGCTGAGTTCGCTGAAGCCCCCGGGAGTGTTGGGTACGTAGATTTTATTGGTCTTTGTGTTGAGTGCCATCTGCCCGGGCAAGTTGAAGCCGGGAAGGATGCCCACGGCATTGGTTGTTCCGTCAACGACGACCACGCGTTGGGCGTACCAGTTCGACACGTAAACCTTGCCGGTCACCTCGTTGACCGCCAGGCCCGAGGCATACTCCCCCGTAGCGATGGTGGTGATGGAATTGGTTCTCCCGTCCAAGACGGTCATGCTGTCGCGCTCTGAATTCAGCACGTAAACCTTGTTGTTGCTGCGATTCACCGCGATCTCTTTGGGTCCGGTGTCCGCACCCGTCGGGATCATGGTGACCGCTATGGTGCCGCCATCGATGACCGCAATCGATTGGGACGCAAGACAGGACACAAAGACCTTGTTCGTCGCATCGTTCACAGCCACACCGCGGGCGTCGTCACAGACAGCGATCGTCGAAACGGCGTTCGTTGCCCCGTCCACGACGGCGACCTGGTTGCCACCCCGGGACACCGCGTAGACCTTGTTGGTTTTCTCATTAACCGCCAAGCCGGAACCAGTTGCCGGCAGAGCGGTCGTGGAATTCGTCGCACCGTCGATCACAGTGATGCCGTTGGCACCTGAAGTTGAGACGTAAATCTTATTCGTGGACTCGTTCACAGCAATCGCTGTCGGGCCCTCGGGCACGGCAATCGTTTTCGTCGTACCTGTAGCGCCGTCGATGACGCTGACAGACGAACTCCCATCGTTGGCTACATAGACCTTGTTAGTCTTCTCATTGACTGCCAACTGGCGTGGTCGTAAGCCGACAGGAATGGTCCTCTCCAGATTCAAAGTTCCGTTCAGAATGAGAACGGAGTTCGTCTCCTGGCTCGTGGCATAAACCTTGTCGGTTGCTTCGTTCACCCCCAGAGCGAAAGGGGTCCATGCTAGGTGAACGGAACCTGTGATGGTGTCCGCCTGGGCGGGCGGCAGGGAACCCCCCACCAAAACCGCCGCCGCGGCGGCCACAGCCACCAACGCGGAGACGACCCCATGCCCAGTTCTGGCGGTATAAAGCGAAGAAAAACCCAGAGCAGCCAAAGGCTCAACCCCCAAAATTAAGTGCGCGGCCATCGCATCACGTCGACCGAAGTTTATACGCCCCGAGTGCAACATACGGCATTCTTCAGAGCATGAACGAGGCACCGGACACACCCAGAATGCTCCACTACCCTCATTCCCAGTTCGCTGAGCAAACTCCTGATGCCCTCGTGATGCGCAAAGCAGGGAGCACACGGCCTTCCAACAGAAAGTGTCCGTTAAGGGATCCTTGATCGGACAATCTGAATCGGGAGCAAAGGCCGTCGTTCCGTGATCGTGCCTGCGAAGTTGTGCAAGCACTACAGGCATCTCAGACTGGAGCCTTCGTCCACCAAGGCTCAGTGACCACGACGTTGTAGCCAGCTCCCAGGGCAAGACGAACCTGACGTAGAAGCCGCACTCCCTCTGCGACCCAGCCAGCGTCACCCGGACCCGAAATCGGGACTTTATCTTCTTCGAACTGAGAGTTCCAAGACAGGAGCTGCTCGGCGAGCTCGGGAGGGAGCCCCAGAGATTGTAGATCCGCAGGTTTTCCCTGCTCCCACAGTGGACCTGAGCCATAGTCCGGCCAAAACTCTAGTTGCGTCACTGTTTGATTATCACCCGTCAGTGAATGTCGGCGGCGGCTCCCTGAACGCAACAACAACCCTCACAAGCTGTCCCGTGAGGGATCCCTTACCGGACATTGAGTCCAGCGGAGGAAGGAAGGCACCGCTCTACGGGCTCTAGAGCTGGGGCTCGCGAGGAGGCGCTTGATCGCCGGAGGGGCCACACTGTCGGATGTATCCGCTGGATGCTGGCATCCACATCAGCACAGAACCGGCAACCGTCAAGATCAGGACCGCTACTGAGAGAGGCGTCAGTGCGTTATTGAAAACTCCTCCGAGAGCCAAAATAGCCAAGATAGAAAGAACCACCCTCGCCCAGCGTTGACCTCGAAGGAGTCCCAATGCTGCCCGGATTTGAATAACCGTAAATAGAAGGAGGACCAGACCGCCAACGAGCACTACAATGACGCTTGCCTCCCGCGTGACAATCAAGATGACTGGCTGAATGCAAGCTAAAATCGCGCTTGCCAGCCAGAGGTAACTTGATGTTCGGAGCACCTTGGGGAGGCTGCCCGCTGTCCTTTGTGCGACAGGATGGACCATCTTCGAATCCTCAATCTCCGGTAACAAGTTGAGCGGCTGGACCGCAAGGTTTCCAGACTACAGGCGCAAAGGGAGGGATAGTTGAGCCACGCAATGAACCTGCTTCCTCCTCAGTCTGTAGCGGCAATGTCGTCGGGTTCTGTCCAAATGACGGCGCCAACGTCCACCAGAGGCAGCCAACTCCTGGAGCCTCGATAGAGATAGCCGCCCGGTAAGGGATCCTGGACCGGGCAGCTGCTCAGCGAGTGCGGATCTTGGTGATGGCGGAGTTGATTCAACGATGGATCACGTCAGCAGGATCGAGTCCCAGCGACAAAAGATCGAATTCGATATGGCTCAAAAAAGCCTTACGCCCACGCTCAACGTCCGCCCAATCGAGTGGATTGCTGATTACACCACGACTAAATACTGACTCCACCAGCCAGCCCGACGACCCTTGTTTCAGTGAAACCGCTCCCACCTCCTCGAAGGACATCGAGTCAAACACGAAGTCACCCCGAGGGTGGGCGTTGAGCCAGAGGAACAAGCTGCGGGCCAGTTCGACTACGGGAAAGGCTAGCTCTCGGTAGAGCAGCACAGACCCTTCCGAGATGGTGAAATCGGCGTCAAGACCGACCAAGTAGTCAGCTTGGCTCGTTCCTCCGATGTTGTCGGCGTCTAAGTTTGCGTAAGCCATTCATATCGTGGCCACATCGTCACCACCCTGAATCCAAGCGTGCTGAATTCTGTTCGGGCTTCTCTCACCCGCTAGATGGCCGAAGGCTCTTGCGCATTAACTCTCCACCCGCCGTCTCTGAAGCGCTGGAGGTACACATCGAAGGACACGAACACATGTTGTCACACCGGTGAAAGGAAGAATTCGGTCAGCGCCCGTTAAAGGATCCCCAATCGCGCGCTGTAACGCACGGTGGGCCACCCTACCCTGATTTGCTCCCAGCTTTGAGATCTACAGTTTGAGAAGCTCAATTACTAGCGCCTCGCCCACGACATGCGATCCTTCCATCAGATAGAAGGTCGCGCCTGGTTGCAACCGGGAGCCCATTACGTCCAAAGCGAGAAACCTGAACTTTGCCTCAGTACGACCCTTTCCATCCGATTTCCCGAATGTAACCACCACACTGTATGGCTCAACATTGACGATCTGTTGAACCTCCCTATCCATGGATGCGTCTGCGAAAACGGCCGTCGAAGCATAACTTGGACCCGAAGGCGGCCCGTTCGGCCGACCTCCTTCGCCGGGGGAGTACCAGCGGATTAGTCCGGATGCTTGATCCCTGTATTCAGGTCTCACGGCAAAAACCTTATACCGTCCATGACTCTATTGCGCGCGGGAAGTTGGGCAGGATCAACATGACGAGCCGGCCTGCTACCAACACGAGCGAAGCGGCGGGCGCGAAGGAGGTTGTGGGTGACGAGGCTTATGGGTGCCTTGGACCAGGCTCGGGTTTGATCAGGCGCAGTCTGGAACGCTTCTTCACGGGGAGCCAAGGACATACGGACGGAAGCAAAAGGTCTGCTGGACTGCGTGCCCGCTGAAGGATCCTCTAACGGGCAGCATTAGTCACCAGCGTCGGACAACCGTTTCTGCTGAGTTGAGGCATATATGTGGGTGAAGTAAACGCCATACTCGCTATCATCCGAGAACTCCGATAGGTCCAGATCGCCGCTTGCCTCGAACTCGGACCACAGCTTTTCACCCACCGACTCCCAGGGCGACGGACCACATCCGCAACACCAAGGGAACGACTTCGACATCCAACCCAAGACAAACCGAACCGTTGTGTCAATCTCGGCATCGGATGTGAGGAAGGCAGCCAGCTCGGGGAACAGGGACAGGTCGTAGTCGTAGTCAGGTAGGCCGGTCAGGAATGCGGGTTCGCTGCAAGCCCACCACTCGATAAATGCCAGTCTGAGTGCGGTTCCTTTGTCTGGCGGAAGGGAGTGCCAGCGTTCAAGCAACGCTTCGCGCGACGCGGAAAGAGCCCCTGGACGCTCCAGCTCTATGGCTTCCCGCAATAACAACGGCTTCTTATCGTCCACATCGCGATTCTACGATGGAAGCGTCAGCTGACTTTGGCTCCGTAGGCCGATCCTTTACCGGACGAGTTTGGTTTGGGAGGACATAGGTGATTTCGTGTTGCCCATGATGACAGTTAGGGCCGTTAGTCACTTTCGCGATGAAGAGATGGGCTTCGAAGCCGTCGTGCTTGCCGATCAGGATCTTGCCCCGGCATGGCAGTTGGAATTCCAGCGTTCGCTGGATCCCGATGAGCAGGATGTGGCCCTAGGCATGGGCTCCTACTGCGTGACCTTGGCCAACGGCGCCTGCGCCTATGGGTGCCTTTCGTCTGCCCTCGTCGAGGAGGGCAGACTGCACGTGGTCTTCATGGAGGATGGCGCCCAAAAATTGGGACTTGAATCACCAGAGTTGGAGCTGTCACTTGATCTTGATGCCGATCAAGTACATGAATTGGTGAGGGGGCTCCAGTCCGTTCTTGGCGGAGACAGCAATCCGCCGGTGCTTAATTGACGACTGGATCCCTTCAGAGCGGCCATAAGCCGATCGGCTTACTGACGTAGGTCCACCGGATTATGGAGTTGGCTTTGACCCAGTGGGAATCTGGAGACCCCGGCCAGACAGGCAGCCCTTCTAACCGGATTCAACCTATCCATGCTCTCGAAGTGGCCAGGGTCTTTTACTCTGGCACATCGGGAAGAGTGTTCATCGCTCGTGCTAGATCACCCTGCAGTCGGCGCACCTCCTGCCGATGAAAGCCGACACGAGTATGAAACTCATTTTCGTCGAGAGCTTCCAATGTCTCACGCAGAGACGACCAAAAAGTTTCAAGCTCATCTACGGACAGCGTCAGCCTGACTTCCGCGACAGGTACCTCAGGATCAAATTCCAGCTGCATAGTTCACTTCCAAAACTTCGGCTACGAAGACGTGAAGTAATCCTAGCCATCCCATTGCTACCGAGCTTCAGCCAGGGAGGCGGAGGAAGGTAAGTCATGGGCGTTCGGTGAAGGATCCCTGACCGGACGCGAATCCCGAACGGGAGATTCAGCCGTCCGGGTCAGCTTCCCTCAAACATTCAACAACGACTCATCAAACCAGACATCTTCGTAGCCAGGTGCCAAGAGGAATCGCCAACCCGCGGGCAAAGCGAGATAGGGAACGACTTCAGGACACCGTGTCGTCAGATGCTCGACGTGCAACGGAACAAAGAAGTCATCCGCCGTTCCGAGGTCTTCACCGCGCCAGATGAACCAGCCACTGGTCCCAGCCGCGGCTGGATGCCGCAGACCGTTGAGTGGATAAACATGCGGCGACCGAACATTTTTGGAGACTCCCACCTTTACGCCCTGCAACGGTGGTGTAGGGACAGCCCCGAACCTGGCGGTCAGCTGCATCTGGGCGGAGAGGATCGAATCGTGCATACGTAGCATCTTCGCTTAAGAAGGCGCACATAACCCTGTCCGTTGAAGGATCCTTTACTTGGCCGGTGGAGAGCTGGACGCTTTGGGGACAGGAAATAGGGCACACTGCTCTCATGGCAACTCAGTACTACCGGAGGCCGTGGAACGAGTCCCGAGGCGACCAGTATTCCTCTCGGGGTCCCGCCACTAATTACTTCGAAGTCGGTAACGACGGCCGGCCGACCCGCCAGATCGAGATTTACGATTCTGGCCCGACTCTTCGTTATGACCCTGAACATGAAGAGGACGAATTTGGTCTTTTGGCTCAGGAGCCGCTGGCTCCGCTAGACGAATGGCAGCCATGGGCCATTACCGAGGCAGAATTCGAACAGGCGTGGCATGACCTGCCCTAGTTCACTGTGCCCGGTGAAGGATCCTTCACCGGGCACGGTGCCCGTCGGTGGGCGGGAATCTGCAACACGGTGACCATGGCTTGAGGCACGTAATGGGCCGCCGGTTCTCTGGGGGGCGCTGAGCCGACTAAGTGAGACCGGGCTCCGGATTTCTGGTCCTGGCTGGCCCGTCTTGCTGGTCCTGGCTCCTCCGTCTTAAGAGAACGTGCATTCCGTTTGACATCGACGAAACTAGAGGAAGACTATGGGCAAACAAAATCGTCGTCTTCTATGGAGTTCTCATGGCGGGAATCATGCTGGTCAAGCAGCGCGTCGCCGACGTCGCCCGATGGGATGCGGTGTTTCACGACCCGGAGTTGGACGCGGTGCGTCGCCGCCACGGGCTGGTGGTCACCGGAACCTACCTCGACGCGGAGACTCCGAACACCGTCATTGTTGCGATGGACATGGCCGATCTCGATCTGGCCCGGCAGTTCGCTTCCTCCGCCACGTTGGCCGACGCCCGCGAGAGGGCCGGAGCGATCGGCCCACCGGAGGGCGTCTGGTATGGCCCGAGAGAGGTTCGTTGACCGTGCACGGCGAGGCCGACCAGGCGCTGCCACGCTCATGGATCGGCGCAAGCCCGGTCGGGATGGCGCGGCTTCGGGCCAAAAGATCGAAATCGATTTCACATGCGCCCGTTAGGGGATCCTCTACCGGGCGCCGAAGTGCCCCTTGATTCCAGCCTATTTGACAGTGCCGCTCCAGGGCCATATCCGCGTAGCATGACGGCATGCCTGACCGGGACGAGACCGAAGAGCCGCTTCAATTACTCCCTCCTGCAATGGCCCGGAGATATGCGGAGTACAAGCCGGCCACTAACAAACCCTCTCCTGCGCCAACCAACGTTGGCGGTTACGACGAGCTCCTCACCTACTGCCAAGGGAAACGAGTGCTCCTTCCCCGCTCACGCGAGGGCCTTGTCGTAATTGATGCGCTGATTGAGGACCCGGAGGTGATGAAAGATCTAACGGGACTCGCTGAGGCCGTTGGCATGTTCTACGGAGACGTTCTCACTCACGCCATCCCGGGAGCTCATTGGGAAGTTATCGAAGAGGGCTTCCCAATGGTCCGGATAAGGAGAAACACAAGCATTTCGGTTATTCATGTGGCTCAACGACGGCTTGATGTAGGCTTCCCGACCCTGGTGATGAACTTCGACCACGCAATCGACCTCATTGACGAAGAGAGACTCCGAGGCAACTAGGCACTGCTGATGCGGGAAAGAGTGTCCAGTGAAGGATCCTCAAACGGCGCCTTTCGTGCGCTGTTCAGCCGTGCAGCGAAAGATGGCGCGCTTAGGCACACCATTTGCGGAAGCCCGTCACTTATCCCTGTGAATCTCGGTTTCGTCGGTTGCTCCGGAAGGGAAGGGCGTTTAGCGCAGCATTGCGTATCGTGATGCCCGACCGGGTCTTGGGTACAAGGAGGCGGGATGCGATGCCGGCGCCTCGTTGTTGCTGTCGAACGTGTTTGTGGTGTTTGTGTTCATAGTCGGCGAAAGCGGCGGTGTGGTCATCAGGGTGGGCGGCAATGGAGTCGGCGAGGGTCTTGGCTCCAACGATCGCGTTGCTGGATCCTTCACCGAACAGCGAGATACAACTTGCCGCATCACCGAGCAGCACGACTCGGCCGGCAGCCCACTGCGGTACGTCCACGTGTGTGACGGCGTCGAAGTACCTATCGTCGGACGCGCCCCATTCCTTAAGGGCGAGCGTTGTGAGCCATCCGCCGCCCGCGTAGGCGGACTCGACGATGCGTCTGCCTTGTTCGGCGTCCCGGTAATCGAAATCGTGCTCTCCCCGGAAGATGAAAGCGAACCCGGGCTTCCCACCTGCCGGATGGATGGTCAGGGAGGTTCCTGGTTCGTTGTACAACAGCACAGTGCGCGGATCTTCGATCGGCGCAGGGGCACGCACCGTACCGACGAACATGCCGAAGGGGCGGGAAAAACGTTCTTCGGGGCCGAATGCCAAGCGGCGAACGGTGGAGTGGAGTCCGTCCGACCCGATGATCAAGTCATAGCGATGGGAAGGGGTCCGCTGAAACTGGACGTCGATACCCCTGTCGTCCTGGTGCAAAGCGGTGATCGAATCGTCCCGGATGATGAGGCTTGTCTCCTGTGCCTTCTCAAGCAACACGTCGACGAGTTCATTTCGTGCGACCTCGACCTCCTCTGGGCTGTCACCGCGTAGCCGCGTGGGGATCATTGCCTGTGCACGCCCGTCGGTGTCGACGAAGACCAAGCGTTCGACGCCGGTCGCGACCTCTTCCAGGTGGGACCAGATGCCCATTTGCCGCGCAATAGTGACGGCTCCTCCACGTACGTCAATTGGGTTGCCACTAGATCGGATGTCGGCCGCTCGTTCCACAACCGTGACCGACCAACCTGCCTTCGCCAGCCAATACGCGGCCGTGGAACCGGCAATGCCGGCGCCGGAGATCAGTACGTTGCGGTCCACCATGCATTTCATTCAAGCACTCAGCCCTGGCGAATCCCGCGTATTGACCCCAATTGCTCGGGCACGTCAGTGGCAATCATGCGGGCAGGATCAAAGTGGTCCCAGTTCCACGAGACACAGATGAGTGCGAGCCGTTGCTGTTGGCTGCTCCCTGGCACCACATGCAGAGGAGGACCCTGGGCAGCCGACAGGGGCCCGCATTCACACAGCCCTGCTGTTGTAAACATCCTGCTGCTTACAACTTTGAGCTTCCCACGCCGATGCCAAAGTACAGAGTGCTATCCCAGTCCCCTATCTTTTCCGCCATTTGGAGCTCAATTTGGAGAGCCGCTGGGCATTAGGCGTCTCAGTACACCCGTCTGCTGGAGTAGGGAGAAACGGTCCGGAACACCCCAGTGCTCGGCGATACGTCCGTCGACGACGACGGCAATGTCGATGACCGTCACCTCGACCGGCTTCCCGCTGGGTGGTCCGAAGAACGGTCCCGTGTTTGTTCCTCGTCCGTGGAAACGCACCCAGGCCGTAGTGCCTCGGGTGGCCCAGTCCTTGCTACCGACGAAAGCCCCCAGACGCGGGAGCTGCTGCGCGCCAAACTCGCAGGCCGGGACCAGATCATGGACGCGATGATCGCCGCGCTCGGGGGCGAACTCGCCGTATCCCTGGACGAGGCACTGGCAATATTCCGGGGCCTGGCCGCCCCCGGCCTCTACCGGGAACTCGTCGAGCAACTCGGCTGGACCCCGCATCGCCTCGCCGCTTGGATGAGTGAGACGCTCCAGCACCACCTGCTTCGAGCAAAAGACTGATGAAAGGACCTTGTCCAGGAGTCAAATCCGCCCCGGTCAATCATCGTCTGCACTACCGAACGCGTGGGTGACTGGGCCTGGCGCGGCCACTCCAATGAATGGCTGCAAGGACCCAGAAAAGCAGCCAGGTCGATGCTGTCAGGGCCGACCCGTACCGGTGCCGCTACCGCCTGCTCGCGGGGGATCGGGATGCCGTTGCAGTACGTCTGGCGCCGCGGGCTTGTCGTAGGGCAGGATCGTTGCCATGACACAGATGCTCCCCGCCCCGCGTCTGCTTGCGGACGGCTTCGCGATGATTGAGTCCGGACGTTGGCACGAAGGCCGCCTGTGGTTCGCTCACTGGGGTGCCGGTGAGGTGTTG
>NZ_JBFRFP010000044.1:0-24138 GCF_052114885.1 Paenarthrobacter sp. 2TAF44 | reverse complement strand
CCTGGCCATAATTTCAACCAATCAATAAAACAATCGGCATCAACAAACTTGGCACACTATTGAGTTCTCAAACAACAGACACTAACCGGCACCACCAAAACCCCTAACAGGGCCACAGGATCGCTCCGGAGCAACTTTTCAAACTTACCGGCTGGATCTCTCGGAGTCAAATCGGCAAGCTTGACTTGATTTTTCCTTGCGGTTTCTTGTCAGCTTGGCGATCTCCACTCGGGGACCAGCGCGGGTACTAACTATACCCCTACTCAGCCGAGATGGCAAAGCCACTCAAAGAGGGGCACCTTGGCGCCACAACTACCCCGGAAACCCGGCTAAGCACCCAAACCCGACAACCCCCGGACGCAGTCAGGGAGCGTCCGGAGCATTGTTGCCCGGGACCC
Organism: Paenarthrobacter sp. 2TAF44; assembly: GCF_052114885.1. NCBI lineage: Bacteria > Bacillati > Actinomycetota > Actinomycetes > Micrococcales > Micrococcaceae > Paenarthrobacter > Paenarthrobacter sp. 2TAF44. The sequence continues at coordinate 23,740 of NZ_JBFRFP010000044.1, read as the reverse complement.
TCCCTGACCTTGAAGAACTGTTCGGCTTGAAGAACTACTCAGCCAGCGTGAACCAGGACGCGCCAAGCGGCGGGAGTGTTACGGTCAATGCCGCCGGCTGGCCGTCCGTTCCAGGTGAGGTGGCTTTCAGCGTTCCAGCGTTGATGACGCCCGAGCCACCGTAAGTCTCGGAATCGGTGTTCAGGACTTCAACCCACTCCCCTGCTTCCGGCACTCCCAGGATGTAATCGTTGTGCGGGCCTCCGGAGAAGTTCACTGCGCACACCAACGGCTTGCCATCGTGGTCCCAGCGAATGAAGGTCAGCACGTTGTGGTCGGCGTCTCCACCGTTGATCCACTGGAAGCCGGCAGGTTCGTTGTCGCGGACATGCAGTGCAGGCGTTGACTTGTAGAGGCCGTTAAGGTCACGGACCAGGAGTTGGAGTCCACGATGCGCCGGGATGTCAGCAAGGAACCAGTCGAGTCCGTACTGCTCTGACCACTCCGCTTCCTGGCCGAATTCGGTACCCATGAAAATGAGTTGCTTACCCGGGTGTGCCCACTGGTAGGCGAAGAAGGCGCGGAGGTTTGCCAGTTGCTGCCAGCGGTCACCGGGCATCTTGCGAAGCATCGATCCCTTGCCGTGGACTACTTCATCGTGGCTGATGGGCAGGAGGAAGTTCTCCGAGAAGGCGTAGACCATGGAGAACGTAATGGTGCCGTGGTGCCAGCGGCGGTTGATGGGGTCTTCGGAGATGTATTTCAGGGAGTCGTGCATCCACCCCATGTTCCATTTGAGGCCAAAGCCGAGCCCACCGTGGTTGGTGGGTGCCGTGACACCGGGGAATGCGGTGGATTCCTCGGCAATGGTGACCGCGCCAGGGTGCGTCTTGTAGACGGTGGCGTTCACCTCCTGCATGAAGGAAATTGCCTCGAGGTTCTCGCGGCCACCGAACTTGTTGGGACGCCACTGCCCTTCCTCGCGGGAGTAGTCGAGGTAGATCATGGAGGCCACGGCGTCCACGCGAAGTCCGTCAATGTGGAATTCTTCGAGCCAATACAGTGCGTTGGCAACGAGGAAGTTCCGCACCTCGGTGCGCCCGAAGTCGAAGATCAGTGTGCCCCAGTCCGGGTGTTCGCCCAGGTTGGGATCTGAGTGTTCGTACAGTGCCTCGCCGTCAAAGCGAGCCAGCGCCCACGAATCCTTGGGGAAGTGAGCCGGGACCCAGTCCAGCAGGACACCGATGCCTGCCTGATGCAGGGAGTCCACCAGGAAACGGAACTCGTCGGGGTGCCCGAACCTGGATGTCGGGGCAAAGTAGGACGTGACCTGGTAGCCCCAGGAACCACCGAAGGGGTGCTCTGCCACGGGCATGAATTCCACATGGGTGAAACCGAGCCACTTCACGTAGTCAACCAGTTCCTTGGCCAGCTCCTTGTAGCCCAAGCCAAGGCGCCAGGATCCCAGGTGCACTTCGTAGACACTCATGGGTGAGTTGTGCGGGTCCTTTTCTGCGCGCGCAGTCATCCACTCGGCGTCCTTGAAGCGGTAGCTGGAGTCCACCACGCGGGATGCGGTCAGTGGCGGAACTTCCGTGCCGAAGGCCAAGGGGTCAGCCTTTTCCAGCCAGTGCCCGGACTTGCTCAGGATCTCGTATTTGTAGCACGCCCCTGCTACAACCCCCGGAATGAAGACTTCCCAAACACCGGACGAGCCGAGGGAACGCATTGCGTGGCTACGGCCATCCCAGCCGTTGAAATCACCCTTGACCCGGACCGCCTGGGCGTTCGGGGCCCAGACAGCAAAGGAAACACCATCTACTTCGCTCAACGAAGAGCGGTAGTGCTGGATGTGGGCGCCAAGGACATCCCAGAGGCGCTCGTGCCGGCCTTCGCCGATGAGGTGCAGGTCCACCTCACCCACGGTAGGCAGGTAGTGGTACGGATCATCAATGGTGACCGGTTCCGCGTCGTACACCACTTCCAGCCGGTAGTCCGGAACATGGCCATGTTGCAGCGGATCCAGGACGACGGCCCAAATGCCGTTGGCCTCGTGCTCCATGGCAGTGCGTCCGGCCTCCGTCACCACCGTTACCGACTTGGCGAGGTGCTTCACGGTCCGGATGGTGACGTGGCCGTGATCGTCCAGGTGGGCGCCGAGCACGGAGTGTGGTGCGTGGTGGGCTCCAGCTGCCACGCGGGCCAAGGTCTCGGAGTCCACATGCAGGGGAACTCGCGGCCGTTCGGTGCGTGCAGAGCCTGTCATTTCATTACCTTCCGCTGTAGCCGCGGCGTGCTTGCCGCGGCTCGTGTTGTCGAGGATTTGCCGTGATGCGTTGACCGGAATGGACAGCCAGTCCGGCCGGTTCCGCAACTCATAGACCACCTCATATAAGGCCTTGTCCAGCCACAATGCCACAAAGAGTGGCGAGCGGCGGTCAATGGTTCCCGGCATGACTTCGCTGTAACCAGCCAGGAACGCGGTGGAGCAGTCGTCCGCCCATGCCGAGGGCACCTTGGCTTCGGCGTTCTCACGAACAGCGGCTCCTGCCGCGTAGTCGAAGGAGCGAAGCATTCCCACAACATCCCGCAAGGGGAGATCGGGAGTGTTGCGCTCGTTAATGGTCCTGAGGGGCTCGCCTTCGAAGTCCAGGATGGCCCACCGACCCGGTGCCCCATTCTTTCCGGGAACCTTGAGGATCTGGCCAAGGTGGAGGTCGCCGTGGACGCGCTGCAGCTGACCCACATCGCGGGGATGCAGCGTGGCAAGCAGCTCTTCGAGATTGGCCTCATAAGGCCCGACGGCGGAAGCCGCTTCCGCCCATGACTGGCGGACACGACGGGCGAGGGTCGCAATAATGTCGGCGCCCTGCGTTTGGCCATCCAGTGTGCCGAAAGTTTCCGCGAGCCTGGCGTGGACCGTTGCTGTTGCAGCACCGAGTTCGTGGGCCTCTTTGGTGAAATCGGCACCTGCTGCAGCGGCTTCGACAGCCAGCCTCCATGCATCCAGTCCCCCCAGCAGGAATTCATGGGCAACCGTGAGCTCGCCAGTGGCCGGACCGCTTGGGCCCTGGCCCTCCCAGGAACCCGTGATCCAGCCGAGCGTGGCCGGGACCTCGGTGGTCCCCGCCGCCGTCAGCGCGGCACCCAGCTCCACTTCGGGATTCCTGCCGGCCGCCAGCACGCGGAAGATCTTCACGATCGCCATTGAACCGCCGTCGTCAATGATGACGGACGTGTTGGACTGTTCCCCGGAAAGCACACGGACCGAGGTGGGCCCTTCCGGAAGGGCCACGCGGCCCCGCGTGAGATGGCCCGCGGCAAGACCGTCACCCACGGCACCCTCGCGCCGCATGAGATCCAACCACGCCGTAATGAACTCGGGGTCGTAGACGGCGTCGTACACCAGTCGCAGCCCTTGTTCCGGGTCCGTGACCTCCCCCAGCAAAGCTGTGGGGGCCTCCGGCAACGGCTGGCTTCTGAAGCTCAACGGGACCTGGACAACGTCGGTCCGGGGACCGCCGTCGGCCGTCCGATACGTGACGGCGAGCAGTTCAACCTGCAATCCGGCGCTACCTTCCGGGTATGGGAGGTTGAAGCCGCCAACACGCTCCAGCGCAAAGTCGGGACTCTTCACCGGGAACCAGCGTTTGGTGGGAAGCCAGCTCCGGAGAAGACTTTCGATCGAGGGGTTAAGTGTTCCCTTTTTCATCTCATCCTTTGGTCGACACCACGGGAATCGCCTGGGTAAATGGCGATGAGGGGTTGGAAAACGCAGAGCGCAGCCGCAGCCAATAGAAGTTGTGGCTACCCAGCATGACCGTCAGTTGGCCGTTGTCCCCCACAGGCGGGAATGTTTGGCCACCGAAAATGTCGCGGAAGCCTCTGCCCGCGAATTCGGGCAGATCCAGCGTGGCGGCCACGGGATGCTGAGAAAGGTTGAAGACGCACAGAATCGTCTCTGCGTCCTCGCCTTCAGGATTGCCCGCCGGCAGTTCCCGGACATAGGCCAGAACAACCTCGTTGTCGGCTTCGATGTGGCGGAAACCTCCCAGGCCGAACACAGGGTGGTTCCTTCGCACGCTGAGGATCTGCCGGGTCCATCGCAGCAGTGAGCCTGAATGCGCAGCCTCTGCTTCAACGTTGGCCATGCTGTAGTTGTAGACGAGGGACTGGATCACCGGCAGGTACAGCTTGCCCGGGTCCGCGCCTGAGAAACCCGCGTTCCTGTCCGGATTCCATTGCATGGGCGTGCGGACGGCGTCGCGGTCATCGAGCCAAATGTTATCCCCCATGCCGATCTCGTCCCCGTAATAGAGGAAGGGGCTACCCGGCAGGGAGAGCAGCAGCGCATTGATGAGCTCAATTTCAGCCCGGGAATTGTCAAGCAGCGGAGCCAGTCTCCGGCGAATACCAATGTTGGCGCGCATCCTGGGGTCAGGCGCGTACCAGCCAAGCATGGCGGCGCGATCGTCCGCGCTGACCATCTCCAAGGTGAGTTCATCGTGGTTTCGCAGGAACGTCCCCCACTGGGCGCCCTTGGGAATCTCCGGAGTTTCCCTCAGGGTCTGGATGATCGGAGCCGCCTTCTGGTCCCGGAGGGCGTAGTAAAGCCGGGGCATGATCGGAAAGTGGAAGGCCATGTGGCATTCCGGGGCTTCGTCGGTGCCGAAGTACTCCACAACCTCCTGGGGTGGCTGGTTTGCCTCGGCGATGATCACGCGTCCGGGGTAATTGGCATCCACCATCCGCCGCAGATCTTGCAGGAAAGCGTGGGTGGCCGGCAGGTTCTCGCAGTTGGTCCCTTCCTCCTCGAAGAGGTACGGAACGGCGTCGGCGCGGAAGCCATCGATTCCCTGGTCCAGCCAGAACCGGATCACGTCATAGAGCGCCTCGATGACTTTGGGGTTCTCGAAGTTCAGGTCCGGCTGGTGGCTGAAGAAGCGGTGCCAGAAAAATTGGCGCCGGATGGGGTCGAAGGTCCAGTTGGATTCCTCCGTGTCCACAAAGATGATGCGCGCATCCTGATATTTCTCATCCGTATCGCTCCAGACATAGAAATCGCCGTAGGGACCTGTTGGGTCCTTCCGGGATTCCTGGAACCACGGGTGCTGGTCCGAGGTGTGGTTCAGCGGGAGGTCGATGATCACCCGGACGCCGCGGGCGTGCGCCTCTGCCACCAGTCGCTTGAAGTCGCTGATGGTGCCAAACTCGTCCAGCACCGAGGTGTAGTCGGCAATGTCATAGCCGCCGTCACGCAACGGGGAATGGAAGAACGGCGGCAGCCAGAGGCAGTCAACGCCCAGCCACTGAAGATAGTCCAGTTTCTCGATCAAGCCGTGGAAGTCACCGGAGCCATCCCCGTTGGCATCCGCAAAGGCCCGCACCAGTACTTCGTAGAAGACTGCCTTGCGGTACCAGTGTGGATCATGCTGGAGACCGGGGGCATTCAGCTCGAAGGTGTTCTTCGGAGTGAAGTACTGGCTGGGGTTTTGCGGAGAAAAACTCACTAAGGCTGCCTCCGGATGCTCAGGATGTGTGCGGGCTCCACGTGCGCGTCGAGCCTGACGTAGTTGTGTTCACCCCACCACCAGCTCTGCCCGCTGATCAAGTCATCCACCAGGAACCGGCCGTCCTCGTTGAAGTCCGCAGGGTCCAGCTGAAGGGCAGCCAGGTCCAGGGAGACCGTGCTTTCGCGGGCGCTGTGCGGATCCACGTTGACCACGATGATCAAGGTGTCCTTCGTGCCGTCCGGCAGCGTCTTGTGCTTGGAGTAGACGATCGTTGCGTCATCGGTGCTGCTGTGCAACGTCAGGTTCTGCAGGTCGCCCAGGGCCAGGTGGTCCTTGCGGATGGTGTTGAGCCTGGTGATGTAGGGAGCCAACGTGCGGCCGGACGCGGCAGCGCCTTCCCAGTCCCTGGCCTTGTACTCGTACTTTTCGTTATCGATGTACTCTTCCGCACCTGGCCGTGCCACGTGTTCGTACAGCTCGTAGCCGGCGTACACGCCCCAGAGCGGGCTCGCCGTGGCAGCCAGGACAGCTCGGATGCGGAAGGCCGCGGGACCACCGTACTGGAGGTACTCCGTGAGGATGTCCGGCGTGTTTACAAAGAAGTTGGGCCGGAAGAAAGCTGCGCTCTCGTGGCTGACCTCATGGAAATACTGCTCCAGTTCAGTCTTGGTGTTCCGCCAGGTGAAGTAGGTGTAGGACTGCTGGAACCCTGCCCTGCCCAATGCGTGCATCATGGGTGGACGAGTGAAAGCCTCGGCCAGGAAAACTACCTCTGGGTTCTTTTTGTTGATCTTTCCAATCAACCATTCCCAGAACCAGACAGGCTTTGTGTGCGGATTGTCCACGCGGAAAATCTTCACGCCATGGCTGATCCACAACTGGACGATCCTCAGGATTTCCTTGGAAAGGCCTGCGGGATCGTTATCGAAGTTCAGGGGATAAATATCCTGGTATTTCTTTGGCGGGTTTTCGGCATAGGCGATGGACCCATCCACACGCGTGGTGAACCATTCCGGGTTTGACGTCACCCAGGGGTGGTCGGGGGCTGCCTGCAACGCCAAGTCCAGCGCCACTTCGAGTCCGAGCTCGCGGGCGTGGGCAACAAAAGCGTCAAAATCTTCAAAAGTGCCCAAATCAGGGTGAATGGCATCATGGCCACCGTCCTTGGAACCAATGGCCCACGGCGAACCCGGATCCTGCGGGCCCGGTGTCAGAGTGTTGTTGCGACCCTTGCGGTGCTGGAAACCGATCGGGTGAATGGGCGGCAGATAGATAACGTCAAAGCCCATCTCCGCAACCGCCTCAAGGCGCTTGGCTGCGGTGCGGAAGTTGCCCGAGGTCCAGATACCTGTGGCGTGATCCAAAACAGCGCCCTCGGAGCGGGGAAAGAACTCGTACCAGGAACCACGGCCAGCGAGGTCACGTTCCACCTGCAGCGGGAACGGCTCCGAAACCGTCACCAGCTCACGGATCGGAACGCGTCCGACGGCGGCCAGCACCTCTGGGCTGAAACCGGCGCCAAGGCGCTCCTCGGCAGATTTGGTGGTGTCGGCGAGGACGACTGAAGCGGCACGCAAGGTGCGCTTCTCCGCCGCGGTGCGACCGGCGTCGTCGTCGGCTGCTTCCGAAAGGAGGGCGGCGCCCTCGGCGAGCATCAACTCGATGTCAATGCCGGCGCCCACTTTGACTTCAGCGTTGTGGTGCCACGTTCCATAACGGTCGTGCCAAGCCTCAATGATGAAAGACCACGCGCCCGTGCCGGACGGCGACAGCAAACCCTCCCAGCGGTCCAGGCCTTTCCAGCGCTCATCCTTGGCCGGTGCCATGCGGACCCGCTGGCGCTCCTTGCCCTTGGGATCGAGCAGGACGGCGGAGACGCCGAGTTGATCATGTCCTTCACGAAAGACGGTCGCCCCGATGGCGAGATCCTCGCCCGGAAGGGCCTTCGCGGGGAACCGGCCACCCTCAACCACCGGCTGGACGGCCGTGATGGGGAACCGGCCGAAGCGAAGTCCGGCGGTGATGTCCGTTTTCGTCTTGGATTTCAAAGCGGTCATGGTTCGCGAGGTATTCGTCACAACCACGACGTTAGCGACAAAAATCCAAGAATGCTAAGCACACGAGCCATCTTCACGACGCAAGATGACTTTTACCTAAAAGAAACCCAAACAAGTTCCGACTGCCATGTGAGTCCGTTAGTGTGGCGCTCGTGAAGGCAATTCGAAGATTTACAGTCCGTACCGTCCTCCCTGAGCCCATTCGGCCCCTGGCCCGCTTGGCGACCAACTTGCGCTGGTCCTGGCACCGGCCGACCAGGGAGCTTTTTGCGAGCCTTAACCCGGCTCTTTGGGAGGCCGCGCAGCACGACCCCATCGCCCTCCTGGGGTCCATCAGCAGGGAGCAGTTGCAGGACCTGGCCAGCAACGGCGAAGTCGTTAACCGGGTACAGGAAGCTGCAGCCGATCTGGACCGCTACCTCAGCGAGCCCCGCTGGTACCAGGGCCTGGGTGAAGAAGCCCCGGCCTGCATCGCCTACTTCTCGCCGGAATTCGGCATCACCGAGGTTCTCCCCCAGTACTCCGGTGGCCTGGGCATCCTCGCTGGTGACCACCTCAAAGCCGCATCGGACCTCGGGGTGCCGTTGATCGGCGTCGGGCTCCTGTACCAGGCCGGCTACTTCAAGCAGTCGCTGTCCCGTGACGCCTGGCAGCAGGAAACGTACCCGGTACTGGACCCGGACGGCCTGCCGCTGACGCTTCTGCGCCAGCCCTCCAAGGACGGCGTTCCCGGCAAGCCCGTGCACATTTCGCTTCCGCTCCCCAACGGCCGCGAGCTGCACGCGCATGTTTGGCGTGCCGACGTCGGACGCGTTCCGCTGCTGCTGCTGGACTCCAACGTCCCCTCCAACGACGAAGCCGCGCGCGGCATCACCGACCGCCTGTACGGCGGTGGCGGCGATCACCGCCTCCAACAGGAACTGCTGCTGGGCATGGGCGGCGTCAAGGCCCTGCGCGTCTACCAGGAACTGACGGGCACCCCCGCACCGGAAGTCTTCCACACGAACGAAGGCCACGCAGGATTCCTGGGAATCGAACGCATCCAGGAAGCGATGTCCGACGCGACTGATCCCCTCACCTGGGACGAAGCCCTCGCTGCAGGACGTGCATCCACCGTCTTCACCACGCACACCCCCGTACCGGCAGGGATCGACCGTTTCGAGACCCTCCAGATCAAGCACTTCTTCGAAGCCGGGCTCGCCCCTGCTGTGCCTGTGGACCGGATCCTGGAACTCGGCCGGGAAAACTACGACGGCGGCAACCCCTCCGTCTTCAACATGGCCGTGATGGGCCTGCGCCTCGCCCAGCGCGCCAACGGCGTAGCCAAGCTGCACGGCGTGGTTTCGCGGGAAATGTTCTCCGGTCTGTGGCCCGGTTTCGACCACTCCGAAATCCCCATCACCTCCGTGACCAACGGCGTCCACGTCCCCACCTGGGTGGACCCGCGGATATCGACCCTGGCACGGCAACAATTCGGCCCAGAAGCCGAAGCCCTGGGCCGTTGGGACCTCGCCTACAACGTCAGTGACGAGGACGTCTGGAGCCTCCGCAAGCAACTGCGCACCCAGCTCGTCGAAGACGTCCGACGCAGGCTGCGTGCCTCATGGAAGACACGCGGCGCTGCCGACGCCGAGCTTGGCTGGACCGACAGCGTCCTGGATCCGGACGTGCTGACCATCGGCTTCGCCCGACGCGTGCCCACCTACAAGCGACTCACGCTCATGCTGCGCGACCCCGCACGCCTGAAGGCCCTGCTGCTGGACCCCAAACACCCCATCCAGTTGGTTATCGCAGGCAAATCCCACCCCGCAGACGACGCCGGCAAGAAAATGATTCAGGACCTCGTCCGGTTCACCGACGACCCCGAAGTGCGCCACCGGATCGTGTTCCTCCCGAACTACGACATCGCCATGGCCCGCACCCTCTTCCCCGGCTGCGACGTCTGGCTCAACAACCCACTGCGGCCGCTGGAAGCCTGCGGCACATCCGGGATGAAGGCAGCCATCAACGGCTCACTCAACCTCTCCGTCCTGGACGGCTGGTGGGACGAAATGTACGACGGCGAAAACGGCTGGGCAATCCCCACAGCCAACAACGGCGCATCCGCCGACGAACGCGACGACATCGAAGCTTCCGCACTCTACGAGCTGCTGGAAACCCAGGTAGCACCGCGCTTCTACGGAACCACCGTGGCCCAAGGCGCCGGGGCAGCAGGACCCTCCGAATCCAGCCGCGAAACCGTGCCCACCCACTGGGTGTCCATGATCAAGCACACCCTGGCGAACCTGGGTCCGGCAGTCTCAGCCGAACGCATGCTCCACGACTACGTCAACAACCTCTACTGCCCCGCAGCAGTAGCCGGGCGCAGGGCCACCGCAGAATCCTTCAAGGAAGCCAAGGAACTCGCGGCCTGGACCTCCAAGGTCCGCAGCGCCTGGCCCGAGGTCGTCGTGGAACACGTCGACTCCGTCGGGGTCTCCGAAGAACCCCAGGTCGGCGACACCCTGCAGGTCAACGCCTACGTGGCACTTCACAACCTGACACCCGACGACGTCTCCGTGGAAGTAGCCTTCGGACGCGCCGAAGAATCCGACGAGCTCGAGGACATCGTCGTAGCCGAACTCGAGTCCCTGGAAAACCTCGGCGGCGGACGCCACCTCTTCCACGGCGACCTGGTTATCAACCGCTCAGGCTCCTTCGGCTACACCGTCCGCGTGTTCCCGAAGCACTCGGCGCTGGCTTCCAAAGCTGAACTGGGGTTGATCGCGAACGCCTAGTCCGTCCTGTGTCCCAATCGGGTGACCCCGACCCTCCGCGTGTACCCCACCGTCCCCCTAGCCTCGCAAGCTCGGCCAGGGAACCCTGACGGTGTGGGCCCATTTTTGCGCTTTGACGCACGCTTCCGGGTCGGTGTCACCCGATTGGGTTTTGTCTGCCGTGCCGCGCGGTCAATTCCGCTTTTGTGGCGCCTCGTGTCCTTCGGGTTCTCGGAGGTCCTTGCAGGAGTGTGCGGTCTTTCGTTCTTTAATTTTCGAAGACGGCGATGACTGCGAGGTCGCGGCCTGCGTAGCGCTCTGCGTCCTGCAGGATTTCGCAGACTACGCCGAAGGAGCGGTCCGTGCGGTATGTCGCTGGTACTTGCCAGATCATCGTGACGGGAGTGCCGCCGTCGTCGGACAGGGCGTCCGCGAAGTCATGCAGGGAGTCATTGAGGGCGTCCAGGTTCACGCCGTAGTACTCCGGGAAGTCCAGGACCTGGGCGAAGACTTCCAGGACTGACTGCTTTGTTGCTGCCGGAGGGACCATCACGGTCCTGCGCCCTGCATCTGCTACCTGGTCCTGAAGTTCTTCGAGGGTCCAGGTGTCTGCGGAATAGATCTTCATGGGTTCCTACTTGCCTTCGACGATGAACTTGAACGAATCGTAGTGGTCTGCGGTGTAGTACTTCGCCGTGTCCTTGCCAACAATGATTCGGCGGGCGCCGCGGTTGGACGCACCAGGTGTTTCGACTGTGTATTCCTTGTAGAAGCCGCTGGATTTCTTGGGCAAGAGTCCTTCGAAGTTGCCGAAGTTTCCGTCGTCTTCCCGGTACGGGTACGGGCCGCCTTTCGCGATCAGGGCCAGCGTCTGTTGCCCTTCCTTGGGCAGCTGCGAGGCGTTGATGGTGGGCAGCGCAGAGGGGTTTGCCACGGACGGCGGCGTTGACGCGGAGCCAGGCTCCGCCGTCGTGGTTTGTGTGCTGAACGCTCCTTGAGGGGCTGTCAGCGGGCCGCCGCCCACCATTGCGACCACAAGCGCGACGACGGCAATCACCAGCGCTGCGAAGGCCAGCAGTTTACTGCTGCTCCGTTTCATGCAGGGGCTCCTAGGTGCGGTAAATGTTGATGGTGTTGGCTTGCAGGATATCCCGCTCGCCTGACGCCACCAGCGCACCCTTCCGGCGTTCATGCAGCACCGAGGTTGTGAACCGGAGTTCGAACATACGCTTGCCGATGCCCGTTTCACTGAGGATCTCGGGAAGCACCATCTTCACATCCTGGTTGCTGCCGTTCACCACGACCAAGCCGCGGATTTCGCTGTCCTCGTGCCCCATCAGGAGCTGGATGGAGCGCGCGTTGGGATCATTCCAACGCGCGGGCGTCATGCGCTTTCCCTTGTCGTCGAACCACTGCAGGCTGGAATCGTTAGTGTGGGCCGGGAAGTTCTCGGGCTGGTGGCGCAGGAACCACCGGCGGAGCCTCACAAGCTCCCTGGTGGTCTGGAACATGGCGTTGGCTTCCTGGGTACGGCTCCAATCCAGCCATGCCGTGGGATTGTCCTGGCAGTAAGCGTTGTTGTTGCCGTGCTGCGTGCGGCCCATCTCATCGCCGGCGGTGATCATGGGAACGCCAATGGACAGCAGCAAGGTAGCCATCAGGTTCCGGACGGAAAGTGCGCGGGCCGCCACGATTTCCTCGTTCTCGCTGCGGCCTTCAACGCCATGGTTGTAGCTGCGGTTGTCTCCGTGGCCATCGCGGTTCTGCTCGCCGTTGGCTTCGTTGTGCTTGCGGTCGTAGCTCACCAAGTCCTTGAGCGTGAAGCCGTCGTGTGCGGTGATGAAGTTGACAGAGGCCAAGCGCGTGCGGCCGGACGGCGCGAACAGGCTCGCCGAACCCGCCATCAATTCAGCCAACGACGCGACTGAGCCGCCTTGGCCGCCAGCCTCCATGGCAGCGCGATCGGAGAGCCAGAAGCGCCGGACGCCGTCGCGGAAATGATCGTTCCAATCGGACCATCCCTGTGGGAACCGCCCTGTCTGCCAGCCGCCGTAACCCACATCCCAGGGCTCGGCAATGAGCTTGACCTCTGACAGCACCGGATCCTCGGCAATGGCCCGCAGGAAGGGATGGTTGGGATCGAATTGGTTGCCAGCGTCCCGGCACAAGGTCACGGCGAGGTCAAAGCGGAAGCCGTCCACGTGGAAGTCGTTCACCCAGTACCTCAGGGAATCCAACGCGAGGTCCACCACCACGGGATCGCTGAAATCCAAGGTGTTGCCGCATCCAGTGGTATCCAGATAGCGCCCATGTGCATCGTGCCGGTAGTAACGCTTCTCCGCGAGGCCACGGAAACTCAACGCGGGCCCGTCCGGTCCGGCTTCCGCGGTGTGGTTGTAGACGACGTCCAGAAGGACCTCGATGCCGGCCGCGTGGAGCAACTTGATCATGCCCTTGAGCTCATCCTGCACGGCGTGGGGGCCCGCGTTCCGCGCAGCCTCCGAAGCGTAGTCCGAGTGAGGGGCGAAGAAGGCAGCAGTGTTGTAGCCCCAGTAGTTCGTCATGCCCAAGTCCTGGAGGTGGGACTCGTCCAGGTGGAAGTGGATAGGCAGGAGTTGCACGGCAGTGATCCCGAGCTCGGTCAGATGCTGGATCATCACGGGGTGTGCCATCCCGGCATACGTACCGCGGAGGTGCTCCGGGATATCCGGGTGAAGCATCGTCTGACCACGGACGTGGGCCTCGTAGATCACCGACGTACGCATCGGCGTCCGGGGCGGCGCGTCGTCCCCCCAGTCGAAATCCGTTGCCATGTGGACACTCGTGAGGAATTCGCCCCGCTGATCCACAGCACGACCATAGGGATCCAGCAACAGTGACTGTTCGCCGTCGTCATCAACATCCAGTGCCGGTACTGACATCGGCAGCCCGCCCTCAGCTGGAGCGGCGCGGAAACCGTAGCGTGTGCCCGGCGGCATGCCGCTGACGATGCCAAAGTGCACACCATCCTCCAGGTTGGGGAGGGTGTGAACCCGCCAACCATCACCCGGTGCCTGGTACGCCACTTCAACGCGTTCCAGGTCGGGTGCAAACACTGCAACGTTCACGTTGTCTGTCTGCTGGGTGACGGCATCAAAGAAGTCGGGCTGGGGCTTGCTCAGTCCGAAGGGCCTGGGGCGCGATGCATCCAGGGCGGCTGCTGGGTCCAAAATAGGCATAACCATTGCTTGCAAGTTTAGTTCCATACAGGATGAGTGCTGAGTCAGCCTCCCGTGTGACGGCGCCCACCACGTCAAATTTCCGGGACGTACCGGCAGCGGCCGTCGTTCCGGGCCGCTCACGTGCTGGAACGCTTTTCCGGGGCAACAGCACATTCGTATCGGCTCCCCCGAATGTGTCGCTGCGGCTGTAGGTTGACTGCAGCCTTGCCATACTGGGACTGACAGAACTGGAGGTTCAATCGTGCGCGTTGCACTCGCTCAAGTCATCACCGGCCGGGACCTGGCTGACAATCTGCGGCTTCTGGAAGAGTACGCCCGCCGCGCCAAAGATGGCGGCGCGGAGCTTGTTGTTTTCCCCGAAGCAATGATGCGCGCGTTCGGTAACTCCCTGCTGGATATCGCCGAACCTCTTGACGGCCCCTGGGCAAGCCGGGTGCGCGAGCTCGCCAACGAATTGCAGCTGGTGATCGTGGCCGGCATGTTCACGCCCGGCTCTGCTTCGGATTCCGGCGGGCGCCGCGTGCGGAACACTCTCATGGTCACAGGCCCCGGCGTGGAGACCAGCTACGACAAGATCCACCTCTTCGACGCGTTCGGCTTCGCGGAGTCGGACACGGTTGAGGCGGGAACAGACCCAGTGACGTTCGACGTCGGCGGCGTCACCTTTGGTTTGGCCACTTGCTACGACATCCGTTTCCCGGCACTGTTCACAGCCAACGCGTTGCGCGGTGCCGTGGTGAACATCGTGGCGGCATCGTGGGGAGCCGGACCGGGCAAGGCCGATCAATGGCAGCTCCTGTCCCGCGCCCGGGCGGTGGATACCACCACGTTCGTGCTTGCCTGTGGCCAAGGAGATCCTGCTACGCAAGGTGCTGAGGTCAAGGGTGCCGCGCCCACAGGAGTGGGGTACTCCGCTGTCGTGTCCCCCTTCGGGCAAGTCCTGGAAGCCCTCGACGGCGAACCTGGCCTCCTCTTCGCCGACCTCGACCCCGCCGTGGTGGAAGAAGCCCGCCAGAAGCTCCCGGTCCTGGCCAACCGCCGCGACTTCTGACGTTCTCTCACATCCTGCGGCTTCTGGGCCGATCTTCTCTCACATCCTGCGGCTCCTGGCCGGACCTTCTCTCACATCCGCCCAAAGGGGACCGGACCCCCCGCGCCCGCGCCGGGTGCCGCCGTCGTCGTCATTCCTGAAGAACAGCAAACGCTCCCCCACGATGACGACGTGAGAGAGCGCTTGCCGAAACGGTCAGGAAGTGAACGAGCATCCGTAAAAAACCCGCGGGAAGCGATAGAGCATCCGTCAAAAAGCCGCGGGAAGTGAGAGAGCATCCGTAAAAAACCCGCGGGAAGTGAGAGAGGATCCAAAGGCGGCGCTGGCGGCATCCGGAAGCGTGCGTCAAAGCGACGAAGGAGCAGCACGCGGAGGATGGCGCTTGCGCCGCCTCGCGGACTAGATTGCGCCGCCTCGGCGGACTTGCGCTAGCTTGCGCGCTGCCTCGACACCTCGTACAGCGAGATACCCACGGCCATGGATGCGTTGAGCGACTCCATGGCGGAGTCGATCGGGATCGAGACGATTTGGTCGCAGTTTTCGCGGACGAGCCGGCTCAGGCCCTTGCCTTCTGAGCCGACCACGATGCAAACGGGCTCGGTGGCTACCGTGAGGTCGGGCAGTGAGACGTCGCCGTCGCCGTCCAGGCCGAGGACGTAGATGCCCATGTTCTTGAACTGCTTGAGGGCGTTGTTCAGGTTGGACGCGCGGGCCACGGGTACGCGGACTGCTGCGCCGGCACTGGTCTTCCATGCCGATGCCGTGACGCCGACGGACCGGCGCTCGGGAACGATGACACCGTGGCCACTGAACGCGGAGACTGAGCGGATGATCGCACCGAGGTTGCGGGGATCGGTAATGCCATCGAGGGCAACGAAGATCGGGGCGTTGGAGATGTGCCCCTTCTTCCACTTGGCGATGGTGGTCTCGGCGAGGTCGTAAGCGTCCTCGTACTCGTACGGCGGGATCTGCAGGACCAGGCCCTGGTGGACTGCGTCCTCGGTCATGCGGTCCAGTTCGGGCTTGCCAGTTTCGAGGAGCGGGATGCCGCGCTCTGCTGCAAGCTTGAGGGACTCCTTGACGCGGTCATCCATTTCGATGCGGATCGCAACGTGGAGGGCCTTGGCGGGGATGCCGGCGCGCAGCGCTTCCACTACCGAGTTGCGCCCAGTGACCAGCTCTTCAGTTGCGCGACCCTTGGGGCCGGAGCGGGCGCCGGTACCCGGGCGTGCCGGACCGCGCTTAGCGGCCGAACGCTCCGAAAGCTGCTTGTTCTTGTACGCCTTGTGGTAGGTCCGCTCCTCGGCCTTAGGGGTTGGCCCCTTGCCTTCGAGGGCCTTGCGACCGTGGCCTCCGGTACCCGTGGAGGGGCCCTTCTTGCTCTTGCGGATTGCACCCGGGCGACCGTGGTTGGCCATTCTGTCCACCTTGCTTGAAATTAATGAGTCTGCATTCCAGTCTACTGACCCAATGCAATTCGGCGGTGGCGGCGGTTTGTCAGTCGCGTTTCAGGCTCCACGTAGCGCCTTCCGCACCATCTTCGACGACGACCCCGGCGGCCGCGAGGGTGTCGCGTATGGCGTCGGACGCGGCCCAGTCTTTGTTGGCTCTGGCGGCGGCGCGCGCCTCGAGTTGTGCTTCCACCAAAATCTCCAGTGCGGCATGTTCGCGGCTTTGCACGGCCTCCGGGCGCTTCACGGAATCCAGGCCAAGGACATTTGTCATGGCGTGGACGCTGGAGAGGGCGTCCTTGACGGCGCCCAGGTCGCCGGCGGCCAAGGCTGTGTTGCCCGCCCGAACGGTCTCGTGCAGCACACCCAGCGCCTGCGGGACGTTGAGGTCGTCGTCCATAGCAGCCACGAAGGCGGTGGGCATCGCGGCCTGGGCACCCTCGGTGTAGCTCGTCGGCTCACCGACCTGCTGCCCCACCTTCGCCGCGGCCTTGGCAATGAAGCCATCAATACGTTCGACGGCGGCGGCTGCTTCCTGAAGCGACGTAGGCCGGTAGTCCAGCACCGAACGGTAGTGGGCCTGCCCAAGGTAATACCGGACCACCCGGGGCGAGGCCAACTCAAGCATTTCGGCGGGACTCACCGTGTTGCCGATGGACTTGGACATCTTTTCGCCCTCGTAGGTGACCATGCCGTTGTGCATCCAGAAATTGGCGAATTCGTCGCCTGCAGCCTGGGACTGGGCCATCTCGTTTTCGTGGTGCGGGAAGCGGAGGTCCAGTCCCCCACCATGGATGTCGAAGCGCGTGCCCAGATATTTGGTGACCATGGCGGAGCATTCGAGGTGCCATCCGGGTCGTCCCGCTCCCCAAGGGGATTCCCATTTGGCGGTGACGGGTTCGCCGTCCTTGTAACCCTTCCACAGCGCGAAGTCGCGCGCATCGCGCTTGCCGCGGGGGTCGGCGTCGGGCGCTCCCTGCATGTCATCAATGTTCTGCCGCGTCAGCGAACCGTACTTGCTCCAGGAGCGGACGTCGAAATAGACGTCTCCCGAGTCGTCCAGTGCGGGGTAGGCATGGCCGCGGTCGATCAGCCGCTGGATCAGCGCGTGCATTTCCGGAATGTGCCCGGTGGCACGGGGCTCGTACGTCGGCCGCTGGACGCCGAGGGATTCGTAGGCGTTCTCGAATTCCTGCTCGTAGCGGTAAGCCAAAGCCCACCACTCCTCGTCTTTCCGCGCCGTCGGCTCGGCAGCCCAATCGGGGCCGAAGGATTGCTCGGACTTGGCCAGGATTTTGTCGTCGATGTCCGTGACGTTGCGGACTACTGTGACGCGGAGGCCACGGAATTCGAGCCAGCGGGTCAGTTGATCAAACGCGATTGCGGACCTGACGTGCCCAACGTGCGGCATGCCCTGGACAGTAGCCCCGCAGTAGTACACGCTGGCCTTGCCCTGTTCGAGGGGAACGAAGTCGCGGACTTCGGCGGAGGCGGTGTCATAGAAGCGCAGGGTCACCGCTCCAGATTAGCCGATGACGCGGCGTGACTTGCCTACTTGCAGTACTCGCCGATTTTGTTGAAATGCACGGTCAGCTGTTGTTGCTGTTCCTGAGTGGTTGCTCCCAGCGAGGAAGCCGCCGCTTTGTCCATGATGGCGGCCATCTCCTTGATGGGATCGCCGATTTCCGGAGCCAGCTTGTCCGCGATCTCGTGATAGTGGGCAGCGATCTGCTTGGACTGCTGCTGTTGGTTGCCGTCGGGCTTGAAGGTGTCACTGTTGAGAAACTCGCAACTGGCCTTCACATCCATCTTCGGCGTCCCTGCACAGCCGCCAAGCAGGAGCGCAGCAGCCACACTCGCGGACAAGAGTACGGCGGAACGCACGACGCCGGAACGCACCTTAGTCATTCAGCCCACCTTCAGTGGAACCGGGCTGGGTTTCTCCTTGGACGGGATAGACGAGGGCGGTGGCAATCGCAGAAATCCCCTCGCCGCGGCCAGTAAATCCCAAACCATCGCTGGTGGTGGCTGTGACGCTGACTGGTGCGTTCGCGGCTTCGGTTAGGACCCTTTGAGATTCTTCGCGGCGGGGGCCGAACTTGGGGCGGTTGGCTACAAATTGGACGGCGACATTGCCGATCTCGAACCCTGCGGCCCTGACTATCCGCGCAGCCTCACAGAGTAGCTTTACCCCGGAGGCACCAGCGAACTCGGGGCGGTCAGTTCCGAAATGGGTGCCAAGGTCACCAATTCCACACGCGGAAAACAGGGCGTCGGCAGCCGCATGGGCGACGCAATCGCCGTCGGAATGTCCTGACAGCCCCTGCTCGCCTTCCCAAAAGAGGCCACCCAACCAGAGCGGCTGGGGATCGTTCTCCGGTGCGAATGCGTGCACGTCGACGCCGATTCCGGTACGAGGCAGGACCAGGTGTCCGGGAAGGCCTGCAGCTTGCGGAGCCGCCATCAGCCTTCCACCCAGCGCATTCCGAGAGGGCCCTCAAGGAGGCCTTCGGCAATGATGAGATCCAGGGGCGTAGTGATCTTCAGCGACTGGCTGGCCCCGCGGACTGCGTGGACCGGAACGCCCAGAAGCTCAACCAGCATGGCGTCATCGGTGACTGCGGCGGCCTGCTTGTCATCAAAGAGCTCGGCAGCGTCGTGCGCGCGGCGCAACGTTGCGAGGTCGAAGCCCTGCGGTGTCTGAACTGCCCTGAGCTGTTCCCGGGGTGCTGTTCCCGTGACAACTTCCGGGGCGATGCCGGAGTCCGAAGCGCTGGTCTGGGCCACGGTCTTGATGGTGTCCACCACAGGCATGGCCGGAATGACGGCCTTGGCGCCGGAAGCCAAAGCATCGGCTACGCGCTGGAATACGCGCTCGGGGGTCAGTGCGCGGGCTGCGTCATGGACGAGCACGGCTTCGGTGCCGTCTTCCAAAGCAGCCAAAGCAGCGCGGACGGAGTCAGCACGGGTGGACCCGCCGTCGACGACGGTTATTTCAGGGCCACCATCTACCAGTTCAACGGTGAACCCGGCAATCAGTTGGCGGAGTTCCGCATCCCCCTTGGGCACTGCAACGCAGATCTGGCGCGCAACATCGGCAGCGACAACGCCACGAAGGGCGTGCATCAGGATGGTTTCACCACCGAGAGGAACTTTGGCTTTGGGCATGCCGTAGCCGAGGCGCTCGCCCGAGCCGGCAGCCACCACGATCACCGCCGTAACAGCGCGTTTGGAAGGAATACTCATGCGCCCAAGGTTACTGGGAAACTACTTGAAAATGCCTCAAGATACTTGATCATCAAGTACCTCTGGGTACTTTGTGGCAAAAAGAAACCCGGCGGCGCTTTCGCACCACCGGGTATCAATTCTTAGGAAGCCAAGACCTCGTCAAGAACGCTTGCTGCCTTCTCTTCGTCTGTCTTCTCAGCCAGGGCCAGTTCTGAAATCAGAATCTGCCGCGCCTTGGCCAGCATGCGCTTCTCACCTGCGGAAAGGCCGCGATCGTGATCACGACGCCAAAGATCGCGAACGACCTCCGCCACCTTGATGACATCGCCCGAAGCAAGCTTCTCCAGGTTTGCCTTGTAACGACGTGACCAGTTGGTAGGCTCCTCAGTGAACTCGGCGCGGAGAACGTCAAATACGTGCTCCAAGCCTTCTTTGCCCACTACGTCCCTGACCCCAACAAGGTCAACGTTCTCTGCTGGAACTTCAATGGTCAGATCACCCTGAGCCACCTTTAGCTTGAGATACATCTTCTCTTCGCCCTTGATGGTGCGCATCTTGATTTCCTCAATTTTTGCTGCACCGTGGTGAGGGTAAACTACTGTCTCGCCGACCTCAAAAACCATGTGGACTTTCCCCTTTCCCGCAGACTAGTCTATCACGATTAAGGCATACGACTGGCACCCGACGGGGCCTCCAGCCGCGCCAATAAAGGGAAATAGGCCCCAAACGAGCTCGCGATACCCCTTGACGTGAGCCAGGAAAGATGCTTCACGGAAGCAAGCTGCGCGCCGGATCTTCCCGGTCGCGTTCGCCACAATGCCTTCTCGAATCCTTATTTCGGCCGCTTTGCCGATAGGCTATGGCTGAAAAGTGTTCCAATGACTCTTGAGGAGTAGGTGTCGTGCGCATTACTGCGATGAACCCTGTCCAGCGCGGCAAGCTGGCAATTGCGGCGGCTGCAATCGGCGTCGGTCTTCTGTCCGTTACCGGCTGTGGCTTCGTCAACGCCCAGCAGACTTCCCACCAGTACTCAGCATCGGACGGGATCAGAGCAGATCTCGGCCAGCTGCAGTTGCGCAACATGCTGATCGTCGCTTCCGGCGAGAACCAGCCCGGCCGCGTGATCGGCGCAGTGTTTAACAAGTCCAACTCGGATGCAACCCTGACCATCAGTGGTGCAAATGGGGCCCAGACGGAAATTCCCGTCAAGGCGAACTCGGAGACGTACCTGAATAGCGAATCCGACGCCGCGGTCCTTAGCTCCGCCGGCACCAAGCCCGGTGGACTGAGCCCGGTAACCATTCGCAGCGGTTCGGACACCGCAAAAATCAACGTTCCCGTAGTTGATGGCACGCTCCCGGAGTACAAGGAATACCTGCCCTCCTCAAGCGCCTCGGCAACCCCGTCTTCGACTTCCACGGCAACGTCGACTGCGACGCCGACGGCCACCGAATCTGCAGCTGCCGGCCACTAGCAGGCGGCGAGCTACAAGCAAGACAACAAAAGGAAGGGTTCCGCTGCGGCGGAACCCTTCCTTCGTCGTTGTCTGCCGTCAGTCTGCTGACTAAAGGCCGGCCGACTGAAGCTTTACGGCTCGAACTTGTAGCCCAGTCCACGCACCGTCACCAGGTACCTCGGAACGGACGGATCCGGCTCAATCTTGCTGCGCAGGCGCTTTACGTGGACATCAAGGGTCTTGGTATCGCCTACGTAGTCTGAACCCCACACGCGGTCGATCAGCTGGCCCCGGGTCAGCACACGCCCGGAATTGCGGAGCAGCATTTCAAGGAGTTCAAATTCCTTCAACGGCAGTGATACCTGTTCGCCGTTTACGCTCACCACGTGGCGCTCAATATCCATGCGGACGGGTCCGGCCTGCACGGTGGAGGTGATCAGCTCTTCGGGTTCACCCTGCCGGCGGAGCACTGCACGCACCCGCGCTACGAGTTCGCGTGAGGAGTACGGCTTGGTGACGTAATCGTCTGCACCCAGCTCCAGGCCAACCACTTTGTCGATCTCCGAGTCCTTGGCGGTCAGCATGATCACCGGCACGCTGGAACGCTGGCGCAGTTGACGGCACACCTCCGTGCCCGGCGTTCCAGGCAGCTGGAGATCCAGCAGGACGAGGTCGGCCCCATTCCGGTCGAATTCCACCAAGGCGTCGGTGCCGTTATCCACTACCTCGACGTCGAAACCCTCTTTGCCCAAAAGGTAGGACAGGGGGTCGCTGAAGGACTCTTCGTCCTCCACTATCAAAATCCTGCTCAAGCGCTGGCTCCTTGCTCTTGGGCGCCGCCGGCGCCCCTTGTTGATTCCCGTGATGCGGTTGTTTCGCGTGATGCGGTTAATTCGCGTGATGCGGTTGCTGAGTCGCGTGGTGGGTTTCGACGGCGGCACCCCCCGCTGGTAGCTCCGGGGACTCAGCAGTGGACGCAGCATGAGCCGGGAGGCCGGCGTCGTCGTCCTGGCCTTCCATCTCGGGCAACCGGATGGTGAACGTTGAGCCTTGACCAGGCTGGGACCACACGGTGACCTCGCCACCATGGTTGGACACAACATGCTTAACGATGCTGAGGCCCAGGCCGGTGCCACCGGTATGCCTGGAGCGTGCAGCATCCACCCGGTAGAAGCGTTCGAAGACGCGTTCCTGGTCCTCCGGTGTGAGGCCCTCGCCCTGGTCCGTGACTGAAATAGCCACGACCCCCTCCCGCGTCCGGACTCCAACGCCCACGCGGGTGTTCTCCGGCGAGTAGCGGATGGCGTTGTCGATCAGGTTGCGCAGGGCGGTAACCAGCAGGTCCCTGTCACCGAACACCAGGGAATCTGAATGGCCACCCACCAGGATCTGGATATTCTTGCTCTCGGCCGGGAGCTGCGAGCGGTCCACTGCCTCGGTAATCACAGTGTTGATGTCCACCGTGTGGCCCTGCTGGGCAACATTTGCGCCCTGAAGCCGGGAAAGCTCAATGATGTCCTGGACCAGTGCTGCGAGGCGTCCGGATTCTTTATGCATGCGCTTGGCGAAGCGGCGAACCGCTTCCTCATCGTCAGGCGAGGCTTCCAGTGCCTCGGCCAACAGCGAAATAGCGCCCACCGGTGTCTTGAGTTCATGGGAAACGTTGGCCACGAAGTCGTTGCGGATCTCCTCCGTCCGGGTGATCTCGGTACGGTCGTCGGCCAGGAGCACGATGTACTCCCAACCCAACATGGCTGCCCGCACTTGGACCACGATGGTGCCCTTGCCGAGCGGGCCGCGGGGAAGTTCGTATTGTTGCTCCAGGATCACGCCATCGCGGCGTACCTTTGCGGTCATGTCCAGGAGCTGCTTGTGAACCACCGTGTGGCCGCGGACCAGGCCGTAGGCATACGCTGCCGGACTCGCGCGGACCACGCCATCGATCGCATCGACCACCACAAACGCGCGGCCGACGACGGCAAGCACCTCCGCTGCACCTTCCGGAAGCAGGGGCTCGGTAACATCCAGGTCGACGATCCTGCGCTGCCGCTCGCTGATCCTGAAAGCGAGCATGCCAAAGACGCCCAGTGACAGGCCAACCAAGCCTGCAACGACACCTATAAGCAACGGATCCACGTGTCCAGCTTATGCTCTTGAATCTCGCCAAAGTGTTGATCCGATGCCAAACGGGGGCGGTTCAACTAACGTTCATCTAAAGGTGCGCAACCGTTCACTGGCTGCTGACACAGTTACTGGTTGGACTGCCAATGGTATTTGAAATCCGCGCCCCACCATGGGACAGGATTTCCAAGGAAAGGACGCCTTAGTGCGCAAGGTTTTTCAGGAGGAGCTCACCCAGGTCGGTGACGACCTCGTCGAGATTTCCAAACTGGTTCACGAAGCAATCACGAAGGCCACTACGGCCTTCGAAGGCGCCGACGTCGATCTTGCCCAGGACGTCATCGCTGCAGACGCACGCATCGACTTCCTGCAGAACAGCCTCGACGAACGTGCGATCGACATCCTGGCATTGCAGGGCCCCGTTGCCAGCGACCTCCGCATGATTGTTGGTTCGCTCCGCATGAGCGCATCGCTGGAGCGGATGGGTGACCTCGCCCGCCACGTAGCGCAGCTGGCCCGCCTCCGCTACCCCGCCACCGTCATTCCGGCGCCGCTGACCCAGACCTTCAAAGCGATGGCCCAGCACGACATCGACATCACGGCCAAGGTCATCGAACTCCTCGAGACCCGCAACCTTGAGGTGGCCCGGGACATCCTCAAGATCAACATCGCCGTGGACGACCTCCACCTCAGCGTCTTCAAGGCGATCGCTTCCCCGGACTGGAACGAAACTGCCTCCACCACCGTGGACGTGGCCTTGGCCAGCCGCTACTTCGAGCGCTTCGCCGACCACGGCGTCTCCGTTGCCCGCAAGGTCACGTACCTCGTCACGGGCGAATGGCAGCCTGAGGGCTTCTAGCAGCTTCCCAGCAACGTAAACAGCGACGGCGGCCGGTCACCAAAGGTG
>NZ_JBFRFP010000043.1:0-28751 GCF_052114885.1 Paenarthrobacter sp. 2TAF44 | reverse complement strand
CACTGGGGTGCCGGTGAGGTGTTGGCCGTCGACCTCCTGGGCCAAACTGAAGTCATGGCATCCGGACCGACGAGGATGGGCTGGGCCATCGACTGGTTGCCCGACGGCGGTTTGCTGGTCTCCGGCGAGGATCTGGCCCTGGTGCGGCCAGACGGCTCCACCGACAGGTACAGCGAGCAGGGAGGCAACGAGGTCATTGTCGACCCGGCCGGCCACATCTACGTAAACGGGGCCGACTTCGACTTCGCCGTGGGCGCGGAACCCACACCGGGGTGGATCCGCTTGGTCGCCCCAGACGGCACCACTCGCGAGGTAGCCGGCGACATCGAGTTCCCCAACGGCATGGTCGTGACTCCTGACGGATCGACGCTCGTGGTCGCCGAGTCCTTCGCCGGTCGACTATCGGCCTTCGACATCGGGCGCGACGGCTCCCTATCGGGGCGCCGCAATTGGGCAGAGGGTCTTGGACCCGACGGCATCTGCATTGACGCCGCCGGCGGTATCTGGTCCCAGACGGCTGACACTTTCGCGCACACCCGCGTCGAGGGCGCGCCCGCTGGAGCAGTCGTCCGGGTGCTCGACGGCGGCGAGATCACCCATCGGATCGAGACTGACGTACCGTGCTTCTCATGCGCGCTCGGCGGGCCGCACGGTCGGCACTTGTTCCTGCTCTGCAACGAGTTCGAGGGAGTCGACCAGCTCAGCGCAGTGCAGGAGCGGCGCAGCGCCCGGATCTACGTGGCTGAGCTGCCGAGCTGACCGGCGCCTGAATCACCGCGAGGATGCTAAGGATACGGATGGTTACTTCATCAACCGGGCCGAACCAGTGCCCGACGTACCTTCCTGGACGCTTTTCGCCCCGATGCTACTCGCTGCCAGAGTGTATGCATAAATAACTGCAATTTCGGCGCGGACCATCTCACCTTCAAATAGCGCTGTACAAACACCGCCACTTATCGCCGAAAGTCACAGTCGGAGACACTGTGGTGCTTACAGCCAGCTCCCCTTGTGAGACTCACCCTCGTTCAACTTAGGCGGGGACTACGAAAGCGCGAACGCGGGTGGACTTGAGCTAGGAAGATCGCATGAGGCGCGAGACGAGGTCGCGCCAGGAGTCAGTGAGCCGCTTGGGCGAGATGCCGTGAACGCGCACGTCGTTAACAATCCGTTCCGGGTCCAGCGCGGAAAGCAGCGACATCGCCATGACCCAAGGATCGGCGATACCGGCCTCACGCAGGAGGACCTCGATATGTCGGTGCGCAAGGACAGTGGCCGGCACGTCAAAGCGATTGCGGGCATTGGTTGCGGCCGCTTTCAGGAGCTCGCCATTTTCCAGGACGAAGTAGATGCGGCCCTCACCGTAGGCCATGAGGCGTTCGCTGGGTGCGGCGCCCGGGCCCAAGGGCGGCGGACCAAACATGAAGCCGCGCTGGAATTCAGATTCAGAGTCACTGAGAAGGGTCATCATCAGGCCGGCCCTGCTACCGAAGCGACGGAACACGGTCCCCTTGCCAACGTTGGCCTTGCAGGCGAGCGCGTCCATGGTGAGTGCTTCCACCCCGAACTCGTCAACCAGCTCGCGGGCAGCGCAAAGGAGCCGTTCGCGGTTCCGGGCGGCGTCACTGCGCTCATGAGGCGGACCAAAAGGCACGTCCGGCTGGATTGGGATCGAGCTCACAAAAAACATTCTAGACCCGGGAATAGAAACCGGACCGCGGTCCGTTTAGTATCAGTGAAGGTCCAAACACTTACAAAGGAGACACCATGTCAAAGAGCACCGTTCTTACCCTCGTCGGCAGCCTCCGCGCTGATTCCCACAACAAGAAGCTCGCCGAAGCCATCCAGCTGAACGCGCCGGAGAACGTAGAAGTCCAGATCCACGATTCCCTCGGCACCATCCCGTTCTACAACGAGGACATCGACGTCGAAGGCCAGGTTCCCGCTGAAGCTGCGGCCCTGCGTGTTGCCGCAGCCAACGCCGACACCCTTCTCCTCGTCACCCCCGAGCACAACGGCACCATGCCCGCATCACTGAAGAACGCCATCGACTGGCTGTCCCGCCCGTACGGCGCTGGCGCCCTCACCGGCAAGCCGACCGCCGTCGTCGGAACCGCTTTCGGCCAGTTCGGCGGAGTCTGGGCACAGGACGAGGCCCGCAAGGCTGTTGGCATCGCCGGCGCCAAGGTCCTTGACGAGGTCAAGCTGGCCGTCCCGGGTTCCATGATCCGTTTCGCTGAGCTGCACCCGAAGGACGACGCTGAAGTTGTTGAGCAGATCAAGGCCATCTTCGAGCCCCTGACTGCCGTTCAGGAAGAAGAAGCAGCAGCCTAGTCTTTTCGCTTTCAATGCCCCCGTTCCGATCCCTGCGAACCCGCAGGACGGCGCGGGGGCATTTGCGTTTCCGGTGTCCACGTTTCGGCGCCTGGTGGATGCAGCGTGATCAACTCTTGTCCGAACCGTCACCGTAGCGGCATTTTGCTGCAGGTCGCACCGGCCTAACGTTGAACTACAGGTGGACGGACAGGAGCGTGGGGCTGTCATGCGTGCCGGGCGGAGACCAACAAGTACGACGGCGATCCCGGCTGCCTGCCTCATGCTGGGTCTGCTGCTGGCTGGCTGCACTTCCACCCCGGGCCCCTTGCCATCCGGGACTCCTTCATCGGTTCCTGTGGGCCCATCGGGTTCGACCGGTGATGGTAATGCTGCGGCGGATGGGGCTTCGGACGCTCCGTCTTCGACATCCACTGCAACGGGAAGCGACGCTGCGACTCGTCCGGATGCACTCGCCACTCCCTCAAGCATTTCCGGCTCCGGTGGTGCTGGCTCCGGCTCCGGTGGTGCTGGCCCTGGTTCCGGTGACGGTGGCACGGCAGTGGCCGCAACGCCTGGGCCGAGTGCCGGCGTCGAGCCTATACCCGTCGATACGCCGAGCCCTTCACCGACGGCTGTTGTTCCCGTTGCCCGGGGTGCGACCGTACCCCAAGACCTGAACTTGGGGCCGGCCGTCTACTACGTTGCCGTTGACGACGGGGGCGCCAGAGGTGTTCGCTTCGGATGCAACGACAGCCTGGTGCCTGTCCGCGGCGCACTGGCACCCGGTGACCCTTTGACGGTGGCGCTCAGCCGATTGCTGGAAGCTGGCATGCCCTTGGACACCGGCGCGGGCCTCTACGATTCACTGGCTAATTCCTCGTTGCACTTCCAGTCCGGATACGTCAGCGGAGCAACAGTGGTGGTGAACCTGGGGGGCACGCTGCAGCCCGGTGGAGTGTGTGACATCCCGCGCATCGAGGCACAGTTAACGCACACCATCGTCTCCGCCAGCGGGGCATCCCGGGCCGAAATTTACGTCAATGGCAAGACTTTGGCTGAGGCGCTGAGCCTGCGATAGCGCGTCGGACCCTCCGCGGGAGACATACATTGTCAACCCGCTTAGTCGTTGCAGGGGGCCAGCAAAGATTTAGCGGTGCAGGAACTTAGTTGAGGTTGCTGAGGTTTCAGTGCCGTGGCTTCAGGCCGTTGCGATGGCCAGTACCCGCCGCAGCGCCCACGCCACACGGAGCAGTGCCAAGACGGACGCGAAGGTGAGAACGAAAACAACCGACTCCGGGATCCAGAGACCTCTGGGACCATCGCCCTCCAACACCACGGTGACGAGGGCAGCAACCACCAGCAGGCCTAGCCCCGGAATGGCGAAAAGGAACACTTCTCCGATTTGGCGACGATGAAAGGCGGTGAGCTTCTCCAAGGGAAGCTCGCGCTGCCCAGGCGCCGCCCTTTTGCCGAGCACGTTGATGAGCATGGAGACGCTGGTGAGCGTGAGGCCAGCGGTAGCGCCAGCCAAAGTAGCGAGGGTCTGGAACAGGGTTCGACGGGCACCCGGATCGACGCCCTCCAGCATCAACGGCTGCTTCAAGAGCCACCCCAAGCCAAGCCAGATCAGCACAGCCAAAATCGCCCACGCATAGTCTGCCGGCGGATGGAGCAGAAACCACCTCCAGACCGTCCGGCGGCGGCCGGTGTGCTCGATGTCAACCTCGTACAAGCTCATGATCCGCGCTGCCTTCTGAGCCCTGGGCTGACTTCCCATCCGTAGGTTTCACGCTGGCCGGTTCCGCCTTTGTGGGTTCTTCCTTTGAAGCGGCCGCGGCCAGAGCCTCACGCACTGCTGCCATTCCACCTGCGACGATGTCCGGCACAGAGACGGCATCTGCGGAGCCTCTGATGTCCGGCAGTGTGAGGGCGAAGAAAGCCTCGTTATCCCTGGCCTGTTTACTGAGGATGGCAATGGCCTCGGCAGTGGACTTTCGGGGATCGTTGAACACATCCGGGTCCAATTCGATGTGGGAGACGAAACGCTCCTTAAGCAGATCAATCACTTCGCGGTCGCCGGTCAGGGAGTCCTTGCCCTCGGCCACGACGTAGTCGAAGTGCTCTACTGATCCCGCCCTACGGAAGAGATCAATGAGCTGCTGGATGCGCTCCCGGATCCGCTGCTTGTCCTCGGCCCTTCCTGAACGGCCCACACTGAGGGAAATCCGGAAGGTTCCCTGGTTCATCAAACGTGAGGCACTGTCCAGAACGTCAGCCCATTCACCCTCCATCAATTTTTCGGAGAGACGTTCAGCGGGAAGCGCGAACTCGAAGCGACTCACCTCAAGCCTGCTGAGGATCTCCTCGATGTCCTCACGGACCACCGGGACCAATCCGAGCTCAAGCCCCAACATGCCTTCGAGGTACTCTCCCATCCTCGACGCCCGAGGACCATTGCCGCTGGTCAACACGGCGATGACGTTCCGCTTCAGGAAGGCAAAGTATGTGGTTTCCAGGAGGTGGTCGCCCGGCGCCAACGGGAGGGGTTTGCGGCGTCCAAGTGCATCGCCCACGCTGGGCAGGTTGGTGTCGCGCACCCGGTCCAGGAGGATCACTGGATGAGGTGAGAATGATGCCGTTTGAGCCAGCAACACCGTGCCGTCCACGCCGATGAAATGCCGGTCGGTCCCAGCCTCTTGGGCCCTCTGGAGTACCTCGGCCACCCGGCGCGCCGGAAACGGAGAGCGCAGATCATCGCCATTCAGTTGCTCAATGCGCCAGAACTGCACACTGCGTCTTGCCATCCGCCCTCCCCTGCCTACGGTCTTTGCTGCTGATTCCAAGCTAATGGTGGGGTCCGACATTAAAGCCAGGTTCCGTCGTCGTGCGCTTTCATCTGCCGCAAACGGCGCGACTTACGGCCGGTACTTGGGTCCCTGGGCGAAGAGCGCATCCATCTCGTCGTGGCTGCGGGTGCCCGCCAATCCCGCCCAGTTTCCGTCCCCCAGGATCTCTTTCGCCACCCGCGCGACTTTTGCGTAGGCAGCCTTAGCCGTATTTCCGCCGATGCTGACTCGCCGTATGCCGGCGTCATGAAGTTCCAGCGGCGATGGCGCACCTACTCCCGCAAGGGCATTCAAGGGTGCGGGGATCTCGCTGGAGAGTTCATGCAGGACGTGAAGGTCCACGACGCCGGGAACGAAGATGCCGTCCGCGCCCGCCGTAAGGTAGGAGTCGGCGCGGTGGAGGGTCTCTTCGTAAGCGCTATCCGCATACTGTCCCGAGAGGTAGGTGTCGGTTCGGGCATTGATGAACAACGGGATTCCGCGCTCGTCCGCCACGGCACGGATCAAAGCGATTCGCCGCGATTGTTCGTTGATTTCCGTGAGTGGCTCTGCAGCCGAGTCCTCAATGTTGATGCCAACCGCTCCTGCATCCAGCACTCCGTGCACAGTGGCCCGCAGTTCATCGTCTGTACGCCCGTATCCAGTTTCGATGTCTGCAGTTACCGGCAGTTTGGTTGCCCCTACGACCCGCCCCAGTGCCGCCATCGCCAACCCCCACGGCACGTGGTCACCGTCCCGGAACCCCAAACTCCAGGAAACCGCCGAACTCGAAGTGGCTATCGCCGTCGCACCAGCCTCCTGCACCACTCGGGCGGAGGCGGCATCCCAGACATTCACCAGGACCAGCGGCGTGGGCCCGGCATCGTGAAGCTTGTGGAAGAGTTCGGCCTTGGTCACGGATCCCCGGTGCAGTGTCATAGCTACATTCCAGCCCCTGGCGTTCCCGGCGTAAAGGAAACACGGCAAACCGGCGCGTTCTTGAAAACATATGTTGCCTACTTAGCAACCTTCGGGGGTATCCTGTCACTGTGACCCACGAAACATTGGATGCCGGCACCAAGCTGCCCGCTGAAGCCATCGACGCCATTGAGCGGGCCGCTACGGCTGCCGCCCACCCACACGAGGAGCTTTTCTCCGCGCGGGCCGCCAACATCAAGCAGTCCGCTGTACGCGACGTCTTCGATATCTCCATGCGGCCTGGTCTTGTCTCGCTCGCAGGAGGCAACCCATACCTGCAATCGCTGCCGCTGGAAAAGCTTGGCCAGACCGCCGCCAGGATCATCGCCGAAGACGGGATGACCGCTCTGCAATACGGCGGTGGCCAAGGGACCGCGGAACTGCGCCAACAAATCTGCGAGATCATGGCAGCAGAAGGCATCATGGACGCCCAGCCTGAGAACATCGTGATTACTGCAGGTTCCCAGTCAGCGCAGGATGTGGCCACCAAGGTCTTCTGCAATCCCGGCGACGTTGTCCTCGTCGAAAACCCCACCTACGTTGGGGCCCTGAATACCTTCGAGGCTTACCAAGTGCAGGTGGAGCCGGTCGAAATGGACGACGACGGGTTGGTACCTGAACTCCTCGAGGCCAGGATCGCGGCGCTTCAGGCAGAGGGCAAAAACATCAAGTTCCTGTACACGATCCCCAACTTCAACAATCCCTCGGGCATTACCCTGGCGGAAGCGCGCAGGCAGCGGATCGTCGATATATGCCGCAAGGCGAATATCATCGTTTTGGAGGACAATCCCTACGGCCTGCTGCGGTTTGACGGTCACCCAATCGCCCCGATGCGGGCTGCAAATCCAGACGACGTCATCTACTTGGGGTCCTTCTCCAAGATCTTCGCACCGGGTCTTCGCATTGGCTGGGCCTTGGTGCCGGCCCACCTGCAGCGTCGCTTCTACCTGGCCTCCGAAGCAGTCACGCTTTGCCCGCCGCCCCTGAACCAGATGCTTGTATCCGCATATTTGCGTGACTACGACTGGTGGGGACAAATCGAAACGTACCGTGGCCTCTACGCAGAACGCTGCAAAGCCCTTCTCACCGCCTTGGACGAATACATGCCGGCAGGGCTTTCGTGGACACGCCCCGACGGTGGATTTTTCGTCTGGGTTACGTTGCCCCAAGGCGTGGACACCTACCCCTTGTTGAAGAAGGCCATCGACGCGGGGGTTGTCTTCATTCCCGGCGCAGCTTTCTCGCCGGCAGACGGACCCTCCAACAAGCTGCGCCTGGCCTTCAGTGCTGTACCGCCGGATACGATTGCCGAAGGCGTACGTCGTCTGGCCCCTGTTCTCGCAGAGGCCATCAAAGCCACCACTGAAGGAGCAGCACTATGACCGGGGTTGTCATTGTAGGAGTAGACGGTAGCGAGACGGCGATGAGGGCGGCCAAGGCTGCCCAGCAACTGGCCATCGGGATTGGAGCCAGTCTTCGCGTGGTGAGCGCTTTCGACAGCAACAAAACCGAGGTGGTTGAGATCGGGACGGACAAGTGGATCGTGTCAGACGCCGCCGAAGCCGAAGCCGTCGCCCGCACCGTCGCGGAGCGCCTGTCTGATGACCGCCTTGAGGTTACGTACTCGGCGGCCCGCGGCAAGCCCGGTGAAGCCTTGGTCAAGGAAGCAGAAATGCTCGAAGCACGGTTGATCGTGGTGGGCAACCGGCGCATGCAGGGCCTGGGTCGTGTCCTTGGCAGCGTAGCCAACACTGTGGCCCACAACGCTCCTTGCGATGTCTATATCGCCAAGACCGACCAACCGTAAGCGACCTGAATCACGCCGCCGGGTGGGGAGGCTCACCCGGCTTTTGGCGTGATTTAGGCCTGGTCCCAGAAGTCATCGTTATAAAATTGAGATGCCCCCAATGGCGTGAGCCATCCTCCATCAACTGACTTCAGGGGACTTCACTTGCTTACTTTGCAGCCGCGCCAGCGCGTTGGACACGACATCCTGCTTGCCCGCCACGGCAACAGCATCAGCACGATGCGTTTTGACCGCGCGAATGACCGCATCATCGCAATGCTCGACGACGGCTCCTGGGACAGCGCCCCCAACATGATTTCCCCTAGCTTGAACATGCCTGAAACTTTCGGCAGCATCATGCGCAAGGACTGGCGGTTCCTCTCCCTTGCGTGCGTCGCAATGATCACCTTCGCGGCCATGGCTATGGGCATCAGCGCGGAGATGGCAAACCACATGTCCACTACGGAACTTCAGGCGTTGCTGGTTAATTACCCCGCGTTCTAAGCGGGGCCGTCTTTACACCAGCCTCGGGAGGCCTGCCCCGCCGCGCGTGGCCTGCTGCCCTCAAAGCATCGACTCCCGCAGCAGCCACCACAAACCTGCGATGACGATGCCGCCGAACAAAGAACCGGCGACGACTTGCCCGAGCGTATGGGCCCGCAGAACCACGCGCGACCATCCAACGGCCGGCACTATGCCCAACAGGGGCAGCCAGCCGGGCCCGAACATCATCACCACAATGACGGCAGCGGCGGCGATTGCCGAAGCGTGTCCACTCATCTTCCAAAAAGCGCTCACCACGGCCAGAACGGCAATGCCTCCGAGCAGGGCGATGATCATGAGTGAAACGCTCACCGGACCCCCGATCAGGTGGAGAACCCCGACGCCCGCAAGCACGGAAATCAAGGCAAGCAGCAGCAACGCGGGCCGCTGACGACGGTCGCTGACATGATGATCGGTGATTCTGCCCAGACGGATCATCACCAGCACGTATGCCAACGGCAGGACGCAAACGAAGAGGGCTCCCAGCAGCCCGAAACCCATCGTCCCGGGAAACCCCGGTTCGATAGCCGGACTGATCAACAGTAGGGCCGTCACTACGATCGGCGGCTGAAAGGCTTCCGTTAGAACCCGGGCGACGGTGCGCCAGGGTCCTGATAGCAACTGGCGTCCTGACTGCACCTGGTGTCCTGAGAGCAACTGGTGTCCTGACCGCAACTGGGCAGGCACGTGACCAGCCTCGTCGGCGGCCAAAGCGGTGTTCGGCCCTTCGCTCGCATTGGTGGCGGCCAGGCGATCAGTCAAGCAACAATGCCGGTTCTTCGAGAATGGCAGCTACGTCCGCCATAAAGCGGGCCGAGAGGTCGCCGTCAACCACCCGGTGGTCAAAGGACCCACCCAGCGTGGTGATCCACCGGGGAATCACTTCCCCGTCCAGGACCCATGGCTTCTGCTTGATGGTTCCAAACGCAATGATGGCAACCTCGCCCGGGTTGATGATGGGCGTTCCCGTATCGATGCCAAGCGCACCGATGTTGGTGACGGTCAGGCTGCCGCCCTGCATCTCGGCTGGCTGCGTCTTGCCCGCCCGGGCCTTCGTGGCGAGATCGTTGAGGGCGAGGGCCAACTCCTTCAGGGAGAGATCCTGAGCGTCCTTGATATTGGGCACCATCAAGCCACGCGGTGTTGCAGCTGCAATACCCAGGTTCATGAAGTGCTTGACCTGGATCTCCGCACCGCCGTTGCCATCAGCGTTATCTACCCATGTGGCGTTGACACTGGGGTTCCGCGCGGCGGCCCAAATGACGGCCTTGGCCAAAATAAGCAGCGGGGATATCTTGATGCCCTCGAAGTCCCGTGAAACCTTGAGCCGCTTGACGAACTCCATGGTCCGGCTCGCGTCGACGTCAACAAAGATGCTGACGTGCGGTGCCGTGAACGCGGACTCCACCATGGCCTTGGCGGTCGCCTTGCGCACACCCTTAACAGGTACGCGCTCGATCCTCTGGTCCTGCGGCTTCTTGGAAGCGCCCCAGAACGACTCCGCCTGATCAAGCTCAGCGTCACGCTGGGCCTGATAGCTGACCAGGTCCTCGCGGGTCACCTCGCCGCGCTGTCCTGTGGCTACGACGTCTGCAAGGTCAATGCCGAGATCGCGGGCGAACTTGCGCACCGGCGGCTTCGCCAGGACCTTGTTGACGAGCCCGCTGATGGTACCGCTGATGGCGGCACCGCGTGATGCGGCGGTCTGGGGCGTCGAAACACCTGGGGCTGAAACTCCTGGTGCTCCGCCTTCTGGCGCTGTTACTTCTGACGCTTGGGTAACGGGCGATTGGGTGACCGGCGATTGGCTGACCGGCGATTGGCTGACCGGCGCGACGGCGGCGCGTGCCGACGTCGGGCGTTGAGGCATCGGCACCTGGGCTGCTTGGGCAGCCAGAACCGCTTGATGGTCCTGGACTGTACCTTCGGCGTTTTCCGCAACTGTAGTTGGCTCGCCAGTACCGGCTGGACGCTTGCGCGCACGGCGCTTCACGGCGTCGGCCTTGGGGCCGGAACCCACAAGGGGTCCGCCTGCCGGCCCGTTCTCGCCACTGTCGGTATCAACAGGAAGCTTGCCGTAGAGCGGAGCCTCGACGGCGGGAGCCGCGGTCGGAGCCTGCGTCACCGGCGCCGCATCCCCGGGCTGGTTGTCCGAAACCGCGATGATTGCGGTGCCAACCTCCACCGTTATGCCTTCTTCGACCAACAACTCGGTGACCGTGCCGGCGAAGGGCGAGGGGAGCTCAACGAGCGACTTCGCCGTCTCGATCTCACACAGTACGTCGTTGATGGCAACGGTGTCGCCGGGCTTGACCTTCCAAGCCACTACCTCGGCCTCGGTCAGGCCTTCGCCGACGTCCGGCAGGTTGAATTTCTTTACAGTCACAGTGGTCCTCGATTTCCGTCTGCCCGGCTGTGAAGCCGGACTGGATCAGGGCGGTTTAGTAAGCCAGGGAGCGGTCGAGCGCTTCGAGGATCTTGTCGATGTCCGGCAAGTAATCCTCTTCAACCTTGGCCACGGGATACGGCATGTGGAAACCGCCAACACGGATCACAGGGGCTTCAAGGTGCAGGAACGCCCGTTCGCTGATGCGGGCTGCAATCTCTCCGCCGATACCACCGAACGTGGGGGCTTCATGGGCGACGATCAGGCGGCCGGTCTTCTTGACCGACGTCTCAATGGTGTCGAAGTCCACGGGCGAGATGGAGCGGAGGTCGATGACCTCAATGCTGCGTCCGTCCTCGATGGCCGCGTTTGTGGCGGCGAGGGCAACCGGAACCAACGGCCCGTAAGCCACAATCGTGGCGTCCGTACCTTCACGGACCACATGTGCCTTGAACGGGTCTTCTGACAGACCAGCATTCTCAACATCCACCTCGCCCTTTAGCCAGTAGCGGCGTTTGGGTTCGAAGAAGATCACAGGGTCCTGGCACTCAATGGCTTTCTGGATCATCCAGTAAGCGTCATGGGCGTTGGACGGCGAAATGATACGGAGGCCAGCGGTGTGGGCGAACAACGCTTCCGGGGATTCGGAGTGGTGCTCGATGGAACCAATTCCGCCGCCGTAGGGGATCCGAATAACCACAGGAACAGTCAGGCGGCCATGGCTGCGGGCGTGGATCTTGGCCAGCTGCGTGGTGATCTGGTTGAAGGCCGGATAGACAAAGCCATCGAATTGGATTTCGCACACCGGCGAGTAGCCACGCAATGCGAGCCCAATAGCAGTTCCCACAATGCCGGACTCTGCCAGAGGGCTATCGACGACGCGGTCGGCCCCGAATTCCTTGATCAGGCCATCAGTCACCCGGTAAACGCCACCGAGATGCCCGATGTCCTCGCCCATCAAGAGGGACTTCGGGTTGCTCTTCAGCGATGCGCGGAGACCCTCGTTGATGGCCTTGGCAATGGTCATGGTCGCCATCAGTTAGCTGCCTCCTGGTCGGTTTCGAAGCCTGCCGAGTATTCCTCGAACCACGCCTGTTCCTCTGCAATCAGCGGGTGTGCTTCGGCATAGACGTTGGCGAAGGAATCGCGGATGTCCGGCACCTCCAGGCCGTGCGTGGTGCTGCGGACATACTTGGCCAGCTCATCCCCGTCGGCTTGAACCTGTTCGAAGAAGGCTTCATCGGCGAGCCCTTCAGTCCGCAGGTATTTCTCCAAACGCTCCAGCGGATCCTTCGCACGCCACGCGGTCTCTTCGGCCAATTCGCGGTACTTGGTGGGGTCGTCAGCTGTGGTGTGCGCACCGACACGGTAGGTGTACGCCTCGATAAGTACAGGGCCGCGGCCCTCACGGGCATGCTCCAAGGCCCATTCAGTGACGGCATGCACGGCAATGACGTCGTTGCCATCCACACGGATTCCCGGGAATCCATAGCCCTTGGCGCGGTTGGCCAACGGGACCTTGGTCTGGACTTCGGTAGGCACAGAGATGGCCCAGTGGTTGTTCTGGCAGAAGAAGACAACCGGGGCGTCGTACGAGGCAGCGAAAACCATTGATTCGTGGACGTCCCCTTCGGAGCTGGCGCCGTCACCGAAGTAGGCAACCACTGCAGCCTTGGGATCATTGGAACCATCGGCAACCGCGAGCTTCTGGTCACGCTGGATGCCCATGGCGTAGCCCACTGCGTGAAGCGTCTGCGCGGCGAGGACCAAGGTGTAGAGGTGGAAGTTGTTCCCCCGCGGGTCCCAGCCTCCGTTGGAGACTCCGCGGAACTGCTTCAACAATTCAGCTAGGTCCACGTTGCGCACCAATGCGACACCGTGTTCACGGTAAGTGGGGAAAATGTAGTCTTGGGGCTGGCTGGCGTGGGCCGAGCCGATCTGGGCGGCCTCTTGACCGGTCAGCGGCACCCACAAAGCGAGTTCGCCTTGGCGCTGCAGCGCGGTGGCCTCCTGGTCAAAACGGCGAATCCTGGCCATGTCGGCATAAAAGACGCGGAGCTTTTCGGGGTCTATCCGCTTGGCATAGTCAGAGAAGACGGGATCGGTGCCTAGCTTTCCGTCAGGGCCGAGCAACTGGACCATCTCTACGGGTTCACCCGAGGCAGCTACAGCCGCTGAGGTTGCCGCCAGAGTTTCATCGGTCCCGGGGGGCAGTTGTGTCGAGCCCATTCCGTCTCCTTGCTTGCCGCAGCTAGTGCCGGGCAATGTCTGTCGCTGGGATATATGCCCGTTCCGGAATGCATTCCGGAACGGGCATATATTTTGGCTTTCGTCCTTACTTTATCGGCAGTAAGTAGCGTAGGCGCATTTGTTAACCGCTAGGAACTGTGCGGAGCCTTTGTATAACCTGCACAGAGTTTCAGGAACCTTGTATTGGCTTCCACTTCGCCAATGCTGGCCCGGACTCCCTCATTACCGAAGGCCCGGACAGAAAGGGCCTGCTCGGCTGCCAACGCCGCAAACTCGCCGCTGTTCTCCCCCAAGTTCAACCAAACGAAGTTCCCCTGGGCCTCCGGCACGAACCATCCGAGAGCGCGGAGACCCGAAGTGACGCGGTCCCTCTCCTCCACCAGGCTTTGTACCCTTTCGACAACCTGGTCGAAATTCTCGAGGGATGTAATCGCTGCGCGTTCTGCAATTTGCGATACGGCGAAGGGGGTAGCCGTAACGCGAAGGTGCTGGGTGAGCTGCGGGCCGGAAACACTGTATCCAACCCGCAGTCCTGCCAACCCGTGGGCTTTGGAGAAAGTCCTCAGCACCACAACATTGGGGTATTTCCGGTAAAGCTTGATCCCGTCTACGGCGGCTTGGTCCCGGACGAATTCCTGGTAAGCCTCATCAATGACCACCACCACGTTGGGCGGCACCGACTGGATGAAGCGCTCCGTTTCCTCAGCCGTGAGGATGGGCCCGGTGGGGTTGTTCGGGGTGCAGAGCAAGATCACCTTGGTGCGCACCGTGACCGCCGCCGCCATCGTTTCGAGATCGTGACGGCCGTCCGGAAGCAACGGGATCTGCACGCTGGCCGCCCCCGCAAGGCCCACACAAATGGGGTAAGCCTCGAAGGAGCGCCAGGCGTAGATCACCTCGTCCGACTTGCCGTCATCATTCTGGCCCGCGAAGGTGGCAAGAATCTGATTGAGTGCGCCGAGGCTTCCTGCACCGGTGACGACGTCGTCAGCAGGAACATCCAGGAAGCCGGCCAAAGCATTGCGCAATTTGGTTGCCAAGGGGTCCGGGTAGCGGTTGATGTCGGTCTGATCCGCGATGGCCTGCAACACTGCAGGGATCGGAGGCAGCGGGTTTTCATTGGACGACAATTTGTAGCTGGTGAGGCCCTCGATCGCAGCGGGGGGTTTACCAGCCGCGTACTTGGGGAGCCTGTCCACGACCG
This sequence comes from Paenarthrobacter sp. 2TAF44, assembly GCF_052114885.1. Lineage (NCBI taxonomy): Bacteria > Bacillati > Actinomycetota > Actinomycetes > Micrococcales > Micrococcaceae > Paenarthrobacter > Paenarthrobacter sp. 2TAF44. Next base: position 14,466 of record NZ_JBFRFP010000043.1, on the reverse strand, counting down.
GTCGAGGGAGTACGCCCTCCGGTGCGTTGTCAGTAGTAGTCATGGATTCAAGCCTACTTGCACCCTTGTGGCGTTTGGCATGTTCGGCAGCCAACGTTCATCCTCATCCAGTTGCCTTTCCATAGTGATGTCCCAGCCGAGCCACAGACGAGTATGAAAGCATGGGCGCATGGGTTCATTCATCGTTCGCGTCCTGATCAACGGCCTGGCTCTGTGGATCGCCAGCTGGCTGTTGGATGGACTGGAGATCTCTTCCTCTGCCACTGAAAAGGCGGCAGCCAACGCCGGGATCACTGAAGGCGCGGATGCAGCGGGGATCGTCTTGGCGTACCTCTTCATCGGCCTGATTTTTGGCGTCGTCAACGCGTTCGTCCGCCCGCTGGTCAAGATTCTGTCCCTCCCCGTGACGATCCTGACCCTGGGGCTGTTTACGATCATCATCAATGCGGCAATGCTGTACCTGACAGCGTGGCTGAGCAGCTTCACGCCTGTGCACCTCACTATTGACTCGTTCTTCTGGACAGCCATCCTCGCCTCGATCATCATCAGCATCATCAGCGTGGTTGCCGGCCTGATCCCCGGGGCCCGCAAACGCTAGATGCAGTTCCCGGCGCTGGGCCTGTTCTCACTGTTGGCGCTGCGCTAACCATTGGCACTGCAGTCACCATTGCGCTGTACTTACCGAGCCCCGGCCACGGATCGCGTCTCGGGAAGGTCGGGGTTCCGCAGGCTCGGCCTCTTGTCCGGCAAGGGTGACCGTTCCAGCTTGAAGTGCGTCACCTTTGCCGCGCCTCCCACACCCACAACACCCGCGAACACTGCCGTAGAAGCTGCAAGGGAGGCATCCTTACTCGCCATGACCAATTCGGCGCCCGCGGCGTAGTTGTCCAGTCGGTGACCGGGTCCCAGGCCGTGGTCTTCCCCCTCTGGCGTTTTGACTTCATTGTTCAGCGTTACCGTAACCCTGTCCGTGGTATCCGGGTTCACCCCGCCATCCGCACCCGCGACCGCGTCCTGGATGTGCTCCAGGTGCAACGCAGCAATTCCGGGTTTGGAGCTAATACCGCCAACTGGAGCCCCAGCCGTCAGGACATACCTGAGGTCGAATTCGCTGAGGAATGCCTTGTTCTGGCTGAGGTTCATGGCGTGCGCGCCTCCTTGGCTGTGCCCGACTGCTACCACCAGGTCACCGGCCTCAGCGCCGGCTTCCCTCAACGCCTGACCAATGGCTGGCACGACTTCTTGAGAGTCGTAGCCGATGGCTTCACCAACACCCGGTATGTCGAAGGGATTTGTAACCGGTGCTTTGGGTTGTGTTCCCGGAATCAACACCATCCACGACGACGAGCCATCGTGGTCGAGCTGGATAATCTCAATTTCTCCATCGTCCCGGGCATGCAGTTTCTCGAGTCTGCGGATGATCTGTGCCATGGATGGATCCACTTGCTCGATCGACTCGTCCATCTTCTCGATGCTCACCGGACGCGGCCTCAGTGCTGGAACCAGGGGCGACTCCAGCAGTCCCCGCATGATGTCCCGCGCCTCCATACCTGGCGGAATGATGGTTGTGACGACATTGTGCATCATGTCCCGGCCAGGTACCCAGGGGATACCTGACATCTTCATCTCTTCAAACCTCAACATCCGCGGGAACTGATTTTTGGCCTCTGTTTGCAGGTAATCGTGATGACTGGAACGCACACTGGCGCTGACACCAACCAATTCCTGACGCACCCTGCCTACGTCTTGACCGCTTTCAGCCACCGCATCGATTGCGGCACACCCCGAGGCGTACGAGTCGAAGAGGTAAGGCCCCAAATCAGCCTGCACCCTGCGGGTTTCTTCTTCCACACCAATCAACTGCTGAACCAAGTCATCAAGGAGTGCGGCTCCACGCAGGAGCTCTTCCAACTGGCAGGACATTCCGCCCACTCCCCCACGGATGCTGAGGATCCCATCCGGGGCCGGGGCCATAGGTTGAGGGGCTGAACCCCCACCAACAGGAGCAACATCAGCCATCAGTGCCCCCTCCCATCGGAGACGGCGACGTTCTGTGAATGACGGAGAACCGAGGCGGCCGCATCTTCCAGTGATTCCCGTGCTCGCATCAGTGCTGAGGCGTGAAGAGCAATAGTTGTCCTGTAAGCACTTCCGGCCGGCGACTGCCACTCTTCCAACTGGGTCCGCCGCAAGGATGTCAGCACAGAGTCCGTCTGATCCACGGAGGCCTTAATTCGCCAAGCGAGCCTCTGGACTTCGTGACTGCGAGAGGCGCACTCCAGGGGATCGAAGGTGGGTGGGTTGGCTGCAGGCATCAAGCCGACGCTCATGTCCGTGTACTCCATTGATTGTTCTGCTGATCGGTAGGTACGACGCTACGGAGCCGGGGAACCGGGCGGAAGCGCCGCCGTCGGCTATGTGGATAACGCAGGCCGCTGTCCACATAGCCAAGTCACCAACTCGGGCGCCTCCACGGAACATGAAAGAATAGGCCCCATGGCTGAATCCCCTCGCGTGTCCCTCGCTTCCGAACCCCTCGCCCTTGGCGCCCTCGATGGCCGCTACCGGGCCGCCGTCGCGCCCCTCGTTGATTACTTGTCCGAGGCCGCATTGAACCGCGATCGCGTTCACGTAGAGGTTGAGTGGCTGATCCACCTGACCAGCCAGTCGGTCCTGCCCGGCGCGGGTCCCCTGACGGACGAGCAGATTTCGCAGCTCCGTTCCATCGTCACCGAATTCAATGCCGCATCAGTCAACGAACTCGCCGAGATCGAGGCAGTCACCGTCCACGACGTCAAGGCAGTGGAGTATTACATCGGCCGCCGCCTGCCCGCGATTGGCATCGAAAACCTCACAGCCATGGTTCACTTTGGCTGCACGTCAGAGGACATCAACAACCTCTCTTACGCCGTTGGTATCAAGGGCGCCGTAGAGGATGTGTGGCTCCCCAACGCCACCGCATTGGTCCAGCAGATCGAGGCCATGGCCGAAGCCAACCGCTCCGTGCCAATGCTGTCCCGCACACACGGCCAGCCCGCCACACCCACCACGCTCGGCAAGGAACTGGCGGTCATCGCGCACCGCCTGAACCGCCAGCTGGCACGGATCGCCAAGACCGAATACCTCGGCAAGATCAACGGCGCCACGGGCACATACGCGGCACATGTTGCTTCCGTCCCGAGTGCCGACTGGGAAGCTGTTGCCAAGACCTTCGTCGAAGGATTGGGCCTTACCTGGAACCCGCTCACCACGCAGATCGAAAGCCACGATTGGCAGGCAGAGCTCTACGCCGATATTGCCCGCTTCAACCGCATCCTGCACAACGTCTGCACGGACATCTGGAGCTACATCTCCATCGGCTACTTCCGCCAGATTCCCGTTGCTGGCGCCACCGGATCCTCCACGATGCCGCACAAGGTCAACCCGATCCGCTTCGAAAACGCCGAGGCCAACCTGGAAATCTCCAACGGCCTGCTGGACACCCTGGGCGCAACGCTGGTTACTTCCCGCTGGCAGCGCGACCTCACGGACTCCTCCTCACAGCGCAACATCGGCGTCGCCTTTGGTCACTCCCTCCTGGCAATTTCCAATGTCGCCAAGGGCCTCAAGGCCCTCGACGTCGCCGAGGAAGTCCTTGCCGGCGACCTCGACACCAACTGGGAAGTCCTGGGCGAAGCCATCCAGATGGTCATGCGAGCTGAAGCCATCGCCGGCGTGGAAGGTATGGAAAACCCCTACGAGCGCCTGAAGGACCTCACCCGGGGCCAGCGCGTAGATGGCGCCCGGATGCAGGAGTTCGTGCAGGGGCTCGGCCTGTCCGCCGATGCCGAAGCCCGCCTGCTCGCTCTCACCCCGGGCAAGTACACCGGTATCGCTGACAAATTGGTGGACCACCTGAAGTAGCAATCAACGCTCGACGACGGCGGGCCGGGGCTTGGTGCCTCGGCCCGCCGTCGGCGGGCCCCTGGCGCTTTCCTGCCCACTTCGTCACCGAGCCACACTCTTCCAGGTGCGGAGAAACGGCGTGTCGGGGCGTTCGCTCGCGTTCACCGCTGATTGGCTGGAACCAACTGGGCGGGAACGCGCGGCCAGGACAGATAAGGCAACAACGTAAGGAGCGGAGCACCCATGAAGCTCCTACTGATCAGGCACGGACAAACCCCCGGCAATGTTGCTGGCCAACTGGATACGGCCTTTCCTGGCCCGGGACTGACGGAGCTCGGCGAGCGGCAAGCGGCCGCCCTGCCAGAGGCTCTTGCAGATGAGTCGATTCAGGCCCTCTATACCTCCACGCTGCTCCGGACCCAGCGGACGGTGATACCGCTCGCCAAGGCCACGGGACTGGAACCGGAAATCCTGAACGGCGTCCATGAGATTGAAGCTGGTTCGTTGGAGAAGAAGACGGATCATGAATCGCATTTGCGGTACATGAGCACGGTGTTCGCCTGGTCCGACGGCGACCTCGACGTTCGCATGCCGGGCGCCTTCAACGGCCACGACTTCTTTGCCCGCTTCGATGCCTCGGTGGAAAAGGTCGCGGCCGCGGGCCATTCGACGGCGGCCATTGTCAGCCATGGAGCCGCAATCCGCTGCTGGGCAGGTCGCAGGGCCGAGGATATCGACACTCTCTTCGCTGAGACCCATCAATTGCCCAATACGGGAATCGTGGCGCTGGAAGGCGATCCGGATTCAGGCTGGCGCGTGCTGCACTGGGACCAGATTCCCGTGGGTGGGCTCGCCTTGGCAGACCAGACGGCCGAGGACCCAACGGGCGAGGCGTTGTGAGGCCCGCTCTGCGCGCCAAATCCACCCGAAAGTGCGCAGAGCAGGCCCCGCAATGCAGGAAATTCAGCAATTCTCCCGAAGCTTACGCGCAGGAAACACGGCGGTAACCACAGCTTCCTAGGCTTAAGACGCATAAACACCTCAGCGAAACCAAGCGAAATGAGGCATTGATGCAGACCAACCCCCGGCTCAACATCCGGCAGGTCACCTGGGCGAACCCGGTAGGCGCTGACCTCCGCGCCGCGCAACAGGCTGAACTGGATGCCCGGTTCGGAACAACGGATCACGAGCCCGGTCCCCCGCCCACCGAAGCTGACACTGCGGTTTTCGTTGTGGCTTACGAGAAATCCTCCGGACAACCGCTCGGATGCGGCGGCCTGAGGATGTTGGACGAGAACACAGCTGAGATCAAGCGTCTGTACGTGGTTCCCTATGCGCGGGGTTCAGGAGTCGCGAGCTCCATCCTGGCCGCGCTCGAAGCACAGGCCCACTCACACGGTTTCAGCGTGATAGCAGCTGAGGCAGGATCAGCCCAGTCTGATGGACGGAGCTTCTACGTGAGTGCTGGATTCGCCGAAGTTCCCAATTTTGGCCCTTACGTCGGCGTAAACGGGTCTTACTGCTACTCCAAGCGGATCAACTCCCACAGCGCCTCCCGCACGGCGATGGCGTAAACGCCTGAGACTCAGCACCACTCAAGCGTCGCGCAACATCAAGCACACCCTGCGGTAGTCAGATAATCTCGAAAAATGGAAAAAGCAGACATCACCTTCCGCACCCGCAAATGGGTGCGGCCCGAGGACCTTAATGCCAACGGCACACTCTTCGGTGGAAGCCTGCTGAAGTGGATCGACGAAGAGGCAGCGATCTACGCCATCCTCCAGTTGGGCAATGGCCGCGCGGTCACCAAGTACATCTCCGAAATCAACTTCGTGAGCTCAGCGGTTCAGGGCGACCTCATAGAGATGGGGCTGACGGCCAAACGCTTCGGCCGCACCTCCTTGACCATGCGCGCCGAGGTCCGGAACATGATCACCCGGCAGAGCATCCTGACCATCGAGGAAATCGTGTTCGTGAACATGGGCGCCGATGGCCGCCCGCAGCCCCACGGCTACACGGAAATCACGTATGACCGGGACCGCATCCCCACCCATCACCTGACAGAAACACTGCACGAGGACTGAACCACGCGCCGTCGGGCGTTACTGGCTAAACGAGAGCTGGTTAAACGGGTGCTGGCGGCCGCGAAAACGCGGCCGCCAGCTTGTATTTCCGGTGAGGGAGTGAATCACCGGAATCTGAGGGGCGCCTTAGCGCCGGTCGAACGTCAGGCCGCCGGGTACCTGGAACGTCGGCATGAGCTCAAGCATGCCCACGTTGACGTGGCGGGGCGTTTCGATAGCGTAGTCCAGGGCATTCACGATGTCGTCCGTGGTCAATGACTCGTAGCCCTCGTAGTACGTCTTCCAGGCTTCTTCCATGGCCTCGGGTGTGCCGCCCATATTCCGGCCGAAAATTTCTGTCTCCACGCGTCCCGGGCAAATCTCGGTGACGCGGATCCGCTTACCCACGGTGTCGTTGCGAAGCTGGCGGGAGATCTGGTGCACGGCAGCCTTGGTGGCGTGATAAACGGTGTGGCCATAGAAGTTGTAGGTGCCGGCGATCGAGCTGATGTTGATGACGTGGCCAAGGTCCCGCTCCACCATGCCCGGCAGCACCAGGCGGGTGAGCTGAAGCAGACCGCGGAGATTCACGTCCACGAGCTCGTCGATATCCTCTTCGGACGAGTCCAGAATGTTCCCCGGCCGGGAAACCCCGGCGCAGTTCACCAGGACGTCCACGCTGAGGTCATTCACGACGGCGGCCAGCGCGGCTGTGTTGGTCAGGTCCACTACGTGCGGGATCGCCCCGGTGCGGTCGGCCAATTCGGCAAGGCGTTCCTCGTTGCGGGCCACGGCGTGAACCGTCAGGCCGCGCTTGGCGAGTCGTTCGGAAATGGCTGCACCCATTCCGGTTGACGCTCCGGTGACGAGAGCCGTGGTGTAGTCGGAAAAAGTCATTGGGTTCTCCAAACGTGGGGAATCGGTGGTGCTTCTGCATCCGGCTGGGCCGGACGCAGAAGCCCAAAGGTCGGTAGTTGCTAAGCGTCGCGCAGCGGCTCGTGGGCCCGGTCCTTGACCGTGCTGACGGCGATGAGCGTGCCGAGTGCTGTGATTACTGCGTAGAAGGCCGGCATGTAGATGTTGCCCGTGCTGCTGATAAGCCAGGTCATGAGCAGCGGGGCCGTGCCGCCGAAGAGTGCGGACGAGATGTTGTAGCCGAGGCCGTAAGCAGAGTACCGGACCCGTGTGGGGAACAGTTCGACGATCAGGATGTGGATGACTGCGGTATGTCCAGCGAAGACGACTGCCATGATGCAGGCACCGAGGATTGCCAGGCCCATTTGGCCGGTTGCAATGAGGGCGTACGAGGGGATGCCGAGGGCTGCCATGGCGATGGCGGAGCCGGCGATAACCTTCTTGCGCCCCACGCGATCCGACAGCGCACCCATGAACGGGATCGCGATGCAGATGACAACCAGGCTGCAGGCAGTCACCAGGAGCGCCTCGCCGATGGTGAAATTCAGCTGCTTGCCCTTGAGGAACGTGGGCATGTAGGAGAACAGGACGTAGTAGCCCGAGCCATTCATGAGCGGGATGAAGAGGGCCAGGAGCATGGCACGGCGGTGCTCGGCGGATTTGAAGGCTTCCTTCAGCGGGTTCTTGGAGAGTCCGCCCTCTTCCTTGAGCTTTACGAAGTTGGGGGTATCGGCAATGGCCTTGCGAATGTACCAACCAATGATGCCCATGGGGATGGCCACAAGGAACGGGATGCGCCATGCGAAGGAACCGAAGCCACCTGCGTCAATGGCCGCCTGCGTGAGCCAGGGGGACATGGAGAACGCCACAAGCGTACCGGTGAGCAGTGCTGCGAAGGAGGCAATCTGCGCATAGGAGGTGATGATGCCGCGCTTACCCTCAGGAGCGTGCTCAGCGAGGAAGGTCATGGCACCGGCAGCCTCGCCGCCCACTGAGAAGCCCTGAAGCAGACGCAGGAGAACCAGCAGAATCGGAGCCGCAACACCAATGGCCGCGAATGGCGGCAAGAGGCCGATGCCAGCGGTGGCAACACTGATCAGGAGGATCACAAAGACCAGTAGCTTTTGCCTGCCGATCCGGTCTCCGAGGTAGCCACAAACAACAGCGCCGAGGGGTCGCACGAAGAACGAAACGGCGTATCCAGCGAACACGAAGAGCAGGGCGTTGTCCGGGTTACCCGGTGCCAGGAAGACGAGCGCCAGCGTGCCCGCCATGAAGGCGAAAATGCCGTTGTCGTACAGTTCCACGAAGATGCCGACGCAACCTGCGGTGACAACTTTGCGGGTTTGGCGGCCCGTGAGCCGCTCATGCTGCGTGGGCGCAGTGTTGGTGCTTGCGGTCATGACTTTTCCTTACTAGATGAGCGTAGCAACGCCTACTGGTATGACGACAGGGTCTTTAGCTGCATGCCGCAACTGGTAGGTCCTGCCACTGGGGACGGCATCCGATGCCGAGGAGTCCGAAGACGGTGTTGACGGATTCGCGGAGGGTTTCGAGCTGCGCCCGCGAGCGCCGATGGGCGGCAGTTGCTTCTGCCACTGTGGTTTTCCGAAAACGGACTTTGTCCCCTGACCGTGCTTGGGCCAGGACATCCAGTCCGGCGCTGGTTACTACTGCGAGTACCGGATACCCGGCGGTGACGCCGCGTCCCCGGTGCAGTACCAGCAGTTCTTCCCTTGAAGGAACCTCGACGGCGCCCACTGGCACGCCGCGGGAAAGCACCTCACCGCTGGAGGTTCTTTCCGGAAGGTCTCCGCCAAGCCGCAGGCCAATGTGGTTGCTGCGGCCGCTGACGGTGTACTCCGAAGTGAAGAGCAGTTCACCGGATTCGCCAAACTCGGCGATGTCCGGTCCGTCGGTCACGTCGACCGACAGGTCTGATCCCATAGTTGGCCGTTCAAGGCCCAACCGGAAAAGGGGGAGGTCGAAGTAAGGCTGGCGTACCGGCCCCACGCTCCGACGGATGGGAAGGCTGGTACCTTCCTTGAGCTGGAGTCCAAAGCCCACCACGGTGTCCGGGGCTACACTGCCAAGCAGCGTGTCTGCCTCGATGGAACCATGGATAGCGAGGTAGGCGCGCAGTCCGCCATGAAGTCGACGAATGGACACTGATTCTCCCGCCCTCACTGACACCGGTTCCCATTGGCTCGATGGGCGACCGGCGACGGTGAACGTGAGAGGGGTTCCGGTGACTGCGATCAGGATGTCAGTGGTGGCTTTCATCCGAAAGTCGAGGGCCGTGATCTCGATCAGCGCATCGTTGTCCAGATTGCCCACCAAAATGTTTGCCGCTCGGGCTGAGTACTGGTCCAAAGCTCCGTTAACCGGCAACCCGAAACGGGGGCCGCGTGTACGTCCGAGGTCCGTGACGACCGAGTTGCCGGGCTGCTGGATCAGGATTCCGCCGTTCATGGCCGCACTCCAGATGCCGAGGGAGCCAGCTCCAGCGGAGCCAGTTCCAGCGGCTCCAATTCCAGGCCTGCGTAATTGTTGAAGTCCTCGGGATGGATCTCCCGGAAACGCAGGATGTCGCCCGGCTTGTACGGGACCAACGGTTCCCGGCGGATGTTCAGGACTGACAAGGGGGTTTGGCCAATGACACACCAGCCACCGGGGGCCACAGCCGGAGCGATGACGGCTTGGCGGCCGGCGACTGCAACAGCACCTGCCGGAACACTCAGCCTGGGATCTTTGAGGCGGGGTACGGGCTTGGGGAACGCGGGCCCGTCCATCATGGGCGAACCTGCAGGCGCACCCAGGCAACGAACCGTGTACGTTTTCTCCGTGTGGAGCCGGATGACTTCCTCGGTATCAATCCCCTGATACAGCGCAACGCGCTCCAGGTCCGGCCCGTAATGGCCGCCATAGACCACGGGAACATCGAACTCGCGGGGAGCCGTTGCCGGTTCTCCCGTACGTCCAATTTCAAGCAGTCCGAGTTTCACGAATGCCCGTACCTGCCGGGCGGAAACCAGAATGGGATCGAATTCAACGAGTACCGAATCGTATGTGGGAACCGCGCCGTGAAGGCCTTCGGCTCCGCAGTTTTCCAGCCACTGGGCCAGTCCATGCACTGTAAGCCAGTTCTCTTCGCTTGCCTCCGAGATCGCGACTACACGCAGTGCGGAGTCTCCGGATTCGTAGACTTCGGTGGGGACCGCTGTAAGCACGGACATGTCAGGCCACCTTCCTCTTGGCATCCATGACCTCGGCGAGCGGGGCGAGGCGGACACCCGCTGAGACGAGCTCCGAGCGGATCAAGCGGGCGAGTTTGACGGCACCGGGGTTGTCCCCGTGCAGGAGGACGGTGTCGACGTCGATATCCATGTCCACGCCGTTGGCGCAGCGGATCTTCCCGTCGACCACCATGCGCAGGGTCCGCTCCAGGATCTCTGCGGGATCATGCAATACGGCACCGGGCTGGCTGCGGGGAACCAACGTGCCGTTCTCCTGGTAGGCCCGATCCACGATACCTACGATTGCAACACCGAGTCCGCCGGCACGGGCGGCGGTGGCCAGCTCGCCTTCCTGCGCCACGACGATGAGTTCGCTATCCACCCGCGCTGCCGCCTCCGCAACTGCCTGGGCGTAGTCGGCGCGCACTGCCACCAGGTTGCCGAGCCGACCGTGCGGCGCGAGATGGGTGACCTTGGTGCCGTGGAACGCGGCGAAACCGTTGAGCGCACCCAACTGGTAGAGCACATCGTTCTGAACCTCGCTGGCGGAGAGGGCCATATCGCGCCGGCCGAAACCTCGCAGGTCCGGGAAGCTCGGATGCGCACCGATGCCAACCCCACGGCGAACACATTCAGCAACAGTGGTTGCCATAATGTCCGGATCACCGGCGTGGAACCCGCACGCAATATTGGCACTTGTGACGATCTCTAGGAGGTCGGAGTCGTCGCCAATGGTGTAGGCGCCAAATCCCTCTCCGAGATCCGCTACAAGGTCAATTGTCGGGTTCACGTGATTCTCTTTCCGTGATTGTTATTTCGTAGGGAGAAAAGCGGGCAACTGTCTCCGCAGGGGATAAATAAATTCCAGGGAATACCCTGCGATTTCTACAATCCGCATCGTGGCCTGAAGTTCTTCCAAAAGTCTCGCACCGCCCAACGACGTTGCACAAAGACCTAATAGCTATCCCGTAATAGCTCTCCGTTATGACGTGCACCACCCTGTACTGTGGCGTGGGTCCCAGTGCTGCCGGATAGAATTTCCTTATGGCATGCCACCCGGGGACGTGGCCCCTCCAGGAAGGCAGACATGGATACGCGCAAACTCGCATACTTCGTGCAAATCGTTGACTCCGGGAGCATCACCAAGGCAGCTGCTGCCCTCCATGTTGCCCAGCCGGCCCTTAGTCAGCAGGTGTCTGCGCTGGAAAATGACCTCAAGCAGCGCCTGCTGATCCGCAGCAAGCAAGGCGTTGAACCCACCGCAGCGGGACACACCCTCTACCGCCACGCCCAGTCGATTCTGCGCCTGGTTGAACAGGCCCGGCAGGACGTGGCCACCTCAGGCGCCGCACCCTCCGGCAGGGTTTCCATCGCGATCGCGCCTTACAGTATGGCGTCGAGCCTCACGCCCAGGATCATCAGCGAAGTCGGCCGACGCTACCCGGACATCGTGCTCCATTTGACCGAAATTTTCGGCGGCGTCCTGAGCGAGGCCATCAAGAACGGACGCCTCGACATGGCACTGATCTATGAGCCGGGAAAGATCCGGGGCGTGCAATTTACCACCATGATCGTCGAAGACCTCCACCTGGTGGTCCACCCTGACGTGGATGTCAACCACGGCAAGGACACAGTCACTCTTGCGGAAGCGAGCACGGTGGGCCTGTTCCTTCCGGAGAAGAACCACACTTTGCGCCAAATCATCGAGAAGGGCCTTGCAGATCACGAGCTACCGCTCCGCCTGGTGGGCGAAGTGGAGTCCGTACCCTCCTTGACCAGACTCATCCAGGCAAACCTTGGCGGCACGGTCCTGCCCAAGTCTGCGGCCGATGCCCTCTTCCCGGACCAGGACTTCAAGGTGCTGCGGATCGTTGAGCCCGGGCTGCAAAGCAAAATCGCCCTCTGCACTCCAGACCACGAGCCACTGTCCGAAGCCGCCTCGGCGGTGCTCTTGGTGGTCAAGGAGATGCTGCATCAACAACTCATCAGCAAGTACGGCGCCGACCCCGTCCAGTTGCCGGCCCATCCATAACAAACACTTATCCGGACAGACAGCTTTGGTCTTATTCAGCAGCGTTTTAATTTCCTAGTATCGAATTAGCAAGAAATTCGAAGCAGCTCACGGATTCCGCGGGCAAGTTCAAAGGAAACAACGGTGAAAAGGATCAGCACAACCGGATGGGTTTCGAATCCAACCCGCGGAACGATGAGCGCACGAACAGGATTTCACTGCCCACGAAATGGCTTTTGGCGTCCAACCGGTGGCATTGGTGAACCATTGTTCGTCTTCGAGGGAAGCCTGATGCCCGCCCACGCCGGCAACAGCATCGAATGGCACTTGGTGGACACCCGCCCCGGACACGCCGGACTCGACTGAGCCCCTCAAGCCCGCCCATTGCGGACGGTTAGTCTTCGACCAGCAGGCCCTTGGCCTTCAGCTTCTCCGTCAGGCCGCAGAGCTCAATGGTGTTGCCGCCGTCGTGGTAGAGCTTGATGAGTTCACGCTCGTGGTCGTCGCGGGCCTGGGACAGTGCAATGACTTCCTCGGCCTCCTCACGGCGGACAACCACCACACCGTCGGCGTCACCGCGAAGGATGTCGCCCGGGTAGATGATTTCGTCGCCGAAGACGAGYGGRTGATTGATCGGGCCGAGCGTTTCCTTGACTGTGCCYTTGATACTGATACTGCCGGAGAAGACCGGCAAGCCGAGTTCGATCAGGTCCTGCGTATCCCGCACACCGGAATCGGTGACCATCGCGGCAATGCCCTTGGCCTTCATGGCGTTGCCAAGAACATCGCCGAAAGTGCCGGCCTCAGCCATTTCCTTGGCACTCACAAGGACCACATCGCCGGCCTGCGCATAGTGGATGGCGACCTGGAGCATCAGGTTGTCCTGCGGTGCACAAGCGACCGTGACGGCCGGTCCGCAGAACGACATGGAGCGGTCGATCGGTTTGATCCTGGAGCTCAAAGCCCCTCGACGGCCCTGTGCCTCGTGAATGGTCGCCGAGGAAAAGGCAGCGAGGCGGCTAACGACGTCGGCGGCCGGGCGCTCAAACTTGGTCTTAACGTGGATCATTTCGGGTTCCTTCAGTTGAGGGCGTTAACGGCGTCGCGGATCGAGTCCACGCCGGCATTGATGGTCTCCAGCGATGTGGCGAAGGAGATCCTGAAGTATGGGCCCAACCCGTAGGCCGAACCCTGGATGACTGCGACGCGGGCAGCGTCCAGCAAGTAAAGCGTGAAGTCCTGGTCGTTCTCGATGACGTTGCCGTCGGGCGCCGTCTTGCCGATGACGCCCGCGCAGTTCACGTACGCGTAGAAGGCACCTTCCGCTGGAGCAACGGAAAGCCCATTGATGGCGTTCAAACCCTCGACAGCGGCGTCCCGGCGTTTGCGGTACACCTCCACACTGTCGCGGACGAAGGACTGATCTCCGTTGAGCGCCGCTACGGCCGCGGCCTGGCTGATGGACGACGGGCACGAGGAGGTCTGCGATTGCAGTTTGTTCATGGCCGCGATCAAAGGGGCCGGGCCCACGCCGTAGCCAAGGCGCCAGCCGGTCATTGCATAGGCCTTGGAGACGCCGTTGACCAGGAGGATCCGGTCCTTGAGCGCCGGCACAGCCGTGACCAGACTGGTGACGCGGCCATCGCCGAAGTGGATTTCGTCGTAGATTTCGTCCGTGAGGATAAGGACGTGCGGGTGCTCCTCAAGGACGGCTCCGAGTGCTTGCAGTTCCTCGCGGGAATACACGGCGCCGGTCGGGTTGGACGGAGCGTTGAGGATGAGCCACTTTGTTTTGGGGGTGATGGCTTTTTCCAGGGCACCCGGAGTCAGTTTGAAGCCTGCATCTTCCCCGCACGGGACGATCACCGGGGTGCCGTCGTTGGCCAGGACCATGTCTGGATAGGAAACCCAGTACGGCGCCGGGACGATCACTTCGTCGCCTGCATTGAGCGAGGCCATGAGCGCAACGTAGAGGACCTGCTTGGCACCCCCACCCACGGTCAACTGGTTCGGTTCGTAGTGGTGGCCAGTGTGATTTTCGATCTTGCGCAGGATGGCGGTCTGCAGCTCGGGCGTCCCGGTCACCGAGGTGTACTTGGTCTCGCCGGCCTTGATCGCCTCGATGGCTGCGGCCTTGATGTGGTCAGGGGTGTCGAAGTCCGGCTCGCCGACGGTCAAGTCGATGATCGGGATGCCTTCAGCTTTTAGTTCGCGGACGCGGGCGGCGGCCGCAACGCTGGCTGAGGACTTGATGCGGGTGACCCTCGACGCCGGCAGGTAGTCGGACATGTCTCCTCCAGGAATGTGGAACCCAGGACGCGCGGATTCACGCATCCCCTTTTTCGAGACTAGGGAT
>NZ_JBFRFP010000042.1:0-29634 GCF_052114885.1 Paenarthrobacter sp. 2TAF44 | reverse complement strand
GCCATAATTTCAACCAATCAATAAAACAATCGGCATCAACAAACTTGGCACACTATTGAGTTCTCAAACAACAGACACTAACCGGCACCACCAAAACCCCTAACAGGGCCACAGGATCGCTCCGGAGCAACTTTTCAAACTTACCCGATCAACCGGAACCATGCAAATCAACGTTTCCGCGATTTTCGATCCCGCCACATCGGCCCCACCCGTTACCGGCACGCCCAAAAGCGCACCATATTCCAGGCTGTTATCAAAAGGGGTTGGCCCCCGCAGTTCCCAGCACCAGGCTGTCTCACTCGCGGCGACTCAGAAGACATTACACGCCCACCAGCCCCGACACAAATCCACCCCACACCCTCAAAAAACCCCGCAAACACAAGCCAAACAGCACCACCCAAACCCAAAACCACCCCAAAACCACCAAACAACCACCCGTGAAGCCCGTCACACCAACCAAAACCCCCACGACCCGGTCGCCAAACACCAAACCCAACCACCGCCGTCGAACATTCCGAACCCCGGCCAACCCAAAAGCCGACACAACATGAGAGAACAAACCCCCAAACACGTCCGGACGTGAAAGAAGGATGCTCAAAAACAACGACGATGTGAGAGAACAACCGAAGGGGGCGGGGGTTATCCGGCAGCGCGCGTCCAAGGGAGGAACGACCGAGCGCGCAGAGGATGACCCGCCCAAGCCACACGCCGCACCGGCACCACGGACAAGCACGCTTAAACGCAGAAAAGGCCGGCAACCATAACGGTTACCGGCCCTTTCAGAGCTTCGTGATTACCAGGAAGACTTGGTGATACCCGGGAGCTCACCGCGGTGAGCCATGTCGCGGAAGCGAACACGGGAGATACCGAACTTCTGGAAGGTGCCGCGGGGACGGCCGTCGATCTGGTCGCGGTTACGCAGACGGATCGGGGAGGCGTTGCGGGGCAGCTTCTGCAGGCCGAGGCGTGCAGCTTCGCGTGCTTCGTCAGTCGCGTTGGGGTCAACCAGGGTCTTCTTCAGTTCGAGACGCTTGGCAGCGTAACGCTCAACAATGACCTTGCGCTGCTCGTTGCGAGCAATCTTGGACTTCTTTGCCATGTGTTTAGCGCTCCTCTCGGAATTCGACGTGCTGGCGGATCTTGGGGTCGTACTTCTTCAGGACCAGACGGTCAGGATCGTTACGACGGTTCTTGCGCGTTACGTAGGTGTAACCCGTGCCCGCAGTAGACTTCAGCTTGATGATCGGACGTACGTCCTTGTCCTTTGCCATTAGAGCTTTACTCCTCGTGCCAGGATGTCGGCGACGACAGAGTCGATGCCGCGTACGTCGATTGTCTTGATGCCACGGGCTGACAGGGTCAGCGTGACGTTACGGCGCAGGGACGGAACCCAGTAGCGCTTCTTCTGAATGTTCGGGTCGAACCGACGCTTGTTGCGGCGGTGCGAGTGCGAAATGCTGTGTCCAAAGCCCGGCTCGGCCCCGGTCACTTGGCAGTGTGCTGCCATGACTCTCCTCCAAAGATTGAATGTAACGGTGTGCAGATGTTCCTGCGTTACCGTGCGACAGGCAGCGTTCGCGTCCGATCCATACCATTTCGGTAGTTTCCGCATCAAGTACGGCGAAGAAGGTTGGGCCTCAGAACCGGGCAGTGATAAACACTGGAACAGGTCCTGGGATACCGGGCGAATACAGGAATGCACGCAACTTGAGCCCCTAACTACCGGCCATCGGGATGTCAGTCAGACTGACTTCACCGCCAACCGGAGCAATTGCACACGATCCGCACTACCTAGCGCCTAACTATTCTACGGGCCAGGCCAAATTAAGACCAATCAGGAATCATAAGCCCTCACAAGCCCTTTCACAGCAGAACGAAAGGATCATTGGCGAGTCTTGGATCATGACATCGCTTCTCTCACGTGTTTCGGGTGCTGAACGGTCCTCGGCGCCGGGCCCACGGACGCAACCAGCCGCCGTCGAACCCTTTCGGGCGCAAGCCCGACGACGGCTGGCCCGGGCCGACCTTCTGGGTTTCCTCGGGTGGGTGTCACCGGTGGTCGCGGTCGCCTTGTGGCTCGCAGACGGCGGTGCAGCCGGGTTCTCCTCCTTTGCCGGAACAGCGACAGGCCTGGGAATCGTGGCTGGTTTGGTCGGCATGGATGTGGTCCTCCTCATGCTGCTCCTCGCAGCCCGGATCCCGTTGATCGACAACACAATCGGGCATGACCGTGCTCTTGAGATCCACAAATCACTGGGCAAGCCAGCCCTGTACCTGCTGCTTGCACATGGGCTCCTCATCGCGGTCGGTTATGGCGCGGCAGAAGGGCTTGACCCTGTCAGCGAGGCCGTGTCCCTGTGGGTCAACGTGCCGGATATGTGGCTTGCATTCGTCGCTATGGCGCTGTTCATCGCCGTGGTGGTGACCTCGTTGGTGGCCGTCCGTCGCAGGTTCCCTTATGAATTCTGGTACGTCGTCCATCTCCTGACGTATGCAGCCGTGGCAACGGCCATCCCCCACCAGTTCAGCGTTGGCGGACTCTTTGCCGAAGGAACCTGGCAGCGCTGGTATTGGCTGGCCATCTGCATCGCAACGGGCGCGGCGCTCCTGTTCTACAGGATTTACCAGCCACTCGCGGCGACATTCCGGCATCAGCTCACGGTCAGCCGCGTGGTCCGTGTTGCATCAGACGTCTTCAGCATCGAAATGACTGGACTGCGCCTGGACGGGCTCGCTGGTTCCGGCGGGAGATTCTTCATCTGGAGGTTCCTGGCTCCCGGGTTCTGGTGGCAGCCGCACCCCTTCAGCCTGTCCGCCGAACCCCTTCCGGCCACGGGCACTACGGCGGGCAAACTCCGTATCACGGTCCGGAACCTGGGCGACGGATCGGATCGGCTGGCCCGCCTTAGGCCCGGCACCAGAGTCGCCCTTGAAGGACCCTATGGGATGTTCAGCACCGCCGCCCGGTCCCGCAACAGGGTGGTGATGATCGGCGCCGGCATTGGCATCACTCCTCTGAGATCGCTGCTGGAATCCACCCCATTTGAGTCTGGTAATGCAACTGTTTTGCTGCGCGGACACGACGAATCAGAGCTCTTCCTTGGGCAGGAAATCATGGCCCTTTGCCAATCCCGCGGCGCAACGCTCTTCCACCTGACCGGCCCGCGCTCCGCACGCTCCAACGAATGGCTGCCCCAAGCAGCCGTTCAAGCCGGTTTCACGCTCCACTCCTATGTCCCGGACGTGGCCGAGGCTGACGTCTACGTCTGCGGCCCTGCTGGCTGGGCCGGCAAAGTGGTGCAGGATGCACAGTCGGCCGGGCTACGTCCAGAACAAATCCACTACGAAAGGTTCGACTGGTGAGAATCCGGGCAGCAATGGCAACGGCCCTGGCCTCCGCGGGCATCCTGCTCGCAGGCTGGCAAGCAGGCGCCCATGTGGCCGAAACAGGTACTTCCACCACAACAAGCCTGAGCAGCAGCCTGTCTGCAGGCGATTCGGCGGAGAACGGCAGCACCTCCACCGGGGGCGGCAGCAGCGCGGAAAGCACGACGCCGGCAACGTACGACGGCGCGTCGGTCGGGACCCGCTTCGGCACAGTCCAGGTGCAGGTGACCATCCGGAACGGCAAGATCACCGAGGTCACGCCCCTGCAGCTCACCGATGCCGAGCGGAAGTCGGCCCAGATCAGCAGCCGGGCAGCGCCGGTCTTGCGATCCGAAGTCCTGCAGGCCCAGTCAGCCAATGTACAAACAGTCAGTGGCGCGACCGTCACCAGTGAGGCTTATCTCACCTCCCTCCAGGCGGCCCTCGATGCAGCCAACTTTTAACGGCGAAAAGCTCCGTGCGCGTACCTTCCGCAGCATGGGCACTGTGGTGAGCCTGACCGTGGCGAGCGGCACGTCCGCGCAAACCGCCGTCGATGAGCTGCAGTCCGCCGTCGACGTCGTCGAAGAGATATTTGCGCAGCTCGACCTGACGTTCAGCCTTTACCGCAAAGGATCTGAGGCAAGCCGGCTGGCCCGTGGCGAACTGACGTTGGCTTATGCCTCGGAGTTAATACAGGAACTCTATGCGGAGGCCTCGGAATGGCGCGTGGACACCGAAGGTGCGTTCACGGCTGAGCGACCGGACGGCGCGTTGGATCTTTCGGGAATCGTCAAAGCCCACGCCATGCGCGAAGCTGCACTGTCCTTAGGTGCCCTCGGACTGCACGATTGGTGCCTCAACGCTGGCGGGGACGTGCTGGTGAACGGATCAGCCGGGCCCGTGGACTCTGCCTTTGAAGATCCCAACCCGTGGCTGGCGGGCATCGTTGATCCGTTCGATCGCCAGAAGCTGCTCAGTACATACCGCCTCAGCGCCTCGGCCGAAGGCGGAATGACGGCCTTGGCAACGTCTGGCTCGACTGAAAGGGGAGAACACATTTGGACCGTCGGGGCCGAACGGACGGAATTTGTTCAGGTTTCCGTCGCGGCACAGGACATCGTCACGGCCGACGTCCTGGCAACGGCAATCGTCGCCGGCGGAACACCAACTTTGGATCGTGCAGTGGAGAAATGGGGCGTCGAAGTACTCGCGGTTGGGAGGGCCGGGACTTTGCTCGCCACGCCGGGTTTCCGTAACGGCGCCTGAGCCCCGCCCATCTAGACCCGGCGGATCAGAGCCGGATACTTCGGGCTAAGCCCATCGCCCGAGGACGTTCCCCGCACACGACGCACCACCCACGGACCGGCGAATTCCCGGACCCATCGCGCATTTGCCCGGATGGCTTCGGACCTGTTCAGCGCGGGAAGCGGTGCGAGTTCGGGGACCTCAAGCACATGCTCATGCTCAAGGACGTCCAGCACACGCTTGGCCATATTGACGTGGCCCGCCGTCGACATGTGCATCCGGTCCTGCGCCCACATCCGGACGTCGTAGTACTCATCGAACCGCCAGTAATCCACCAGCAGCGCACCATGGTTCTCGGCAATTTCGCGGAGCAACTCGTTATAAATCGCGGTCCGGCCACGCATCGTGCTGAAAACCTTGGAACCGCGGGCGTCAAAGCCTGTGAAGAGCACAACAGTGGCACCCGTCGCGCTTAACTTGGAGATGCCGGCGTCGTAATCCTCCAAAAGCGAATCAATATCGATCTTGGGCCGCAGGATGTCGTTGGCACCGGCGTACATCGTCACCAACGTGGGCTTTAATGCGACCGCCGCGTCCACTTGTTCGGCCATGATTTGGCGGAGCTTCCTGCCGCGGATGGCGAGGTTGGCATAGCCGAAGTCCTCGTTGCTGTGGGCCAACTGCCGGGCAACGACGTCGGCCCATCCTCGGACGCCGTTGGGGCGGGTTGGGTCGTCGTCGCCAACGCCCTCAGTGAAGGAATCCCCTAAGGCAACATAACGGGCAGAAAAATCCATGCCGCCAGTCTGCCATTAGCCGACCGTTTGGGTAAAAAGCTACGACTCGCGCAGGATCCAGTGGTTATTGTCCAGCCGGGAGACGATTTTCTCGCCGATGCGCGCGAGGTCCGCGACGTCGTCGGGCGAGAGTGAATCGAGCATCAGCGCCCGCACGGACTCAACGTGACCGGGAGCGAGGGCCACAATGGTGGACATGCCGGCCTCGGTCAGGTGGGCAACGGTGACCCGCGCGTCGCCCGGGTGCGCCTGGCGTTCCACCCAGCCGCGCTTCTGGAGTTTGGTGACCACGTGCGACAGCCGCGATAGCGACGCGCTGGTCCGGGCCGCGAGCTCGCTCATGGGCAGGTACCGGCCCTCGGTTTCCGATAGCATCGCCAACACGTTGTAGTCGAACAGCGACAATTTCCCGGCAGACTGGAGCTGCGTATCCAACGCCGACGGAAGCAAGGTATTGATGCTCAGGAGGGCCAACCAGGCACGGCGTTCGTCGGCATTAAGCCAGCGGGGTTCAGTCATGGATCCATCTTAGGAGAATTAGCCGGTTGGCCCGGCCTTGCTGCAGCCGCAAACGGTAGGCTGACGGAATGTTCGTTGTTGCCCTGACCTACAAAGTTCCGGACGAAATCGCCGATTTCCACCGTCCAGGCCACATGGCCTGGCTTAAGGAAGCGTTCGACGCCGGCGTGTTCCTTGCGTCGGGACGTCGCGTTCCAGCCACGGGGGGCGTGTTGCTCTCCAAAGCTGACCGGGCAACGCTGGATGACTCACTGGCCAAAGACCCGTTCTACAGCAACGGCGTGGCCGAGTTCGAGATCATCGAATTTACCGCGACCACTGTGGCCGAGGGCTACGAGAACCTGCTGGACAACTGAGCCCTGCTGGGCAGCTTCACTGCGCGGCCTGCTGGTTTTCGACCAGTTTCTTCAGCCCACCCTTCCGTGGGACCTTCACGGGCTGGGGCCACCGCGGATTCAGGGAGTCCCCCAGCGTGACGCCGCGGAGTTTGCGACCAAAAAGCGGCAGCACCCAGTCGTTCACCCAGCGCCGCTGCCTGCGTTCCCATTCGCGCATGGTCATTCTTTGGGGTGGGTCCCATTGCTTCGGAGAAATCTTGTGCGGGACGTTCAGATGGTCCAGGACTTGTGCGGCGAGAAACTTGTGGCCGGCCTTGGACATGTGGAGCCGGTCCGGGGCCCACATGCGTGAGTCTTTGTAGGCGTCGAAGCACCAGTAATCCACCAAGATTGCCCCATATTTTGCAGCAACATCACGGACCTTTTGGTTGTACATGGTGTTGCGCTTCTTGAATGGTTCCAGGACGGCTGAGACCTTCACGTCAAAGCCGGTAAAGAGGACCACCGTAGCTCCCGTTTCGCTCAGGCGCGCGACAAGCAACTCGTAGTCGTTAAGGAGCGCGTCCATGTCCGTGCCAAAGTCCAGGATGTCATTGCCGCCGGCATACAACGTGATGAGTGTTGGCTCCATGGCCAGTGCGGGCTCGAGCTGTTCATCGATGATGTGTCGGAGCCTCTTGCTGCGCACTGCGAGATTCGCGTACTCCCAGCCCGGCTGCGCTTTGGCCAATTTCTCGGCGACCCGGTCTGCCCACCCGCGAACCCCATTGGGCAGCACCTTGCTTGGGTCCCCCACGCCCTCGGTGAAGGAATCCCCAAGGGCGACGTACCGCCGTCGTCCGCTGTGCCCAGCCGCGTAAACATCCCGCATCCAGCCGACGCTACCTACCCCCGGTTACACCCCAACCAACCCCAAGTGAACAGGACGAACGGGATATGAGAGAACATCCCCCAAAAACGGGGGGGAAGTGAAAGAAGATCCCCCAAAAACCCGCGGGAAGTGAGAGAGCATCGGAAGGGCGACGTGCCCGCAAGGCCGCAGCGGCAGTTTTGTGTAGGAGAGCATCGAGGCCGCTTGGCGGGGATCCGGCAGCGTGCGTCAAAGCGACGAAGGAGCAGCACGCCGAGGATGCCCGCCAAGCGGCCGTACCCAAGTGGCCCAACCCAGCCACGGATCCAGCCGGCAACTGGAAAACGTTTAGCCCTCTGCCTTGCCCCGTCGCCAGTAGCCCATGAAAGCAACCTGCTTCCGATCAATTCCAACGTCCCGAACCAAGTACCGCCGCATTTCCTTGATGACGAATGCTTCCCCGGCGATCCAGGCGTAGAAGGGCAGCGCACCGGCAGGCAAAGTGGGGTTCTTGGTGGCTTCGATGGCTGCGGCGTCCATGCGTTGCGGGGTCTCCCAGAGGATATCTTGGTCCACGTTGACGTCTTCGGGCTCGGGTCCGGCGGCGGTGCCGGGGCCCTTGATGCCTACCCATCCCGGAACGGGAACGGCCTTGGCGACCGCTTCCTTGAGGAGTTCGCCGTGGGGGCGTGAGCGTCCGATGGCTGCTCCACGGGCAAGCCAGGTTATTTCGATGTCGGCTTCGGTGGAGATGTCTTGGAAGTCGCCTGCTTCGGCTACTTCGAGGAAAGCGTGGCCGGTCATGTCGGCGGGCAAGCTTTCCAGGATGGCGCTAATGGCAGGGACGGCGGTTTCGTCGCCGGCCAGGAGCACGCGCTGGGCCAAACCCGGACGCCATTCGATGCCGCCGTAGGCTCCGGCTGTGGTGCACTGCGCAGCCCGATTGTTGGGGCCAATGATGGTCAGGGCGTCACCCGGCTTCGCAGCCAGCGCCCAGTTGGCTGCGGGTCCGCCGTTGCCTGCGTCGTCAAAGTGCATGACAAAGTCGATGTCGATTTCGGGGTACACGGCGTCGAGTCGCTCAGCCCTGACCGTGTACGTGCGCATGTCACCGCGGATGGACGGGTCCATGGCCAGCCATTCCTGGTACCACCCGGCTTCTTCCATCTTGAACGGAGGCAGTGGAATGACGTTGCCGTCCGCGTCGCATGAAGGAATCATCAGCTTCACGCGCAGGTCCAAAGTGTCCCCTGCAACGCCGAAGCCGCGGAGTGAGTAGCCTCCAAACGTGATCCGGCGGAAGTTTGGGCTCAAGTCCTGCACGGCCGAGACGGTGACGTCGAAGGCGAGGGTCATCGGTTCCACGGCGGCGCTCGCTTGGGTCCGTGTTGGTTGGGCACTCATGAGGCGATCTCCAGTTCGTTGGTTGAAACGGGCTGTGCATGGTGGCGTCCGATGGGGACAATGAGCGGTGTTCCCGAGATGGGGTCGGGAACCACACGGGATTCCAGGCCAAAGACGTCGTAGACCAGTTGCTCGGTCACTACAACGGGTGCGGGTCCTTCGGCCACGATGCATCCGCCTTTCATGGCGATGACGTGGTCGGCGTAGCGCGCGGCGAGGTTGAGGTCGTGGAGCACGATCGCCACGGTGGTTCCGCGGCTGCGGTTGAGGTCCGTAACGAGGTCCAACACTTCAACCTGGTGCGCAAGGTCCAGGTACGTGGTTGGCTCGTCAAGCAGCAGCACGTCGGTTTCCTGCGCAAGGGCCATGGCAATCCAGACGCGCTGGCGCTGGCCACCGGACAGTTCGTCGACGCTCCGCTCTGCGAGTTCCAGCGTGGAGGTGGCGTCGAGCGCGCGCTGCACAGCGGCGTCGTCGGCTGCGCTCCAGGTGCGGAAGAAGCCTTGGTGCGGGTAGCGACCGCGGCCCACGAGGTCGCGCACGCTAATACCGTCCGGGGCAGTGGGGTGCTGCGGGAGGAGGCCAAGGGTGCGCGCGAGTTCGCGGGCGGGTCGGGAGTGGATGTCCTTGCCGTCGAGGGTGACGGCACCGCCGGCGGGCTTGAGCAGCCGCGACAGTCCTCGAAGCAGCGTGGACTTACCGCAGGCATTTGCGCCCACGATCATGGTGACTTTGCCCTCGGGGATCTCGGTGGTGAGACCCTCAACCACCTTGCGCTGCTCATATTGAAGTGTCAGGTCCTTGGCATTAAGGACGGCCATGTCAGGCTTCCTTTCGATTCGAGGTGACCAGGAGCCACAGCAGGAAGGGTGCACCGAGGACGCCTGTGATGACGCCGACCGGGAGGACGGTTCCGTCGAGGATGACGGGGGCGATGTTGGAGGCGAAGAAATCTGCGGCCAACACGATCAGCGCACCGGTGAAGGCCGACGCCGGGAGGCTGGGTTTGCGGACAATACGACGTGCAATTGGCCCGGCCAGGAAAGCGACGAACGCTACAGGACCAGCAGCAGCGGTGGCAACGGCGGCAAGCCCGACGGCGGTCAACACCAGTCCCAGCCTGGTGGCGTTGACTCTGATGCCCAGACCGGCGGCTGCATCGTCACCGAGTTCGAGGATGCGCAGCGGGCCGGCCAGGATGATGACGGCCGGAACCAGGACCAGCAAGGACACTGCGAGGACGCCTGCCTTGTCCCACGTGGCGGAGTTCAGGGAACCGTTAAGCCAGACGAGGACGTCCGCCGCGGTACGGATGTCCGCACGGGTCATAAGAAAGTTGACCACTGCGTGCAGTGCCGCGGCGATACCAACGCCAGCCAGGATGAGGCGGTTGCCGGCAGCATTGCCGCGGCTGCCTCCGCTTGCCCCGGAGCCGCCGCGGGAAATCGCGTAGATGATGGCAGCAACACCCAGCGCGCCGCCAAGAGCTGCCCAGGAAACGACGGCCCCGGAAGCACCAAAGATCACGATGGCCGTCACGGCTGCAGCACTGGCGCCGTAACTGATACCAATGACGTCCGGGCTCGCCAGGGGGTTCCGCAGCATGGTCTGGAACAGTGCGCCCGCCAGGCCAAAGGCCACGCCGATCAGCGTTCCGACGGTAGCGCGCGGCAGCTTGTGCTCCATCACGATGAAGCTGGCTCCTGGAATTTTCTCGCCCCCTGTCAGGTGGTTGATGACGATGGTGAAGAAATCAGGAATGGTGACGGTGTAGCTGCCCAGGAGAACGTACACGCTGAACATCACCACGAGGGCGAGGCCCAGAAAAAGGGTGGGGCTGAGCACGCGCCGAAGTGACATTTGATGTCCATGTTTGTGGGAATCATTGGTGTTAAGTGCCAACTCGGTGGGGAGTTTGTGAACGGTGGTCACAGCCCGGCCCCCTTTCCGCGGCGGATGAGCCAAACAAAGACCGGCGCCCCCACGAGCGCGGTCATGATGCCGGCGGGAACTTCTCCCGGAAGCAGGACCACGCGGCCGATCACATCGGCGATGATCAGCAGGATGGGCGCCGAGATCGTGGAGAACGGCAGGATCCAGCGGTAGTCCGGACCAGTGAGCGAGCGAACAGCGTGCGGAATCACCAGGCCGAGGAAGCCAATGGGTCCAGCCAGCGCAGTAGCGGATCCGCATAGCAAGACGATCCCCAGGCCAATGATTCCGCGGGACAGGGCCACATTCTGGCCAAGTCCACGGGCGATGTCGTCACCCAACGCGAGGCTGTTCAAGATGCGGCCACTGGCCAGGACGATCACGGCGCCGACGGCCAGGAAGGGAAGTGCGGGCAACAGGACGGACCAATCGCGTCCGCCAATGCTTCCCACCTGCCAGAACCGGAATCGGTCCAAAGTGTCCTGACTTGAAACCAGGATGACGTTCATCAGCGAGAACAAGCCCGCGCTCAGCGCCGCACCCGCGAGGGCGAGCTTGACCGGCGTCGCGCCGTCACGGCCCCTGGATGCGATCGCGTAAACGACGACGGCGGCCGCTGCGGCGCCGATGAAGGCGAACCAAATGTAGCCGGTCAGCGAACCGACGCCGAAAACATAGATGCCCACGACAAGCGCAAGGGCCGCACCCGCGTTGATTCCCAGGATGCCGGGATCAGCCAGTGGGTTGCGGGCCACTCCTTGCATTGCCGCTCCGGCCAAGCCCAGGGCGGCGCCTGCCAGGAGACCCAATACTGTTCGGGGAATCCGTGCGATGACCACTGCGTGGTCGCCGCTGTCTGGATTGAAGTTGGTGATAGCTTCCCAAATGGTGGTCAGGGGAAGTCCGCGCGCGCCGATTGCCAAGGATGCTGCGCACGCAGCGACGAGTACGACGACGGCGACCACCAGCCAGGCACTCCGCCCTCCTGTCACGTTGGGACGGGTTCCCCCTCCCCCGGCATTGCTCCGGGGGTCGCTACCTCGTTGGTTAGCCGGTACAGAAGTGCCGCCAACCTGCCCCACGGAAGCCGCCGCCGTCGTACTCAATTTCATTGCAGTTACTTGCCTGCCGCGTCGGCAGCCTTGTCCGCTGCGCTGCCCAGCTGCGGCAGGAACGTGTCCAGGGCCCACGGCAGGCTCAGTGGCGAGGAGGCCGAGATGGACAGGGTGAGGGTCTGATCAGCGTCGGCAACGAGTGCGCCGGACTTGACGGCAGGTATCTGGCCCAACAGGGGGTCGGCCTTGATGGCATCGGCTGTGGCCGCTTCCGGCACCCATGTCACGAAGACATCGGACTGGAGCTCGTTGGCTTTCTCAGCGGACCACGGGATGAAGAAGTCCTTGTTGGTCTTCGTGTTCTGCTCCACTACCGGAGCGAGCTTCATACCGATTTCAGAGAGGAAGCGCGGGCGGTTGTCGATGGCCGTGTAGACGTTCACGCCGTCGCCCTTTGCCGGTTCCAGGTTGCCGTAGATAAAGGTCTTGTCCTTGATCTGCGGGTACTTGGAAACCTTGTCCTTGACGGTGGCTTCGGTGTCCTCTATCAGCTTCTTGGCTTCGGCTTCCTTGCCGAGGGCCTTACCGATGATGGTGGTGCTCTCCTGCCACGGCGTACCGTAGGCGAGCTCCGGGTAAGCAACCACGGGAGCGATTTCCGAAAGCTTCTTGTAATCGGCTTCCTCCAGGCCGGAGTAGGCGCCGAGGATAACGTCCGGATTCAGCTTGGCGATCTCTGTGAAGTTGATGCCGTCCGCCTCGGAGAACTGCGCGGGAGCCTTGTCCGAACCGAAGCCTGCGCCAAGCTTTTCCAGCGCGGCATCCTTCCACGGCGTGGAGCCCTTGTCGTTATTGCCCCACTCGTTCTTGGGAACACCAACCGGGACAACGCCCAGGGCTATTGCGACGTCGTCATTGACCCAGGAGATGGTGACTACGCGCTTGGGCTGTTCCTTGATGGTGGTCTCACCGAAAGCGTGCTTGATGGTCACGGGGAAAGCAGCGGTTTCGGCCTGCTCCGTTGCCGGAGTCGTGGTGGTGGCAGGCCCGGTGGAGCAGCCGGTGAGGGAAAGGGCGACGGCGGCCAAAGCGGCTGTCGCGGTGCCTGCGGTCTTCAGCAGGGCGCGGCGTGGAAGAAGGGAAGCCACGGGACTCCTTAGGTAAGGGATGCGAACCTAAGTAAGGCTAGCCTACCCTTTGAATAATTACGAAACGTTTGCATAACGTAATCACCTCGCCAGGGCATTGCTAAGATATCGGCAGCGGACTACCGCTTCCAGGGAGAACGACGAGTTCCAGAGAGAACGACGAGGAGATGAGCGTGCGCACGGATTCCGTTGCAGCAGCCATGGTTGGCGAGGTGGCCATTTTGGCCTGCTTGGCACTCCCCCACCCGTCGGCATCACTCTAGCTCCCAGCCCTGGCACCCCTATTTTGGGTCTCTTTGCTGTGCCTCGCTTTCACTGGTGACCGACGCCCCCTGCCAGTTAACGCGCTCCTGTTTGCGCGACGTCGATCATCTCCGAAAGAAGCTGTGCCGTGCAGAAAATCACTGCCCAACAAATCCGTTCATCGTTCATCAATGCCAGCCGCTCCGAAGCTGCCAAGCTCAATCTTCCCCGCGACTTTGAAACCATCGACTGGGACAACCGTGAATTCCTCGGCTGGCGCGACGAAAAGATGCCCCAGCGCGGGTATCTTGTGGTCCCGCACAGGGGCAAGCTCACCGGAATCATGCTTCGCGCTCCCGAAGGTGGCTCCGGAAAGAAGCGCGTGGTCCTTTGTGAATTGTGCCGGGACGTCTTCTCCAAAGACGACGTCTATCTGTGGGTTGCCAAGAAGGCCGGACAGTCAGGCAAGGACGGCAACACCGTTGGGACCCTGATCTGTGCCGCGTTCGGTTGCAGCGCCAACGTGCGCAAGGAACCGCCAGCCAACGAGATCAACCCGGACCCGGCCGCGGTCGTTGTTCGACAAATCGCCGGGCTCGAAGAGCGAACGGCCCAGTTCCTGGATCGGGTCCGCGGGACTTCCACCCGCTAAAGCCAACGCGGGGTCACTTGTGACCCATTAAGGTCTCCACCATGGGCCCTAAGTGACCCCGCGTTGCTTTATCGCAGGACGATGTCTACAGGGTTGGCTTCGGATCGCCATGCGCCAGGCTCGCCAGGGCCTGCAATGACGGGAGCTGTTAGCACGCCGGACCGGTTGGTCCGCTTGTCGCGGAGGATTTCCGTGACCGAGCCAAGGTGCCGGGACAGATCGATGACGTTTTCCGGTGCGGCCAGCAACAACTGGAAGCCGAATTCGTGAAGGGCCTTGATTCCGGCCCCGGCGAATTCCTCGGATGCCAGCACAAATGCTTCGTCCATCATCACGGTGCCGTAAGTGGTGAAGCCCTGCTCGGCAATGCCCAGCTGGTAGCTCAGGGCCGCGGCCATGATGAACGCCGTGAAGCGCTGGCGCTCACCACCGGACATGGAGCCTGTATCGGCATGCATGAAGACCTCGGTCTTCTTCTTGCCGGCCTTCCCGGTTTTCGTCGACTTCGCTGCCACCTCCCTGTGCTCCTTGCACTGGATAAACAGGTGGCCGCGGACGTCCAAAACCTCGGCACGCCAACGGCGGTCCTCAGGAGTTTGGGAACCGAGACGCTTCACCAAGGTCTCCAAGGACTTGTAGCGGGCGGTGAGCTCGGCGTCGTCGTCGGCCTCTGTTCCAGCAGCGGCAGATGCGCTGCGGGAGGGCCGCGTGTGCTTGGCCTTCAGCGCGTTCTGGATCGCATCCTTGAACTGCTTGGCCGTAGCCGGAAGCGTCTGCTTGATGTCCAATTCCAGATAGCTGCCTTCGTGGAAGTTCACCTCGGACAGGATGCCGTTGAGGGGCAGGATCCGGCTGGTGATACTCCGGCGCTCCTCATCCAGCAGGTGCAGGAGCGTACTGAACGATTCGTGCGTGCGCTGGTTGAAGAACAGCCGGAACTCCGCCTCCTGGGCGGGCAAGCCATCGCTCACGATCGCGTGATATCTCGATTCGAAGTCCCCGGCAGCACCAATCGACGTGCCATGGTCCGCGCTGATGGCGCTGCCCCAATCGCGCACGAAAGCCTCGAAAATTCGGGTCAAACGCTCTGCCGTCGCCTGGCTGCGCGATTCGGCGGCGTGCAGCTCGTCGAGCAGCTTGTTGCGGACACTGTTGGCCAGGTTGTCGAGCTCGTACAGCTCGGACACCTCACCGACGCCGGCAAAGTACGGTTCCAGCGCAGCCACGGTAGAGCCCGACGGCGGTGCTTGCTCAAGCTTCAACCTCGCGGCATCGAGCAGGCCGTCAGCTGTGATCATCTTTTGGTCGAGCGCTTTGTATTCACTCTGCAGCACGGCGGCCGCGCCTGTGGAGGACTGGTGCTTTTCCCGTACGGCCTCGATGTTGGCGCGCAACGGTTCCAGGTCCGCCTGGGCAGCCAACGCATCAGAAAGACGCTGCTCAATCCGCGCGAGTTCGTCCGCCGCAACCGCTGCGGAGACCTGTTCCCATGGACGCTCATCCTCGGCCACCCTGCGAAGGGCTTCCAATTGGCGGGCCATCCCTTGGTGGGAATCCTCACGGCTTTGCGCCAATTCAGCAGCCTTGGCCAGCTCGTTTTCCAGCTCGCCCACCCGGGCGGCCACCAGTTCAAGCTTGGACGCATTGTCGAAGCCGAGGACGTAATCCTGCCGGCTCGTGAAACGGTCGTCCTTTTCCACGGTGTGCCGGTTGCGTTTGACGACACCACCGAGGCTGAGTCCCTTATCCATCGAAGCAAGCTCGTCCGGGTCCTCCACGCACGGGTACGCGAAGTCCAAGGCGATCCGCTCGCGGATCCACTCCCCGGCCTCGGCGTTGGCACCCGAGGTGAGGATGCTCAACTTAGTCAAGAGGTCGCCGTCGGACACGTCCTCGACAGCCAGCGCCCCACCGGCCACCGGCTTGGAGACGTCCACTGCGCGCAGTGCACCCCGGACCGTGTTGTCGTTCAAGTACCGTGTCACCGCAGCGAAGTGCTCACCCGGAACCAACAGCGTGGTGGCGAGGTTGCGGAGCGCGCGCTCTGCGGCCGGCCGCCACTGATCCTGGCCCTCGGCGAGGTCGATCAGCTCACCGCCGAACGGCATCCGCTCCTCGGGGATGCCGGTTGCGGCTGCGATCGCCGCTCGGTTCTCAATACTCGACGGCGGCAGCAAAGACTTGCGCGACCGCAACGACAGCAGCTCCTGCTCAGCCGCGGCCAGCTCGCGTTTCTTCGTCGCGTGGCCGTCGAAGGCCTCGAAACGGAGCTCCTTCAAAGCCTCCGAATCGTCCTTCAACTCCGCCGAACGGGAAGCAGCCTGCTCATGGGCCTGGTCCCAGCCCTCGGCCGACCATTCAAGGTTCAGCCCGGCATCGGCCAACGCTTTCCTGGCGGATTCCTCCACCTGTTGGCGCAACTTCAGGCTTACACGGGCGTTCTCCAGCGACTGCTCGATAGCCGAAATCGCGTTACCGCCGCGGTTGTTGTAATCCAACTCCAGCTCACGGAGCTCCTTGGCCAAAGCATCCCGGACAGTGCGCTCGGCCGCCAGTTCTTGCGCCTTGGACTGTGCCAACTCCTTGAAACGCGCCAAGGTCTTGGCGTGGACCGTCACCGCAAGCTGCTGCTTGTAAGCCTCAAATTCTTCGCCAGCCAACTCGCGAAGCTTGTTCGCATCCAACAACGCCTGCGCATAGTCCTTGTTCAGCCCCGGGACCGGTGCCAGTTGGTCGCGCTGCTGACGCACATCCTCCAACCGCTGCCGGATGGACATTAGGTTGCTGAATTCCTCCACCACATCATCAGCCGCAGTCAACGTGGCCGGAGCATCAAGTACCTGGTCGCGGAAGAACGTATTTACGCTGCCGCCGAGGCCTTTCCCGGCCTGGATCACGCGCAGCAAGGGAAGCGCCTGGTCAGAGTTGATGCCAAGGAGCCTGCGGAACCGCTCGGCGAACGCCTTGTGAACGTCGAACACCTGGCCGTCAGGGAAGATCCCCTCCAACGCGCCCTTGGTGAACCTCTTCTGGGCAATCCCCTCGATCGCTTCCAAGTCCAGCGGCTTGTTGTCGATCACGTAAAAACGCCCCACGCTGGACTCCGTACCATTCTTCGGCAAATCAAACAGCGCCGAGACCGTCACCTTCGTGCCGGCCGCGTTGTCAAACGTCAGCGCGACGGCGGACCAGGTGGCACCCGGGCGCTGGAAGGCACTTGCCGAACCATCGCCAACAGCCTTATCACCAACCTTGCCGCGCATATAAGTGAACGTGGTCCTCTTGTCCTCCACAGCGCCCCCGGAACGCTGCGCAGCAGCCTCATTGGACCGCGGGCGGGCATCAAAGACCCGGAGCATGGCATCAAACAGCGTCGACTTGCCGACGCCGGAATTGCCCGTCAAAAGGGTGCCGTTGCGGTCCACGTGCATAGTGTGGGCCCCATGGAACGTGCCCCAGTTGACCACCTGCACGAGTGCCAGGCGCATCTGTCCGGGGTTCGTGAGCTCGCCGAGCGGGAGCATGGTTGCGATCGTCACTTCTGTGTCCCGTCAGTGCTTGTTGCGTCGGTGCTGGTTGCGTCCGCGGCGGTACCGGACACATGCTCTGCGTGCTCGGTCGTTCCTCCCTTAGACGCATGCTGCCGCTTGTCTCCGGGATCGCCGCTCGTGCCGTTCCCGGCTTCCGAACCCGCGTCAAACCGTTTAGCAAGATCGACGAGGTCGCCGGTTGGATTGACCCCGGCACCATCTTCATTTTCATAATCAGCGATGGCCTCTGAGGGCGCTGCATCGTCGATTTCTGGGACGCTCACCTCGGTGAGGTGTGAGCTCAATGTAGACGGCGCCGATGCCGCCCCGGGAGTGGCATCTAAGGCACTGGCCGAGGGACCCGACGCGAGCTTGCGAGTGTTGGGAAGGCCACTGCCGCTGACGGAGCCGGGCGGCTCGCTGCTTGCAGCAGAGTCGTCCGGCGAAGGGGCGGGGGCGGCATCGGCGTCGTCGTCCTCACCATCAGAGTCGTCCCCGTCAGCAGCGTCGGCCTCGGCTGAGGTGTCTGACGAATCCAGATCCAGCAGCGGCTCTGTTCCTGATTCGTCGGCGGCTACCGCTATGAGGGCCTCTATTTGGGCTGGGATGTCCCCGATGTTTTCGAAGGGGAGGGCTAGCGGGAGGGCGTTGCTGATGGTGTAGGTGTCGTCCAAGGGGGTGGGGAGGAGGAGTTGGCGGGCCAGGAGTTTGGTGATGGTGCGGGTGACGACGTCGGAGTCGCGGAGTGCGTCCTGTTGGCCTGCGGGGGTGTAATTGGCGACGAGGTCCGAGATCTCTTCGCGGGTGATGGTGGGGTCCGTCTGGGCTGTGACGTGACGGTCCAGTAGGAGGCGCAGGCGGAGCAGGACGATGGTTTCCACGCGGCTCAGTGCACGCTGCTGCCGCAGGATACTTGATCGTGAGCTGGCGCCGATGATCTCGGGGTCGACGGGCCGGAGGACGGCGATCTTGCGGTCGTGATCGAGCTGGAGGGTGAGGAACAGTTCGGAGAGGCGGCTCCGGAGGATGAGTTGGTTGTCCAGGAGTGTGGTCCAGAGCTTCTCGTCGCGGCCGCCGTCGATGTAGGGGCCTTTCAGCAGTTTGACCAGCGCGTGTCGGACTTTCATCGGCAGCACTCCACTGTCGCCCGGGAAGAGGGCGGCACCGTCAACGAACGTGTCCCGCGGGGTGACCCGGAACGGATCGGCGTGGCCGGCATGAGACGGCGTTTCAGTCGGGACTTCAGCCGCCTCAACGGTGCCGTGCTCGTCCGCAACGTGCTCCTCGGTGTCGTGCCCCTCCTCGGTGACGTCCGTCGTCGTGATTTCCTCAGTCATCAGAATCCTCATTCAGCGAGACAACGGGCAAGTACGCAGTGCGGATACTGCCGTCGATTTGTTCGAAGTCGATGTGTTCCCAAGCGGCCCGGTCGAAGGCCGCACCACCATGCAGCGCCATGGACAACAGGGTTCGGACGGTGTTGATATGTCGTTCCTCGGCTGGCAGGTTTTCCCACGCCTCGCCCAACGTAGTGGCGCCGGCCATCGCGGCCCGCACACTAGCAGGCTTGGCCTTGCCGGTGCGAGCAGACCGAACCCGGTCCGAATCGCTGAAGGCGATGGGATCTGCCAGGCGGGGTGGGGTCGCGAATTCGTCGGGGTCGAAGAGCTTGACCATGGCCAACGACTCGAACCCTGCGTTGTACAGAACGGGGCCTCGTACCAGGCCGGGCCGATCACGCTCGTAGGGCATGGACCGGATGGCTTGCTCTGCCTCAGCCAGAACCTTGCGCAGGCTGACCGACTGACGGACGTCGTCGCTCTGGATGTAGGTGTTCAGGCTCTCGGAGAGCTTGCCGTAGATCCTTTGAATCTGGCTGTGCTGGGTGCGCAGTTCGGCCACGAGGTTCTTCAGCGTTTCGCGGTCCTCGTGCGAAAGATCGTCCGCGAACTGCCGGCTAAGGACCTCGCCGATCGCGGAGCGGAAACGCAACTGCTGCTGGGGGTCTTCCAGGAAGGCTGTGAAGGAGCGGAACGTTCGGCCCTCGGGACTTTGACGCAGGCGTTTGTCGGCTTCCAGAACCTGGGCCATGGTTGCGCCCTTGCTCAGCGACTCCTCGATGATCTGGTTGCGGAGTTCGCCCACCAACTCCTCGATGCGGTCACGCATTTTCTTGTAGTCAGCGGGCAGGCTGGCGGCGAGGTCAAGGATGTTGCCTGCAGCCTCAACAGCTTCTTCGTCGTCCAGGAGGCCGTCGAACTCGCCGGAGCTGATGTCCTCGACGAGTTGCTGGCGCTCCTGGATTTCTTCCTCCAGCGCCTCCAAACGTGCGCTCTGGTCCGGGTTGGTCTCGTTGGCGAGCTTCTCCACATCGCCAAGCAGCGTACCCAAGCGGGAACCGTTGAGCGTGGAACGCTCGCTTGAGAGGCTGTCCAGGAATGCGAGCACACGCGCCGCTGCTTCGGTGACCTCGTAGACGATCTGGCCGGACTGGTTGCGGCGTGTCAGGAACTGCTTGCGCGTCCATTCGTCGCCGAAGGCCTTGCCGTTCTGCTGGCCGCCCAGCCCTGGTTCCTGGCGGCGGAGCTGCTCAAGGAAGGCGTCGACGTCGGCATGGAACTCTTCCAGCGGAAGCTGCGGCCGGGTGCGGGTGAAGGAAGCCTGCAGCACCGCGATCACCCAAGGGGCCGAACGTGTCAGGGCCCAGGCGGGACCTTTGGTCAGTTGCTCGAGGTCGCGAAGCCGGGCACTGATGGCGTCGGCGGAGGACATGGCTGAACGGGACAACTACTCTCCTTCAGCTGCTGCGAAACCTGGCTGGCAGCGGAAACTGCCCCGTACAAGGTTAACGCAGAGCATCACCGCCGCGTCGGACGGTGCTGAAAGGGCCGCCGTCGAGCCTTCCAAGCACGATCAGAAGCCTGGCCCCGCAACCATTCCGTAACATACCGCCCGGTTCGGTTTCGATCCCATATCGACACGGCCGCGACGCGATTCTGTACTGGCCGAAAACTACGCCCACCCCTAGTGTCGGATCATCGACGCAGCCACGCCGCGTCTACCCACGCAGTGTCGCATAGGGGGAACCATGGATTTCGACTTCACCGCTCTGGAAACAGCCACCTACGTATTCATTGGAACGCTGGCCTTCGCCGCCATTTTGGTGGCGTTCATCGCAGCAGCAGCCATAGCAACTATCGTTCTCATCGGCGCCATGGGCATGGCCTGGTACACGGTCAAGGCAGTCCTGGGCGGCTTGGTGCATGGCATCAATTTTGCGTGGGACAGCCTGGTCCACCATGCAGGAAACGTCGAAATCCCGGCCGAATTCCAGCCCCAGGTTTCCCCTAGCACGGGTAGCTACTCGCGGGTAGCATTGAGGGACAGCTGAAGGGTTCCCCACCCGAGGCGGACCCTGGCTCCATCCGGCACAACCGGCTAGAGGAGTTATCCCATGACGTCCGCTACTGACAACAGTCTCACCGCCGCAAGCGTCAACGCCACAGCAGAAGAAGCCCGCGCAGTCGCCGAGGCCGCCCGCGAAACTGAATGGAACCGGCCCAGCTTTGCCAAGGGCCTGTACTTGGGTAGCTTCGACCTCAGCCTGATCCACCCGTGGCCACAAGCCAAAACGGAGGACGTGGAGCGCGGCGAAGAGTTCATGGCCAAGCTCGAGGCGTTCTGTCGGTCCATGTCCGGACGCGTGATCGAACGCGACGCGAAGATCCCGGACGAGTACCTTGCAGGCCTCGCCGACCTTGGCGTTTTCGGCATGAAAATCCCGCGCGAGTATGGCGGCCTGGGATTGTCCTTGGTCTACTATGGCCGCGCACTCGCTTTGGTGGGCTCCGTCCATCCGAGCCTTGGCGCACTGATTTCGGCGCATCAGTCCATTGGTGTTCCGGAGCCCGTGAAGGAATTCGGCACGCCGGAGCAGAAGCAGGAGTACCTTCCGCGCTGCGCTGCGGGCGCCATTACGGCTTTCCTCCTGACAGAGCCCGACGTCGGCAGCGACCCCGCCCGGATGGGCGCCACAGCCGTTCTTTCGGACGATGGCCGGTCTTACGTTTTGGACGGCGTGAAACTCTGGACCACCAACGGGGTGATCGCCGAGCTAGTGGTAGTCATGGCAAGGGTTCCAGCCCACACCGACGCCGACGGCACCACGCACAAGGGCGGCATCTCCGCGTTCGTCGTGGAGATGGACTCCCCGGGCATCACCGTGGAAAACCGGAACAGCTTCATGGGCCTGCGCGGCATCGAGAATGGTGTGACCCGTTTCCACCAGGTGCGCGTGCCGGTGGAAAACCGCCTGGGTCGTGAGGGCCAGGGCCTCAAAATAGCGCTCACCACGCTCAATACAGGACGTCTCTCCATCCCTGGCCTGTGCGTTGCCGCTGGGAAATGGAGCCTGAAGATTGCCCGCGAATGGTCAAACGCGCGTACGCAATGGGGACGCCCGGTGGGCAAGCACGAGGCCGTGGGAAAGAAGATTGCGTTCATCGCCGCCACGACCTTCGCGTTGGAAGCCGTGTTTGAGTTGTCAGCCGAGATGGCCGACGCCGGCCAAAAGGACGTGCGCATCGAAGCCGCACTGGCCAAACTCTGGTCCACCGAGCTGAGCTGCCGGATCGCCGATGAACTGGTTCAGATACGCGGTGGCCGCGGATTTGAAACCGCCGAGTCCCTTGAAGCCAGGGGCGAACGCGCCGTGGCGGCCGAGCAGCTCCTCCGGGATCTCCGCATCAACCGGATCTTCGAGGGTTCCAGCGAGATCATGAAACTCCTCATCGCCCGCGAAGCCGTGGACGCACACCTTGCCGCGGCGGGCGACCTCGCCTCAGCGGATGCCAGCCTGCAGGACAAGGCGAGGGCCGCCGTCGGGGCTTCAGGTTTCTATGCCCGCTGGCTGCCGAAACTCGTGGCCGGAGCGGGAATGGATCCGCGCTCCTACGGTGAGTTCGGGCGCTTGGGAAAGCACCTGCGGTTTGTTGAAAGGTCCTCGCGGCGGCTCGCCCGGCAGACTTTCTACGGCATGGGCCGCTGGCAAGCGAAGCTGGAACACAAACAAGCATTCCTGGGCAGGATCGTGGACATCGGCGCCGAACTGTTCGCCATGGCAGCGTGCTGCTCACGGGCCGAAATGCTGCTCCGCACCCACCCGGAACACGGTGCGGCGGCCTTCGAGCTCGCCGAGGCCTACTGTGAGCAGGCGCGCGTGCGGGTGGACGAATACTTCGACCAACTCTGGCGGAACACCGACGACGGCGACCATCACCTTTCGCGCAAAGTCCTCGCCGGCGATTACGCCTGGCTTGAGGCCGGCGTCCTGGACCAGTCGGAAGGAACCGGGCCGTGGATCGCCGATGCGTCCCCGGGCGCCTCAAGCAAGGAGAACCTGCACCGCAAGTATCGGTAGCCCGCTACAGGACGTCACCGTCCACGTAGTACCAGCGCTTGTCCTCACGTACGAAACGGCTGTGTTCGCGCTGCACTCCGCGTTCGCCGTCGGACCGGTAGTGCGCGGCGAACTCAACGGTCCCAGTGGTGTCCAGTGGCCCGCCCTTGGACGTGCCCAGGATGTCCAGCCTGCGCCATTGCGTGTCCGCGTCCAGCCCCAAGGAAGCCGGGCGGGTTGAGGCGTGCCACGTTCGCAGGAGGTATGCCGGGTCCAGAATGACGAACGCCGAATACCGGGAACGCATAAGCTGCTCGGCTGTGGGCGCATCGGCCTCACCGC
Source organism: Paenarthrobacter sp. 2TAF44 (assembly GCF_052114885.1). Lineage (NCBI taxonomy): Bacteria > Bacillati > Actinomycetota > Actinomycetes > Micrococcales > Micrococcaceae > Paenarthrobacter > Paenarthrobacter sp. 2TAF44. The sequence continues at coordinate 6,812 of NZ_JBFRFP010000042.1, read as the reverse complement.
GGTGGAAGCGCCCGCAACAATCGTCATACTGCTCCCCGGAGAGGCAGGGGCACGCACCGTTGCGGAGTCGGCTGAAGTCAGGGGTCACTGGGTCCCAATCTGAGGCTGAAAATGAGAGCTGGGCAACATATTTTCGCACGCCGTATAACAGCTTCGAAACAACCCTGCCAGAGGGGTGGTGCGGGGCGTGATTCCGTCGGTGCTGGACCGTAGGCTAGATGTGCAAGCTGGGTGGGCAATGCGCGCATCGCAAAACGACAGCCAGGGGAGGCTACGTGGAGGATCCGACAACACTCGCCATCAACCTGACATATTTGGGCACAGTGGGGATGGCTATCCTCATGTTCCTGGGCCTCGGGTTGGTCATCATCATCACTCTGGTAGTCGCCGGAGTGGGACGGCTTGTGTCGGTGATTCTTTTGGCGATGATCGGCGTCTTCCCCAAGAAAGAGACAGTCACCATCGTCCACTTGCCCCCGGCTCCGGAACACGTACCCGCACCGGCGAGTGACGACGTCGAATACTCCAGTCACGCTGTTGAGTCGCCTCTCGAAGATCTTGCCTACGTTCCTGCCGGTTCCACAGCCGAGGTGGCAGCCAATCCTGTTGTGGCAGAGCCCAAGAAGGACCTCCTCGGAGATGTTCGACGTCGGCTCTCGGGTGCCTCTTCAGCCGTCAAGGACGGCGCGTGGAAGGTTGGCCCCAAAAAGGTGCCCAAGCCGGCCCTGGTTAAGGAAGTGGTCGAAACGCAGACCGCCCACCACCCGTTGCTTGTGGCCGCCAGCAAGGAACCCCCCGTGCTTGCAAAGGACTGGGCCGACGCCGTCGCGGAAGCTGACCGGAGGGCGGCCGAGCGCGCAAAGGCAGAGGAACCGCCCGCCATCAAGGTAACGGTCCGCGAGGTGGGCGAGCCAACACCGCCGTCCAGCAATGAGGAACCACCCGCCCCGAAGGCCCCGGACGCGCAGCAGTCTTCGGGCACCGAGGCGGGGCCGGGCAATGGTCCGAAAAAGTCCGGTCCTGAATCTACAAAATCCAGCCAAGGGAACAGCTCGGCCCAAGGGAACAACTCCAAGAAATCGGGCCCGAACACTTCCAAGAATGGAAAGCCTTCGAGCCCGGTCCGTAAGGGTTCGCTCAGCGGGGTAAGCCGCAACTCCTAAGCGGCGAGCTGCCGGAACGCTGCTCCGTGGTAGATCAATGGCTTGGATTCGTGGTTGATGGTGGTTGCTTTGACCTCGAGGACAACGATCGCGTGATCCCCTGCCGGTGTCTCCGAGACCAGCTCGCACTCGAAACCCAGCACCGCGCCGTCGATCAGAACGGCCCCTGAGTCACTGACACTGGTGGACAATCCGGCGAAGCGATCCCGGGTTTTGGAGGACAGCTGAAGGCAGGCCGCTTCCTGACCCTCGGCCAGTACGGACACACCCAACCGGCTGGCCTGCCGAAGCTTGGGCCACGTTGTGGAGGAGTTCTGCACTGCGAACATCACCAACGGTGGCTCCAAAGACACACCCACCGTGAAGGACGATGCCACCAATGCCTCCGGCGTGAAATCCACCATGGCACTGAAGGCAGCCACTCCGGACGGGAACTGCGCAAATGCAGCCTTGATGGCTGCCGTTTCTTCCACGGTCGTCTGTGTCATTTTTGCTGTCCCCTATCGTGCGTTGGTTGAGTTCCTTTCCCATAATTCACCCGCTTCCGGCAACCGCAATATTTGTTGATTCGAAAGACATTTGTGTTGCCGCATGTCAAGAAATGTCGCGAACTAATGCCCCTTCCATTACCCCGCAAGACGAAAAACGAAGAAGTTCTACCGTTTGCATTTGGGCGTCCTACGGCCGTGTGTAGCCTCGATTGGACATCCCCTTGACCCACCACAGGAAGCCGACATGAGCCTCAACGAGCTACGAACGCTTGGACGCACTGGCGCCCTGATCAGCCCTCTCACCCTGGGTACCTTGAACTTCGGCACCGGCACCGCTCCCACGGGACCTGCGGAGAGCATCCGCATCATCCAGGCTGCGCTCGACGGCGGCATCACCAGCATCGACACCGCCGATATTTACTCGCAGGGCGAGGCGGAAGTCGTGGTGGGCCAGGCAATCCAAGGAAGGCGCGACGACGTTTTCCTCGCCACCAAATTCCATGGCCAGATGGGGTCCAACCCAGCGCACGCCGGAAATTCGCGTCGGTGGATTGTCCGGGCTGTGGAGGACAGCTTGAGGCGGCTCAATACGGACAGGATCGATCTCTACCAAGCGCACCGTCCCGACTACAACACCGATCTCCTTGAGACCATCACCACCCTGAACGATCTCATCCGGCAGGGCAAGATCCTCTACTACGGCACCTCGGTGTTCAGCCCCGCGCAGCTCGTCGAGGCACAGTGGATCGCGAACACCAACCACCTGACGCCGCCGGTGGTGGATCAGGTTCCCTATTCGCTTTTGGTTCGCGCCAACGAACGCGACGTTTTCCCCATCACCCAGCAGTACGGCGTCGGGGTTTTGAGTTATGGACCGCTCGACGGTGGGTGGCTGGCTGGCGGTTACCGCGTTGGCGCGGGCCAGCCCGAAAGCTCGCGTTCGGCCGCTGTGCCCGGCCGGTTCGATGTGAACGCGCCCTTCAACCAAGGCAAGCTGCACGCGGCAGACGCACTCGCACAACTGGCCGCCAGGTACGGACTGACCCTCATCCAGCTCGCTGTGGCCTTTGCGTTGAACCATCCAGCCGTCACCAGTGTGATTATTGGACCGCGGACCGAGGACCATCTCACCGACTACTTGAAGGCCGCCGATGTGGTGCTCGGCGAATCGGTTTTGGATGAAATCGATGACATCGTGGCCCCCGCCGTCAACTTCCTTGAGCGGGACGCCGGCACGGTTGCTCCCCATCTGGAGTACCCGGAACTTCGACGTCGGTAGCTCGCCACCCGTTGTGGGGACCGCTCTGCGGGCTTCTTCGCTCGCAGACAGTGCATACCGGGCCTCGCAATCGCCTATTGACGGCATTAGGTCCCCGCGTGATCCTTGTCCTAAGTGCTGCGGCACGCCCGCAGCGTCAGGTCCAGTAGAACGCCGCCTCCCATGTCCAAACACCATGTCAAGCAAGACGCGGCGAAAGCCGTCATCACGGGACAGCCGACCGAAGGCCCCCTGACCCACGAAGAGTTGCAGCTCTCTGGCCGCAACCATTCAATGCCACTGGAAGCCCTCCACGACGACATCACGCCAGCGGGGCTGCACTACCTGCTGATTCACTTCGACATCCCGCACGTTTCCGCTGAGGCATGGCGCCTGCGGCTCGGTGGGGCGGTTAATCACAGCTTGGAACTGAGCCTCGACGACATCAAGTCGCGGCCCTCTGTCACGATGCCCGTCACCATGGAGTGTGCCGGTAATGGACGCTCGCTCCTGCAGCCTCGTCCCCTCAGCCAGCCTTGGGTGCTGGGAGCTGTAGGCACTGCGGAATGGACTGGAACTCCTTTGGCACCACTGCTGGAGGAGGCAGGGTTGGCGAGTGACGCCGTCGAACTTGTCTTTACGGGTGCCGACAGCGGTATCCAGGGTGGAGTGGAGGAACCATACGCCCGTAGTCTTTCGATTGCCGAAGCGATGCATCCCGAAGTCATGTTGGTCTACGCCATGAACGGTAACCCGCTTCCGATCCAGCACGGTTTCCCGCTGCGGCTGTTGGTACCCGGCTGGTATGGCATGGCAAGCGTGAAGTGGTTGACCTCCATCGAGGCAGTGACTTCACGTTTCATGGGATTCCAACAGGCCGTGGCGTATCACTACCTTCAGGGACCCGATGGGCCAGGTTTGCCTGTGTCGCACATTCGCGTCCGCTCCCTCATGGTGCCGCCCGGGATTCCTGACTTCTTTACCCGACGCCGGGTAGTGGATGCCGGTCCTGTGATGCTGCACGGCAGGGCGTGGTCCGGCCATGGCGAAGTGGAACGAGTGGAGGTGGGGATCGACGGCGAATGGATGCCGGCCCATCTGGAACCCGCTGTAGGTGACTTTGCCTGGCGTTCGTGGACCATGGTGTGGGTTGCGAGCCCGGGAGAGCACGAGTTGCGGTGCCGTGCGATGGACTCCTCAGGTGCGCTGCAGCCCAGCGACCAAGTGTGGAACTACCAGGGCATCGGGAACAACATGGCCCAGCGGGTTGAGGTGACGGTTCGGTAGTTGGTTCGGGTCCTGGCCCCACCCCGCCCCGCCCCACCCCGCCGAGATCGCTGGAATGCCGCGTGATCGCCGGAACTCTTCGGCGTGCTCGGTGGCTTCCCCTTGTACTCGCACGTTTCCGGCGTTCTCGCGGGTCTTGCTAGGTCCGGTTAGACTCTTCCCAATCATGAGTATCCCGACATCATCCCCGGCAAACGTCCGCGTCGATGCCTGGTTGTGGGCGATCCGCGCTTACAAGACCCGATCCGCGGCCACCGCCGCCTGCCGTGCCGGCCACATCCGGATCAATGGAAATCCGGTGAAGGCCTCGCAAACCGTGATCATCGGCGACACCGTCCGGGTCCGCGAATCGGGCTGGGAACGGATCCTCGAAGTACGGCGGCTAATCGCGAAACGCGTCGGCGCCGAGGCTGCGTCGCACTGCTTCACCGACCACACTCCCCCGCGGCCCGTTGCCCCGAAGCTTGGCCTTCCCCAGCGCGACCGCGGTGCCGGCCGACCCACCAAGAAGGATCGGCGGGATATGGAGAAATTGCGGGGCTAGTTGCTGTTTCTGGGGCCTTTGGGAATCCGACGCGTTTTTGCTGGATCGTCGGGATGCTCACAGGTTGACGGCGGCGGCAACTTTGGAGTCGGCGGATTGGTTCGGCGAATTATCCAGCAGATTTTGCCGTTGCCCTCGGCTGTGTTGGCCGCAGCCATTATTGCCACTGGGCTAGCGTGGAGTGGAGTGGGCTTTCAACAGCAGCGGAATCGACAAAGATAAGAGGCTAGCGATGACGGAGCCAATGAGACCAATAGCACACCACGGCGCAGGGACCGGGGCAACCGACAGAATCGACCGCGGCGCCGCGGCGCGTGACCGCGGGGTGCAAATCGCGGCCGCCCAGCTACGACTGGTCACAGACCGACGCCTCGGAAAAGAAACTCCCGACTGGGTCAGGCAGCTCGCAGCAGAGAGCCCTCGGCGCGGCGTCTCGTAAGCTCCGGGCAACAGCTCCACGAACAATAGTTATCCACAAGCGGTCCCCTTCGACGTGAAACCCTCCCTTTCCCCCGCCTAGACTGGCCGACACATCGCCAAACAGTTGCTGGGGGAGCCTGTCATGTCACGCCTTTTTGCCAATTCTTCACATGCCCGCATTCGAGGAGCGGTCTTCGGACTCACAGCCGCTTTGCTTCTCACTGGCTGCCAGGGCGGCAGCACGTCGGGCGGTTCTTCTTCCGAATCAAGCTCGACGACGGCGTCGCCCACCTCGGGCGTTTTCTCGCCAGGTCCTTCGGCTACTGAATCTTCAGGGAGTGCCACTCCCGCCGCTGTATACAAGCCAGCCGACGCGAAGGGCAAGGCAGAGAATGTGCCCGTGCCGGTGATGCCCGAGCTAGCGAAGGAGAACTCGAATGCCGGGCTGGAGGCGTTTATCCGGTACTGGTACGCGACTTATTCCTACGCAACAGAGACGGGCGATGTCGGACCTTGGAGTCTTGCCACTGATACAACAACGGTTTCAGGGGCCGCCTATAAGAAGGCCATCGATGCAAACTATTCCGACGGTTCTTGGCTGGTCGGAGGAAGAATAGCAACGCCTTCGATTGAGGTCCTTTGGCAAAGCGGAGCCGACTTCCAGGTAGCGAAGGTTCAGGTCATCCAAGAGGAAATTCGGTACTTCTACGCCAACGCCACTGTCAGACAGAAAATTTCGGAAGCTTCCAACACTGCCGAGGCTGTGAAAGCAGTCTACGAGAATGGCCTCTGGCAAATTATCGACAACGGCTTGATTTTGGGTTGAGCATGCGAAGCTATCGAAGGATCTTCGTCTCGGTCGTCATCTACATGTCACTGATCCAAATGCTTGGTTCGCCCGTCGCAGTGGCGGCTGAAGAACCGGGAATCAGGGCCAATAGGGGCGAAACAGGTATGGAGTTGGGCGCTCATTTCATCTTGGACAGAAACACTGGAATACCTGCCGCAAGCTTAGGGGAACCCGACTCACGAGATCCCTACCAGTACAAGCCGGATACCCTTTGCCGTGCCGGCGGTGGAGGCTTGGGATGCCAAGGACTCGAATGCCCAGCCACAACGGAGGGTGGCGCAGAAGGAACTCCCGTTGTATGGAAAAAAGCACCAAAGGCGATCACAAATCCTGACTGGACGGAGTATCGGGCGATCACCGGTCCGACGTGTCTGTACGACGTCAAACCCGAGAACGTCCTGGCAAACATCGCAGCCCGGATCCTGAACGACTTCCGCCAACTCCCCGTCAACCCCGGAACCCTCGAAGCCCAACCCTTCCCCCACACCCTCAAAGGCGGACCAACAAACTTCTACAGCACCGCCACCGAACAAGCCTTCGACGTCACCATCCTCGGCCAAACAGTCCACCTGACAGCAACCCCGGCAAGCTTCACCTACAACTTCGGCGACGCCACCACCCTCGGCCCCACCCCGGTCGCCGGCTATGCCATCCCCGAAGCCGACTGGCTCCTCAACGACACCCGCACCAGCCACAGCTACACAGCAACAGGGAACTACCCCGCCACCATCACCACCAGCTTCACCGGAACCTACTCCGTGAACAACGGACCCCCACTGCCCATCAACGGAACCCTGGA
>NZ_JBFRFP010000041.1:0-38851 GCF_052114885.1 Paenarthrobacter sp. 2TAF44 | reverse complement strand
CTCGTAGAAGTCCTCTACTTTTGCTTCGCGGCAAAGAAGGCGCTGACTTTTCCCAGGAACTCGACCTCGGCCTTCAACCGCTCATTTTCGGCCAGTGCCTTCCGGTGCTCGTCCCACGGCACCGGCCCCCGTTCTTCAGGCAGGACCGGTGCGGCGCCCTGGTGGCTTTCTCGATGCCGGTGAAGCCAGTTCCCCAGCGTGCTTTCCTTCACCCCGATCTCCTCGGCGACCTGTTTCACCGACCGGTTCGTGGACAAAACAAGCCGCACAGCATCCTCACGGAAAGCCGCATCGTATTTTCTTCTGGGCGTGGTCATCTGAACTGAAGCTCCCATCAAGCTGTCTCACAAAACCATACGACCGCACCGGCCTATGTTCTCTCATGGAACTCCCATTGAGGTTCGACGGCGGCACTAGCCACGCGCCGTCGTCGTACGTCATCCGTCAGATTTCTTACGCTCCCTCCGCGCGAGATCAAACTTATTGGAGGCGCCGGTTTTCCGCAGGAGGCTGGAAATGTGCGAACTCACCGTTTTCTCGCTGATAAACAACGATTCAGCAATCTCCCTGTAGGTTCTGCCTGCAACGACATAGTCGAGGATGGTTGCCTCGCGTGCCGTCAACCCATGGCGGTTGCTGACTTCAGGGTTGGGCCGCGTGATGGGCGTTAGCGAGATCTTGGCTTGGTCAGCGAGTTGCTCCAAAGCCCTCTGCACGGGAACGGCTTGAAGATCGCGCGCCAGTTGAAGTCCCCTGCGGAGGATCTGCGAGGCTTGGGCCTTGGCGCTGTGGCCCTGCAGGAGGAGCGCTTCGGCGGCGCGTTGGCATGCATAGGCATGTTCCCAAGCCAGGGAAGCGTTCCTGCACGCATTGGCAGTGTGAATCCAGGCATCAGCATTGCCGTGATCTCCGCGTGCACGGCCCACTTCCGCGGCATAGAGGCTTTCGAAGGCAAATACTTGGCGTTGGTACAGCTCCGATTGTTCTCCAGGCTCGTTGAAAACATGAGGAAAGCGCTCCTCCAGTTGGACCACTTCGGAAAGCAACCCAGCTGTTGGTTTTCCTTCGTATTTAGCCTTTTGCATGAGATCGGCGAGAGCCCTGGCCGCCAAGGGCAGCAACCACTCGCACATTGTAGGTGGTGGTCCGGGGCGCAGGGCGCCAGTCATGGCAGCTTCGAGCGAGGCCTCCGGCTGGCCGGCAAGAGCATGGACCTCTGAACGGATCGCCGCGAAGTTGAGGTTGAGATAGGCCTCAGTGTTGCCATTCACTTCTTCAGCGCGGGCTAAATGGACAAAAGCATCCTGCGTCCGCCCTTGCAAGGCATCCAGCCGTGCCGCCGTCAATCGGGCGCTCACATCCCCCATAGGGCCAGGGTCCAGCCTGATGGCGATCCGCAAGGCTGCCTGGGCCTGGCGCCAAGAACCGATGCCGAGGAAGCTGGCCGCTTCGTCCGCTGCGAGCTTGGAGATGTAGGAGTGGGGAGCCTCGTGCCTGGCCAATTCCTCCCGGGCAATGTGAAGAACGTCCGCGTACTCTTGGCTGATCCAGCTCTCCTGCGAGTTGGCAAGCCAAGCAACGGCATGGAGGTACCCCCAGTAATCCCTGGCCAGGAGCGCCTCGTCCGCTGCAGCCTTGGCCAGGTTGAAGGCCTCCTCCGGGTGCTTGGCGAAGAGCTCCACCATTGAGGCGGCTGTCAGCGCGTAGGACATGGCTATGGGGTTTTTCGTCAGGCGGGCAAGCGTAAGCGCCTGTGCCGCGCTTTCGGCTCCGCCAGCGCGATCAAGCCACAGTGCGGCGTGCGTACGCTCTGCTAAAGCCAACGCATACTGCCAGCTTTGAGGATCAGCTGCCGAAAGCTGAACCGCCCGTTCCATCGCCGCCACGTCAAAGAAGGACCTTCCTGTGGACATGGACAGATGCATCCGCCTCACCAGCCAAGCAGCCGTTTCCAAGGTTTCGGCCGCGGGTTCGGTGAGCGAGATCAATGACTCCAAAGCCTCAAGTTCAGCTGTCTGGTCACCGGAACGGAATGCGGCGTTCCTCACCTGGCCCCAAAGTTCACGGAGAATCTCCGGCACCATGCCCGCTTTGTCCGTGAGCTCCACCGCCCGACGGAACATTCGCAGGGCATCACCCCAGTTTCCGAGGTGGACATATTCCGTGGCTGCACGAACGGTCCATTGATAGGCGGACGCCCATCGTTCAGCGTGGTAGTGGTGTTCGGCCAAGGAGGCGATCGTCCCGGAAGTACGCTGTGGTCCCAATGACAAGGAGCTCTCATAAGCATCGGCAAAAGCTGAATGCCAAGAGCGCCGCTCCTCGCCGTCCATGCCCTGCTCGAGCATCTCCGCGATGAGTGGATGGTGAAACCAGTAAGTGCCGTCTGGCAGCAGGTCCACGATCCCCGCGGTCGCAGCTGCCTGCAGCATAGGCAAAACTGTTTCCTGGGCGATAGTTCCCCTGGCAACCGTGCGTAGTTCAGCAGCGTCTACCGATCGTCCCGCAATAGCCAGAATCCGAGTCAGTTGTTGCGCAGCTTTAGGTAGGCCCTTCCAGGATCTGAGGACGGCACCCCTCAGATCCGGCGGAAAGCCGTCCTCGAACCGCCTGCCGTTCGCTCTCATGCCCTCGATCAGGAGGCGGGTGAAGTAAGGGTTTCCGGCGGAGTGTGCGTACACATCCGTAACCAGGGACTGGGACGGAGGCACACCCAGCAGCCGGGAGATTTGGGTAGCAGTTGCCGGCCTGTCCAGAGGCCGAAGTGTCACGAGTTCCACGCTCGGCAGCCGGCGGATGTCCGTCATCCATCGCTCAAGAGGCTGGTTTTCCGTCGGGATGTCCGAACGGACAGTGGCCACAATGCCCAACGAACGGTCTGCGGGCCCTGCGATGAGGAACATCAGGATATCCAGTGTTTGTGGGTCGGACCACTGAAGATCATCGATCACCAGGAGCACGGGTCTGGAACTGCTGAGCGTGGTCAGCCACTCGTCAACGAAAAGCGGACTGTCCACCCGTGCTTCGACCATTGCGTTACTGCTGAAGGGCACTGGCGTCCCCAGCTGGGCTGCACCGTGGAAGGCCGAACGAAGGGCTTGAAATGGCACTTTAAGTGTCGTCAGCGGCAGTGCTGCCCCACTGAGAACAAGTACATCCAGGGAAGCCGTGGCACAGATCTGCCCTACCAATGCCGTCTTGCCTACACCCGCGTCGCCGGACACGATAAACGTCCTGGACGCTCCAGCGCGCACGGCGTCGACCATACCCTCGAGTTCAGCCAGTTCATCCTCCCGGCCCACCAGAGCAGGTCCGTTGGATTTGGCCCTAGTAGCCACCGTTCAAGCTTCGCACCTTGCTGACCCATGGGGTAGATCCGAGGGTATTTGCGGTGATTTTAAGGGTGAAGTCCGGATGCCCCGGTATGAGGGCACGACGCAGAGTGAAGTTACCCACAAGCACCACTCAAAGGAACCTTGCCATGCGTGAACCTGTTAGCCCAGTCCGGCGTCTTTGCCTCGCCCTACTCTTTGTCCCGTTCGTTTTTCTGTCCCAAGGGCAGGCAACCGCGGACGTCCCCGAGGACAAAACCCCCACAATCTACGTCAACTGCCTCCTCGAACGGATCGGCACGCAACTTGTTCGCTGCGATAACCTCACCGGCGCCGGCGTAGACGCGCCGTATTGGATCCCGGAGCAAAAGTAATCCCATCCATGGATCAGCGGCAGGACGTGAGAGAAGAACCGGCAAAACACCGCAGGACGTGAGAGAAGAACCGGGGGTCAGGACGCGAACTGCTTCTTGAGCTCCACCTTGCGAATCTTCCCGCTGGCAGTCCGCGGCATTTCCTCAACGAAAACCACGGACTTGGGGATCTTGTAGCGGGCAAGCCGTCCTTCAAGATGCGAGCGCAGCTGCTCCTCGGTCAGGGAAGCACCTTCCAGCAGTGTCACGATGGCGCGGGGAACCTCGCCCCATTTGGGGTCGGCAACCCCAATGACCGCAACACTTCCCACCTCCGGGAGTTCCGCGATCACGGCTTCCACTTCGGCCGGATAGATGTTCTCGCCCCCGGAAATGATCATGTCCTTGATGCGGTCCGAGACGAACAAGAAGCCTTCGTCGTCCTGGAAGCCCATGTCCCCTGAACGGAACCACAGCGAATCAGAGTAACTATCAGCCGTGGCTTCAGGCCTGTTCCAATACTCTTTGATGACATTTGGCCCGGAAATCTGGATCTCCCCCACTGCACCGGGAAGAGCGAGCCCACCCATCGGGTCGGCAATCCGGACGTCGGTGAAGAAGTGCGGCAGGCCTGCGGAACCGGCTTTCTCCTTGGACCTCGAGGCTGGGAGCATCGTGGCGCCTGGGGCAGTCTCGGTCATGCCGTAGCAACTCGTGAAACCAATGCCCCGCTCCTCATACGCGTCCAACACGCGCTGTGGAACAGCAGACCCTCCACAGGTGAGCTTGTCCAGGGAAGTGAGGTCCGCCGTCGACCATTCGGGATGGTCGCAGAGCATCTGGAACGTGGTGGGCACGCCATTGAGCGTGGTGACTTTGTGCTGCCCGATCAGCTTGAGGACGCGGCCGGCGTCGAACTTGGTTTCGAGCACCACTGTGGCACCTTTGAGCAGCATCGGCAGCAGGCCCATATCCAGGGAGGCAACGTGAAACAGGGGTGAAATCATCAGCGCGACGTCGTTCTTGCTCAGGTCCATGTCCACCACGGTGTTGAAACAGTTCCACGTGATGTTCCCGTGCGTGAGGAGTGCGCCTTTGGGCTTGCCCGTGGTTCCGGAGGTGTAGAGGATCATCGCCGGGTCGTCCAGGCTCACGGCTACATCAAGCAGAGTCCCGGCTGCCGCTGAAAGTACCTCGTCATAACTTTCGACGCCGGATGGCGGCTTGACCGCGGCAGCTTGGGTTCCGGCGTCGGGCAGCACTACAAGCCGGTGTGTCACCGCAGTGTCCTCCACCGAGGCAGCGGCCACCGCTTCAAGCGCCCCGGCGCTGATCAGGACCCGTGCTCCTGAATCCTGAAGTTGGAACTGCAGCTCAGGGGCGGCGAGGCGGGTGTTCAGCGGGACGAAAATCGCACCGAGCAGCCCGCAGGCGAAGAAGGTCTCAACAAACGACGAATGGTTCTCACCGAGGTAGGCCACCCTGTCGCCCATGACCACACCTCTTTCGTTCAGGGCGTTGGCGAGGCAATCGGTGCGGTCGGCGAGCTCCGTGTAACTCAGAATGCGATCCCCGGAAACGAGGGCCGTTTTGGGACCCGACTTGGCACGGCGACGGTGCAGCCAGGATCCAACTCCGTTGTTGTCCATGGTGCGGTGCTCCTAACTGACCGAGGTGAGGTCGTTGTTCTTAGATTCCCGCGTTAGCAGGATGAACACAATCGAGACGAGCGACATGACGGAGAGGAAGACCACCACGGGGAGAATGCTCTGTGCAGAATCCTTGTAAAGGCCAGCCACGATGCCCGGGGTGAAACCCGCACCGATCAAGGTCGCCAACTGGTAGCCGACGGCGGCACCCGTGTATCTGTTGGTGGTTCCGAACTGCTCGGAGACGAATGCTGCAAGTGGCCCGTACAGGGACGAGTGCAGAATGAGTGCCACCGTAAAAGCCAGGAAGATCAAGGCGATGTTGCCGGAGCTGAGCATGCCGAACATCGGGAACAGGTAGAGGATAAAGAGTGTCAACCCTGTGACCATGATTGGCCTGCGCCCGAAGCGGTCCGACATTCTGCCGCCCAGGAGCACAAACACGATGGAGATGGCGGAGGCTCCTGCGAAGGCATAAAGAACGCCTTGCTGCGGTGCGCCCTTGGAGACTGCATATGTGATCGAGAAGGTAGGCAGCACAACTTGGAGGCCGAAGCCGGCGGCACCTGCGAACATGATCATGATGAGGGCCTTCGGGCGACGCAGCACTTCCAGCAACGGGATCTTGCGTTTGGTGCTTTGGGCCCCCTCCTTGGCCACGGCTTCAGCAAAGATGGGGCTCTCGGAGACCCGCAGCCGCACGAACATGCCGACGATCAGCAGCACGAAGGACAACAGGAATGGCACGCGCCACCCCCATGCCAGGAACGCATCCTGCGGAAGCGCCGAGAAGATACCCATGACCATAGTGCCCAGTACCGCCCCTGTTGGCGCGCCCGCGTTGACGAACGATGCTGCGAAGCCGCGCCGCTTGGGGTCGGAGTGTTCCAACGCCATCAGCGCAGCCCCACCCCATTCACCGCCGACGGCGATACCTTGGCACACGCGCAGGACCACCAGGATCACAGCTCCCCACGGACCTATGATGCTCGCGCCAGGGATCAGGCCGATCAGGGTAGAGGCGATGCCCATCATCGCCATGGAGACGATGAGCATTCCCTTCCGGCCGATCCGGTCTCCGAAGTGGCCGAAGATGATGCCACCCACGGGCCGCGCAACATAGCCGGCGGCGAAAGTAGCGTAGGCGGCTACGACGCCAACCCACTCATCAGTGCCCGCGAAGAAGACTTTGGGGAAAGCGACCGCAGCGGCAGTTGCGTACAGCAGGAAGTCGTAGAACTCGATGGTGCTGCCCAGATAGCTGGACAAAATGACCGTACGCGCTTCTTTGCGCTTCGCGGCCGTGCTCGGAGTGGCGAGTGCAATGTGTCCTGACATGGCTGTTCCTTGGGAGAGGAGGGGTGGGTCTATTGAAAGGGGTTTACTTGTAGAAGCGGGCCAGGAATTCGGCTACGACGGCGGGGCGTTCCTGGCCTTCGATCTCGATGGTGGCGTTGACTTTGATCTGGGCGCCGCCCTTGACTTCGGTGACCTCGCCGATGCTGCCGTTCATGCGGACCTTCGAGCCGACCTTCACCGGTGAAGTGAAGCGGACCTTGTCCAGGCCGTAGTTCACTTTGGTGGTGACGCCGTCGACGTCGAAAAGCTCACCCCAGAACGGGATGATCAGGGACAAAGTGAGGAATCCATGGGCGATCGGGGCGCCGAAGGGGCCATCCTTGGCGCGCTCAGGATCGACGTGGATCCACTGCTGATCGTCGGTGGCGTCGGCGAACAGGCTGATCTGCTGCTGGGTGATCTCGCGGTAATCGGTAGCGCCGAGATCCTTTCCCGACATAGTAAGCAGGGTGTCGAAATCGACGACGAGATTGGGCATTGTTGCCTCCTTGGTGAGGTGTCTGTTGGTTGAGGTGTCTGTTAGTGCGTAAAGGCGCTGACGCCGGTAAGGGCGCGGCCGACGATGAGGGCGTTGATATCGTGGGTGCCCTCGTAGGAATAGACGGCTTCCGCATCGGCGTGGAAACGCGCGACGTCGGCGGCGAGCGTGATGCCGTTACCGCCCACCACTTCGCGGGCCAACGCGACGGTTTCGCGCATCATCAGGCTGGTCTGCATCTTTGCCAAGGCCGAGTCCTGGTCCCTGTACATACCGAGGGCTTGCTGTTCGGTCAACCGGATCACGAGCGAGATGGACGCCGTGATATTGCCCAGCATCCTGGCAAGCTTTTCCTGGATCAGCTGGAAGGAGCCTAGGGAACGGCCGAACTGTTGACGTTCGTTGACGTAGGCCAACGCTGCTTCGAACGCTCCGGCTTGGATGCCGGTGGCGATCCACGCAACATCCGAACGCATAGCCCGGAGCATGGCGGCGACGTCCTTAAACGAGTTCACGTTCTGCAGGCGCATGGCCTCAGGAACCCGCACGCGTTCGAGGGTAATGTGTGCGTTCTGCATCATTCTCAGCGCCGTCTTGCCATGGATCTTCTCCACGGTGACGCCTGGCGCGGCCCGGTCCACGAGGAACGACTTGATCTGCCCATCTGCGATGTCACGGGCGAACACGCACAGCATGTCAGCTGTGGAGGCTCCCCCGATCCACCGCTTGACCCCGTCCAGAACCCAATAGCCGCCGTCGTCAGCTCCGCCATCGGGGCCAGCGCCGCCGTCGGCGACTGCTTCGAAACGGGCTGTAGTGGAGAGTCCGCCGGCGATGTCCGAGCCGTGGTCCGGTTCGGTCAGGGAGAACACGCCTTTGAGCGAGAAGTCGATGACCTTGGGTAGCCATTCGCGCTGCTGCTCCTCAGAGGCACCCACTTGGATCGCGGTTCGGAAGAGCCCAGCCTGGGCCGTGTACCACGTGGCCAACGAAGCGTCCGAACGTGCGAGCTCGAAGATCCGGAAGCCGTGGTAGATCCCACGCGCAGGCGACGCAAAAGGTTCCATGAGGTTCAGGTCGATCAGGGGCTGCGCCAACTGCTCCGGGAACTCGCCCCGTTCCCAATACTCAGCCA
The DNA here is from genome assembly GCF_052114885.1 of Paenarthrobacter sp. 2TAF44. Classification (NCBI taxonomy): domain Bacteria; kingdom Bacillati; phylum Actinomycetota; class Actinomycetes; order Micrococcales; family Micrococcaceae; genus Paenarthrobacter; species Paenarthrobacter sp. 2TAF44. The sequence goes on along the minus strand of NZ_JBFRFP010000041.1, from coordinate 30,545 downwards.
GCAGGGGCTTGGCCTCGATGTCCAGGAAGTCCCGCAACAGGGATAGCACCTGACGCTCGTCAGCAGACAACAGTGACTCGGCGTCATACCAGTCCGCTGCGGAGTAGAGCCGCTGTTCCACAGCACTCGCAGTCATCTCAGCCATCCAGCCCGAGCAGCCGGACTGCATTGCCCTTGAGGACCTTCGGACGGACCTCGTCCTTCAGGGGCAGGTCAGCGAATGCTCCGAGCCATTTTTGCGGGGTGATCAGCGGGAAGTCCGTGCCGAAAAGCACCTTGTCCTGCAGCACTGAGTTCGAGGCCTTCACCAGCGACTCCGGGAAGTATTTGGGCGACCACCCGGAAAGGTCGATGAACACGTTGGACTTGTGCGTCGCAATCGAGTTCGCCTCCTCCTGCCACGGCACCGAGGGGTGGGCCATGATGATCGGCAGGCCAGGGAAGTCCGCGGCCACAGAGTCGAGCAGCAGCGGATTCGAGAATGCCAACTTGATGCCATACCCGCCGGGGAGCCCCGCGCCCATGCCGTTCTGCCCGGTATGGAAAATACAGGGCAGCCCAAGTTCCTGGAGCGTTTCCCACAGCGGGTAGAACTGTTCACTGGACGGATCGAAGCCCTGCAACGAGGGGTGGAACTTGAAACCGCGGGCGCCAAGCTCAATGGCCTGATGCTTCGCACCGGTGATCGCATCCTCCCCCGTACGGGGGTCCACGCTGCCGAACGGAATCAGCACATCATTGTTCCGGGCAGCACCGGCAATCAGTTCCGGGATGCTGTTGGGCTCATGCTTGAGCTGGGTCCGTGCGTCGACCGTAAAGACGACGGCGGCCATGTTCAGTTCGCGGTACACCTCCGCTATCCGGTCCAGGGACGGTGTTCGATCCTCGGACTTGAAGTACTTCGCCGACGCCTCAGTCAGCGCGTCCGGCAGGGATCCGTGCCCGCAACTGTCCACCTCCACATGGACGTGCATGTCGATCGCATCCACCGTGGATGCGTCGATGCCAAGTTCGTAACGGTCGGCCATGATCAGCGGGGCCCTAAGCAGTTACAGCCGCAGGCTCGGGCTGGAGTTCTTCAGGCAGCGGCAGGAATTCCTCCCCGTAGCTCTGCAGGACGTCCGCTCCAAAGAGGGACCCCGCGTTTTCGCGGAGCGCCTCATAGCTCCAACCGCCGTCGCGGTATTTGGTGCTGGCCGCCGTCGGGTGCGTCCAGACCTGCAGCCGGTCACCGCCGGCGCCGATCGCCTGCCCGGTAATCCCGGAAGCTTCGTCCGAGGCGAGGAAGGCAATAAGCCCAGCGACGTCGTCGGCGGTGCCGAATCCGAGGTCGTGACGGAAGAAGGACGGCATGGCCTCGCCGCGTTCCTCGGCCTCCACGGCCTTCTGGAAGTAGGGAACTGTCTTGGTCATTGCAGTCGCCGCCACAGGGATCACGCTGTTCACTGTGACTCCCGCCTTTTTCATTTCAAGGGCCCACGTCCGGACCATGCCCACGATCCCGGCCTTGGCCGCGGCGTAGTTGGTCTGGCCGAAGTTCCCTCGCTGGCCCGTGGGTGAACCAATGGTGACGATGCGGCCCGAAACGTTGTTTTCCTTGAAGTACGCGAACGCCTCACGCACACACGTGAACGTGCCCTTCAAGTGGACGTTGATGACCAGGTCGAAGTCCTCGTCGGTCATCTTCAACAGGCTCTTGTCCCGCAGGATGCCAGCGTTGGTGACCAGGATGTCCAGCCGTCCAAAGGCCTCAACAGCTCCAGCGACCAGCGCCTTCGCAGCATCCGTGGTGCCCACCGGAACCACGACGGCGGTGGCCCGGCCGCCGTCGGCCTCAATCAGCGCCACTGCTTCTGCGGCAGTCTCAGCGTTCACGTCATTGACCACGACGGCGGCACCCTGGCGGGCGAGTTCACGTGCGTAAGCGAGTCCAAGACCCTGTCCGCTCCCCGTGACGATTGCAACCTTGCCGTTCAAGCTCATGGCGTGCTCCTTCGCATGCTGTAACCGGCCGGAGCCGGTGGGGCCGATCCCACTACCCCGTGAGATCCTTGTCATGATCAATGAGATTACGGATCATTGAAAAAGTCAACGATTGTTTTTATTTATTATTGGAGTTGTCATGGGCCCGCAAAGCACCAACGTCGAAACACCGCGCCTCGCGGCAGCGAAGATTGGGAACGACGTCGGCCTGCTGCTCGCCAAGCTCCACGCCACAGGGTCAGTCCTGAATAACCGTGCGCTCAGCGACTTTGGACTGCGGGAAAGGTCCTTTTCAGTACTGACGCTCGCCTGCAGCGGACTCGAACCGACCCAGCGCGAACTCGCCGATTTCCTCAGCCTGGACCCCAGTCAGGTTGTGAGCCTCGTGGACGATCTGGAGCACCGGGGCCTGGTTGAGCGCGCGCAGGGAAAACAAGACAGGCGCGCCAAGATCATCGTCTCCACAGCCGAGGGCCGTCGGATCCACACGAAGGCCCGCGCCGCCCTTGAGGTATGCGAGCAAACCCAACTCGCCCCGTTAAGCGAAGAGGAGAACGCTCAACTCAGGGCACTGCTGAAGAAGGCTCTGTGGGGCTAGTTCCAGTCCGGGCATCGTCAAAGTGAGCGAATAATGCTCATGGCATTATCGACCCCGGTGGTTGTAATAGCGACCATTAGTCGGGCCATAGGCTGAATGACGCCAGCATAGACATGTGCACAGCCTTCCGAAGCGCTGGTAGGCAACCGTCCATTTCGCGGCGTTGGAGTATATGTCAGGATCAAAGTTCACATCCTGTCACCCGGAATGGACCATGAATCTCCCACTCTTCCACGACCCCCTCCAGGGCCGCGTCACCGTCGACGCACCCGTTCGTGATCCAAGGATTGGACGCGATGGCGTGTTCCGTCCCGAAGCCCGTACACGCATTTCTCCCCGCGCCACGCGACCCTCCCCCCACGCAGCCAAGTCGACGCGGAACACCAGACAGCGCGAAGTAGCCAAGGTTGCCGAAGACCTCCAGGCTTTGATTGCCAGGGCCGCCATCCAATCCTAAATAGGTGGTAACTGGCGCCGCCCGCCAGGAATAGATCCCACCCGGATGGGTACAGATACGGGCATACCCTTCGTAATCCATGCCGATCCTGACGGCAGGAGGTGTGCTGTGAGCAGGAGATCATCCGAGCATTGGGCGTGGCCTCTGGACACCCCCGACACGGTGGCTGTGGACGTGCTCATCCCTACCTGCAACCGCCCGGCCGAAGTGGCGGTTGCACTTGCCGGGTTGGCTGCACAATCCGAACCCTCCTTTAGCGTGGTGGTCAGCGACCAATCCGCCGACACTCCGGACTGGGAACATCCTGCCGTTGCTGGAATGGTTCGTGTGCTGCAGGCGCAGGGGCGGCCGGTCAGACTGCTCCGCCATATGCCACGGCGCGGGCTGGCTGAGCATCGGCAGTTTCTGCTGGAGCAGTCCACAGCGGATCGGTGCCTGTTTCTTGACGACGACGTGTGGCTCGAACCGGGAGTGCTTGAGCGGTTGAACCACGCATTGGATGAGCTGGGCTGCGGTTTCGTGGGCATGGCACCGCAGGGGCTCTCGTATCTGGATGACAGGAGACCCGAGGAGACCGCCGCATTTGAGCGATGGGAGGGTCCCGTAACCGCGGAGCTGGTACGGCCCGACACTCCGGGTTTTGGCCGCTGGCCTCTTCATAATGCCGCGAACCTGAGCCACCTCAGCGCCGATCTTTCCCTGACTCCAGGCGAATGGGTGCCCTACAGGGTGGCTTGGCTTGGGGGATGCGTCCTTTACAACAAGCAGGCTCTGCTGGATTCGGGAGGCTTCACATTCTGGCCTAAGCTTCCCGCCGACCACGCTGGCGAGGATGTGGTGGCGCAGTGGCAAGTGATGGAGAGGTACGGGGGCGCAGGAATTCTTCCCTCGGGCGCCGTCCATTTGGAGTCGCCCACCACGGTGAAGGACCGCCGTGTAGAGGCTTACGACGTAGTGCTTGGCGTCCGACCCGACGCATGACATGACCCGGCAAGAGCGTTCACGAGGACTAGCATCCAGAGCATGAGTATCCGCATCGGTACCTCCGGCTGGAGCTACGACCACTGGGAAAACGTGCTCTACCCACCGGGCCTGCCCACGGCCAAGCGCCTGGCGCATTACGTGGCGCGTTTTGACACGGTTGAGCTCAACGCAAGTTTTTACCGCTGGCCACGGGACACCGCGTTCAAAAGCTGGCACGATCGCCTGCCTGCTGGATTTGCGATGTCGGTCAAGGCACCTCGCGGTCTCACGCATGGGAAAAAGCTGTACAGCCCTGAGGTGTGGGTGGAACGCATTACCCGCTGCTGGCATGAGCTGGGTGACAAACGAGCCGTGCTGCTTGTCCAGCTTCCTCCTGATTTTGCCCGTGATGATGCCCGCCTCGACTACTTCCTGGCAGCCCTACCCCGCTGGATTCGCGTGGCGGTGGAGTTCCGGCACGAAAGCTGGAACCACCCTGACGTATACGGATTACTTGAACGCCACGAGGCCGCCTACTGCATCATGAGCGGCGCCCATCTGCCCTGCATCCTCCGCGCTACCGCGCCGTTCGTTTACGTCCGGCTTCACGGACCAGATCCTGAGCACCTCTATGGCGGCTCGTATTCGGAGGAGGATCTTCGCTGGTGGGCGGATCGGATCCGTGAGTGGAACGGCTCGGGCAAGGACGTGTACGCCTATTTCAACAACGACGGCGGTGGTAACGCCGTGCGCAATGCCGACACTTTGCGATGGCTGCTTGGGATCGGCTGACTCGCTAAGGGTGAGCCAGCCGCCCGTCCTAGCTCAGGCGACCTCGCACAATCTCGCTGACGGTCTTGCCGTCGAAGCGTCCTGCAACCTTGGCAGTGACCGGCTTCATGACGGCGCCTATAGAACGCATTGAGAGTTCCTGCCCTTCGGCTTTCAAGGCCGCGATGGCTTCGTCGACGATGCCTTCCACTTCTTCGCGACTTAGCGGCTTGGGGAGGTACGCCTCGATGATTTCAGCCTCAGCAACTTCCGCGGCTGCCCTGCCTGCTTCCCCGGCTTCGGTGTAGATGCGTGCGGTATCCCGGCGCTTGGCAGCTTCCTTTTGAAGCAGTGACGTAACCTGCGCGTCGTCCAACTCGATGGGTGTTTTGCCCGACTTCTCCCGGGTGGTGATCTCCCCCAGCACGTTCCGCACGGTGGTGAGCGCTGTCTTGTTGCCCGCCTTCATGTGCCCTACGACGTCTGCTTTGAGGCGGTCTTTCAGTGACATTGTGCTCCTTGAGTGGGGTTCCTACTTGCCATCGTAGTCAGTCCTCAAGGTCGACGGTGGCCGGAATGACCGTTCGGAAAATTTTCCTTGCGGAGCATTTAGTAAGCATGCTTAGCTTGTTGTGCCGCTGGATTTCCTGGAAGGAACCGGCTGGCTCACCGATCGCACCGAGGAGCCTTAGCGCTACATGGGAGGGACAACCATGCATCTAAACGAAAGGGAGCGCAGGGTGCTGCAGCAACTCGAACGGGAACTTTTCATCCAGGACCCGGACTTGGCCCGTCAACTGGAAACAGGAATCCCCGCGCGCCGCCCTTATGAACCCCAGGCCCGCCACGTCTTTGGAGTGGCACTTGGCGTGCTGCTGATGCTGTTGGCCATACCGATTAGTCCGTCCCCCTTGGGATACTGCGGCTTCCTTCTGATGGCGTGGGGCTTAGTGGCGCATCACATTCACAAGTCCCGTTACATCCCCGGCTGAGCCTATTCCTTTTCCAGGCCCGCATCGGTTGATGGAGCCGGACGTACTTCGGGAAGAGTCAGCCCGGAGAGTTCCTTCTCAGTTGGGCCACTGACCACCACCTGCGCGGGGCTGTGCAGGAGGTACCCGTTGAGCCAGGAAAACAGGGCACGGACCTTCTGCTGTACCCCGGACAACAGGGCCAAGTGAACCAGGAGCCAGGACAAGAAAGCGAAAAGGCCCTGCAACTGGATTCGCTTGCGGCCGAGTTCTGCCACAGCAGCACCACGTCCAACCATGGCCATATAGCCTTTGTCGACGTAGTGGAAGGGAGTACGGCTACCCCCAGTAAGGTCGGCGAGGATGTTGCTGGCTGCCCATTTTCCGGCCTGTTGGGCCACGGAGCCGAGCTGGGGCAACTTTGCGCCTGTGGAATCGGTGATGTTCGCTGCATCCCCAATTACGTACACGCCATCCACGTCCGGGGCAGTCAGGTCTGGGCGAACATCCACACGTCCACCTTTCCCCTGCGTCAGCCCGGAATTGGCGATGAGATCCCCGGCTTTCAACCCGCCTGCCCATACAACGATCTGCGCCGGGACGAAGCTTCCATCTGCCAAAGCCACACCATCGCTTCGCACCTCGGTAACGCCCACCCCCATGTGCAACTGGACGCCCACCTTCTGAAGACGTTCGGTGGCGTAGCGCTGGGACTTCGTGGAAAACATGTTCAACACACTCGGAACCATATCCACCAGGTGCACGCGGCAGCGCGCAGCGAGCTCTGGCGAGAAGTATTTGTGGACCATATATTTCACGTTTTCAGCCATGGCCCCGGCAGTTTCCACGCCAGTCGGACCTCCTCCGACCACTACGACATCCACAAGACTCTCAGTGCTTCGGTCGGCCTGATCAAGTAGCCGCGTAATGGCCGTACCCAGCCTGGTGGCGTCCGTAACGGAGTACAGCGGGAAAGCGTGTTGCTCGGCGCCGGGGGTGTTGAAGAAATTGGGAACGGCACCTACCGCAATGACCAGGATCTCCGCCCGCAAAGTCACGCCATCGGCTGTGGTGACTGACCGTTGCGCAGCATCAATAGAGGCAATGCTCGCAGTCAGGACTTTAACGGTCTTGTAGCGGCGGAAAACGGAGCGCAGTGGGCGCGTAATGGCTGAAACCCCAATCTGGGATGTAGCCAATTGATAAAGGAGCGGTTGGAACTGATGGTAGTTATTCGAGTCAATCAGCAGGACGCGTACGCCCTTCCGGCCTAGTTTTTTGGCTGCCGCAACACCTGCAAATCCGGCACCCACAACGATGACTTGGTATGTGTCCTCCATGCCAGCAACTTACTTCACCATGGCGCCCGGCAACAGGGCTGCCGGGTGCCCTGATGTTCACCATGCTCGACGCCGGGTTGTCGGCCCACGCTGGGGCGGCAGCTCGCCGTCGTGCGTTTATTCTCTGGTCCCGTGGGTACGCAGTGGGTAGTGTTCTGCATTCAGCAAGGCGCGCGAAGGAGTTGGTTTTCTTGAACGACGACGGCCTGACAGAGGCGGTACAGGAGGCCGGAGCTGTTGAATTGCTGCTGGTCCGGCATGGAGAAAGCGAAGGCAACGTGGCCGCGACGGAAGCTCGCCTGGCGGGGGCTGAGGTCATTGACGTCCCCGCCAGGGACCCGGACGTCAACCTCTCGGGTACAGGCCAGGATCAGGCCAAGGCGCTGGGAACGGCGCTGGCCAGGATTCCGGAGGAGCTCCGTCCGGACACGGTAGTCTCCTCCCCCTATGCGCGCGCCCTTCAGACAGCGGAAATTGCCGTCCAAACAGCTGGCTGGCCCCTGAAAGTCCATACGGATGAACGCCTGCGGGACCGGGAATTGGGCATTTTGGACAGACTTACCCGCATAGGTGTGGAAACGCGTTACGCCGACGAGGCAGAACGTCGCCTTTGGCTGGGCAAGCTGTACTATCGGCCCCCGGGAGGTGAATCCTGGGCTGACGTCGCGCTTCGCCTGCGGTCCGTCCTGGACGAGCTGAACAGTCTGGGACAGGGACACCGCGTGATGCTCGTTTGCCATGATGCGGTGATCCTGCTGGTCCGATACGTCCTGGAGGGGATGTCCGAGCGGGAGATCCTGGACCTCGCGGCCAGTGCAACTGTGCTCAACGCCTCGATTACCCGGTACGTGCGCCCGTCTGGGGCTGGGCCGTGGACGCTCGAGAGCTTCAACGTGGCCGACCACCTCACCGAACAGGGCGTCACGGTTACAGAGCATGCCGGAGATGCCAGTGTCCACCCACAGTGATTCCAACGGCACCAGCGGTCCGACGCCAGTCACGCCGTCGCTTCTGCGCGATTGGCCGCTCCCTGCTCCTGGGGAAGATAAGTACTCTCGCGGCGCTGTGCTGATCATCGGCGGGGCGCGAACCACTCCAGGCGCCACCATCTTGGCCGGCATCGCCGCCCTGCGCGCCGGGGCGGGAAAGATTACCCTGGCTGTCGCCGAGTCCGTGGCCGTGCAGGTGGGAGTAGCTTTCCCGGAGTGCGGAGCGGTGGGCTTGCCGGAGACTGCCGATGGTTCCGTTACCGGTGAGGGTTTGGACCTGATCTCAAGGTATTTGGAAAGGGAAGATGCCGTGTTGGTCGGGCCCGGCCTGGATGATTCAGATCTGGCCGGGGAATTGCTCACCAGGTTGTTGGAGCGGGAGGAGCTTGGAGGCGAAGGGCCCGCCATTGTCCTCGACGCCTACGCCCTCGGCGGGCTGGTGAAGATAAAGGAGAGGCTGGAACCTTGGCGGGGCCGACTGATTCTCACCCCTAATCCGACAGAGGCCGGGATCCTGCTGGGACGGGACGTAAACCACCTGGAAAATGACGTTGCCGCCGTCGCCGAACAGTACGGCGCGGTGGTGAGCTGCCAGGGCATGATTGCACGTCCGTCTGGGGACACGCCTGGGGAGCCCGAACTTTGGAAGATCACCACCGGGTACGGAGGCTTGGGTACCTCAGGCAGTGGAGATGTACTGGCCGGCGCCATCACCGGTCTCCGGGCGCGTGGAACCAGCGACGCACAGGCTGCCTGCTGGGGAACCCACCTCCACGCCGCCGCGGCCGACCGCTTGGCCAGCAAGCTTGGCCCGCTCGGATTCCTTGCACGCGAACTCGCCGACGAATTGCCCGCCCTGATGCTGGAGCTCAACACCTGAAACGTTGAGCCTCACAGGATCTAAGCAGGCTTCAGAAGTTCATGTTCCACAACTGCCCTGCGGGAGAGCGTCTTGTAGCCCTCTTGCTCGAACAACACGGTGATGACGTCGTCCTCATGCCTCATCACCAGTCCCGGACCCCATTCCTTGTGAATCACAGCGGATTGCAGCGGGAATGGATCGCTTTCGCCCACACGCTTTTCGTCTCCGCGCTCTTCCTCTCTGCTGTTGAAATCATTGCCGGCGTTGGAAGCAGCGGTGCACGCATCACAATTGCCGCACGGCTCCGAAAGTTCCTCACCGAAATAACCCAGCAGGAACTGCCGGCGGCAACTGTCCGTCTCCGCGTACGCACGCATCATGGTGAGCCGGGACTGGTCGACGCGCTGTCGGGCCTCGGCCAGTTCGACGGCGCGGGCTACGAGCGCCGAAAGTTTGGCTTTGGATGCCAGCCGAATGCCGCGCTTGCCTGTGGTGACAGCGCCGGCTTCCTCCAACTGGTTGACGAGCCCGGTGACGCGTCGGACAGGGAATCCGGTCAACTCCGCGAGCGCGCCCTTGGGGGCGGGAGCGCCTGCGGCTTTCAGGATCTTCAGTACTGCCAGGAGCGAATCCGGGTCCGGTGAATGCGTACCGAAGAACTTCCGCAGGCCAAGATCCTCTTCGCGGTAATGCAGTGTGGCGATGGCCGGTTTCCCGTCGCGTCCGGAACGGCCGATTTCCTGGTAATAGGCATCCAATGATTCCGGAATGTCAGCATGGACGACGAACCGCACATTGGGTTTGTTGATACCCATGCCGAAAGCGGTTGTCGCAACCACGACGTCCAGTTGATCGTCCAGGAACTGCTCATGGATGCGCTCCCGGTCAGCATCCGACCGGCCCGCGTGGTATGCCTCGGCGCGGAGCCCTTCCTTTGCCAGTTTGGCGGCGTACTTTTCGGTGTCCTTGCGGGTGGCGGCGTACAGGAGCCCCCGCTCGCCTCCCTTGGCCAGAGTGACAACTTGCTCCAAGACTGCTTTTCGCTTGCCTTTGTCTTCTTGGTGGCGGACCACGTCAAGGCTGATGTTGGGCCGGTCAAAGCCACGGACCAGGACCAGCGGATCTTTCATCCCCAGCCGTTCAAGAATCTCATCGCGAACGGGCGGTGAGGCTGTAGCGGTAAGGGCTGCCGCCGGGGGGTTTCCCAACCGTTCGCGGACATTTCCCAGGTCGAGGTAGTCGGGGCGGAAATCATGACCCCAGGAAGAGACGCAGTGGGCCTCGTCCACCACGAACATCGTGATGTCCAGTTTGGCAATGCGGTCCACAGTCTCCTGTTTGGCCAACTGCTCCGGGGCAAGAAACAGGAAAGTCGCTTTGCCCGACTCCGCTGCCTCCCAGGCGTCCTCCACCTCCGAGTCACTACGGGAGGAGTTGATGGCTACAGCAACGCCGTCACCCAACTGCCCGTTCAGCCCATCCAGCTGGTCCTCCTGCAAAGCAATCAACGGAGAAACCACGACGGCGGGGCGTCCCGTTTGGTTGTAGAGGTACATGGCTGCTACTTGGTAGGTGGCTGATTTACCGTACCCAGTGGGCATGACGGCCAGGACGTCGCGGCCGGATGCGAGGGCATTCATGGCCGCGAGTTGACCGTCTCGCAGCCTATGCAGGGAAAAGGAAGACGCCGCAAGGGCGCCCAGGTCTGGATCATCGGACATTGGAAAACGACTCCGCACAGTGGGTGTTGCGGCCGCTTGCTTCAGCCGAGGTAACCAGACTAACGCGGGCCGGGACCCGCCGTCGTGCGCTTCTTCCTGCATGTGGATAACTCTGGCCAGCTACAGAAAGACCCGTGTCATGGCGTCATCGAAGGTGTGGCGGTAGCTTTGGATTACTTTTCCTTCGAAGCGGCCGAGTCCTTCAAAAGCGGCCGAGGTACCGGAGGTACCGCTGATGCAGGGCTTGTCTACATCCTTGGTTCTGATCGCTCTCCTGGCTGTGACGGCACCCCTTGCGGTGCGCTTCCTTGACCGGGCGGTCAAGGTGCCGCTGGTGGTATTCGAGATCGTCCTCGGAATCCTGCTGGGCCCCAGCCTGTTGGGATGGATCGAATCTACCCAGTTCACGGATACGCTGGCTGATTTCGGGCTGGCGATGCTCTTCTTCGTGGCCGGCAATGAGATTGATTTCGCCGATATCCGAGGCCGTCCCGCCATCCGTGCCTCCGCTGGCTGGGTGATCTCGTTGGCCGCTGGCATAGGCGCAGGCTTTCTCCTTGCCCCCACGCCGGAGGCCGCGGTCATTATCGGGGTGGCGCTGTGCTCCACGGCGTTGGGAGCATTGCTGCCCATTCTTCGCGATTCCGGTGAATCAAAATCCCCGATGGGGATCGCCGTCACGGCATTGGGCGCAGCTGGCGAGTTTGGTCCCCTGATAGCAATCTCGCTGTTCTTCAGCGGCAGGGAGCTGGGACCGGCTACGGCAGTGCTGCTCGGATTTGTGCTCCTGGCCGGCATTGCGATTTTCCTGGCCTCCAGGTCACAGCACACGCTGTTCCACTCGCAGGTCACCAGGACCCTCCACACGAGCGGCCAGTTCGCTGTCCGCTCCATCATGTTCATCCTGACCGTGCTCGTCGTGCTGAGCATGGTCCTGGGACTGGATATGTTGCTGGGGGCATTCGCGGCGGGCGTCCTTTGGAAGGTGGCCATTGCGCGCGCACCCGAACGGGATCGGAAGGTGATCGAGACCAAACTTGACGCCGTCGCGTTCGGATTCCTGGTGCCCATCTTCTTCATCGATACGGGCATAGATTTCGATCTCGGCGCACTCACGTCCAGCGCCATGGCACTGGCGCTGCTCCCTCTGTTCCTGCTCCTCCTGCTGATCATCCGCGGCCTGCCGTCGATGCTTGCTGCCCCACCGAGGTCCACTTTCGCGGAGAAACGGGCGATCATGCTTTTCGGGGCAATCGGCCTGCCGATTATCGTTGCCGTCACCGCCATTGGAAGGGATCAGGGGTTCATCTCAAGCGGAATCTCGTCAGCACTCGTTGGGGCCGGCATGCTCTCCGTGCTCCTGTTTCCGCTGCTGGCGCTTCGGCAGGGTCAGCGCGAACGGCAACGCAGGACCCCTGTGCCGCAGGGGGAAGTGCCATAGCCCAGGACTCTGACGACGCGCAAATACTTCGGAGCCACGGCAAAGGGCTGGGGACGCCCGGATTTGGGTGTCCCCAGCCCTTTACTGCGGCTCCCGCAAGTGAAGTTGAGAAGGCGTCCTTCATCGCGCGTTGAGCCGCGAGCGCCCTCATCATTGCCGCATAGAATTGGCGGTCATTTTCCACGGCAGTTAGCATTATCTGTCGTAGAATATGAACATGAAGCGTCAAAGCCACCTGTTGGACCTCCTTCCGCGCGGCCTCTTCAGCCTCTCCGACGCCGCAGAGCATGGAGTCTCTCATGCCAGCCTGTACCGAATGCGCGATGCCGGCCTGATTGAGAGGATCGGCTCCGGGCTGTACACCGCCGGAACGGGCATGCAGGCGGACATCGATCTGTTGGAAGCATCCCGAAAAGCCTCCTTGGCCACGATCTGCCTCACTAGCGCTCTCGCCCGGCACGAGCTCATCGATGAGATCCCGTCCCGCATCGACTTGGCCTTGCCTCGCGGAAAGACCCCTCCACAGCTCTCGGCTCCGGTCGCCTGGCATGCCTTCGACAAAGCGACGTTCGACGTCGGACGCTCGACCATCCCGATCGAAGGGGCGGACGGGGTGTTCATCGGCATCTACTCCCCCGAGCGCTCGATCGTGGACGCCTTTCGCCTGCGTGGAAGCGCCGGATATGAAACGGGAATCGAAGCGCTACGTAACTGGCTCAAGCGCCCAGGATCCCAGCCGGCCCGGCTCATGGAGATCGCTTTGTTGGTCCCGCGGTCCAAGGGGCCGCTGCGCCAGGCATTGGAGGTCCTCCTGTGATGGCAGGAGGAACCGTCTACCTGCAGCTTCAGAGGCTTGCACGGGACCGGAAGCGCCCCGTTGACGAGATCTTCACGCTTTACGGTCTTGAGCGCTTCCTCGCGCGCCTGGCAGACACACCTTTCGCGAAGGACTTCTGCCTCAAAGGTGGTGTCCTGCTATCCGCCCACGCGCTGCGCCGACCGACCCGTGACGTTGACATGCAGGCACTCGATTTCCGGCTCGACGTCGATCACGTCACCGAAGTGGTGAAAGGGGTATGCGACGTCGTCGTCGATGACGGCCTGGTCTTCGACCATTCGTCCATGCAGATCGAACAGATCCGCGACGAAGACGAGTACAGCGGCCTGCGGGTCTCACTGCCCGCGGTCCTGGGCCGGGCGAGAATTGCCATCAAGCTCGACATCAGTACCGGTGACCCGATCTGGCCGGAGCCGGAGCAGATCGAACTGCCGTCGCTGCTCGGCGGAACGGTGAGGATGAAAGGTCACCCCTTGGTGACGGTGATCGCCGAGAAGACCGTCACGATGCTCCAACGCGGCACCACCAGCACCAGGTGGCGGGACCTGCTGGACGTGGCAGTCCTGTCCGACCGATTCGAGTTCGACGCCGCAGACGTCAGAGAAGCAGCGATGCAGGTTGCCGGGCACCGGACCGTCGAACTGGGGCCGCTCCGGATCCTTATGGACGGCTATGGTGCGACAGGGCAAGCGAAATGGGCTGCATGGCGCAGGAAGCTAAAAGTCGAAGACCTCTGCGAGCAGAACCTCGACGCGCAGGTTGAACGTGTGCTCACGTTCATTGAGCCAGTGTTCGACGGCTCAGCCGAAAACCACCACCGATGGAGCCCCGACGCGCGCATCTGGTCATAGGCCACACTGGCAGCCGGCGCCGAAAGCATCACTAACGAGAAGGCGGGAGAATCGGGCCACACGGTACTAAAACCGCAGTTCAAAGCCACAATCGGAGCCCCCTGTCGGATTCGAACCGACGACCCCCGCTTTACAAGAGCGGTGCTCTGGCCAACTGAGCTAAGGAGGCATGCGCCGAAAACGACGCTAGATAAGGTTAGCCCAGAGACTCCCCTTCGCGGAAATCACGACGGCGGCCGCCCACCCGGGTTGAACGCAAGGCACAAACCCGAGGTGACCAACCGCCGTCGTAAATTCCTGAAACCTAGCCCTTGGCGTCAACCGCGGTCTGAATCTCGGCGTTCAGGTCGGTGGATCCGTCCCACTGCTTGCCGTCGATGAACACGGTGGGGGTGCCCGTGATGCCGATGGCCGCGGCTTCCTGCGTGGCGACCTTTACATAGGGGCGGTACTGCTTGCTGTCGATGCAGGAGTCGATGTTCGCCGCGCCAACTTCCTTGGCCATGGACTTGAGATCGTTGTCCGAGATACCGGCACTGCCTTCGGCCGGCTGGCGTTCGTAGAGGAGGTTGAAGAAGTCGGCGTACTTCTCAGGTGAAGAGTTCACTACGCATGCAGCAGCATTTGCTGCACGCGAGGAGTAGTTGGTGGTGGACTGCTGGTCCAGGAAGCCGAGGGGGCGGTACTCGAGGGAAATCTTGCCGTCGTTGCGCAGCTTGGTGAGCGACTCCCCGTAGGTTGTCTCGAACCGCTTGCAGACGGGGCAGATGAAGTCGACGTAAGCGATCACCTTGACGGGCTTGCCGGCCTCGGGCTCACCACCAGGAACAGTCACGGTTGCGGGCTTGGTTGCCGGAGCCGAAGGCACATCCGCCACATTCACGGACGAGGCATCGGACTTTACGACGTCGGTGTTGGCCAGCAATGTTACGCCGCCGTGCACGTTGCCATTCGCGGGAGTAGGTCCCTGATCGGCGATCGGGGCGCTTTGCTGAATGCTGGTGGTCACCACCAGCGCGATGACGGCCAGGATCGCCACGACCGCAACGACGATGCCCCAACCGATCAGGAGCTTGTTGCGCTTTTCCTTTTTCAGCTGCGCTTCGCGGATTTCGCGCGCTTTCTCCCGTGCCTGGGCGGTGCGTTCAGCCTTGGAGAGGCGGGGTTCGTTTGCGGGGCTCATCAGTTCCTCGGATTACTCGACGTCGGTAGTGCATAGCTTGGGGCAACGGGGTCAGTTTACGGGAGCCAACTAGGAGCTCTGCCGCTGACATGCCTGCCCGGTCGTTGAACGATCAACTGCGGTCTATGATTCCGCCGGTAGGCTGGGAGGTGAGTCACAGCAACCCCAGGGAGCAGTAATGCAGGATTTGGCAAGCGAAAAACTCAAGATGGAAGACGGCGTTAGGGCCTCTCCCACCAGGAAGCCAACGGCGAGCAAGTTCGACTTCATGGTGGTGTCCAACCGCCTGCCTGTCGACCGGTGCAACAGCGATGGTGACGGCGATGGTGGCGGTGGGTGGCGACGCTCGCCAGGCGGCCTGGTTACTGCGCTTGCACCGATGATGACAAAGTCCGACGGCGCGTGGGTCGGTTGGCATGGCGCTCCAGATGAAACTGTCCGTCCCTTCAGCCACGAAGCGATGGATCTTGTCCCGGTCCAGTTAAGCAGCCACGAGGTCGAGCTGTATTACGAGGGCTTCTCCAATGCGACCATCTGGCCGCTGTACCACGATGTCATCGCCCCGCCGGAATTCCACCGTACGTGGTGGGATGCATACCGCCAGGTGAATAAGAAGTTCGCCGATGCCGTGGTCCGCCATGCCGCGGACGGCGCAACGGTGTGGGTCCAGGACTACCAACTCCAGTTGGTTCCCCGCATGCTCCGCGAGGCACGGCCGGACCTGAAGATCGGCTTCTTCAACCACATTCCCTTCCCGCCTCCGGAGATCTTCGCGCAGCTGCCGTGGCGCCGTGAGATCATTGATGGCCTTCTGGGTGCGGACCTGCTGGGCTTCCAGCGTCCCAGCGACGCTGGCAACTTCATGCGCTCTGCCCGCCGCTTCCTGGGCGCCAGCGTCAAGCAACAGCAAGTGCATGTAAAGGGCCCTGACGGCGAGGTCACCCACATTGCCCGGGCGCAGGCCTTCCCTATTTCCATCGATGTTGACCAGATCCGGGAGTTGGCCGGGAGGCCGGACATCATCGAGAGGGCCAAGCAGATCCGCAAGGACCTTGGCAATCCGAAGACCATCCTTCTTGGCGTGGACCGCCTGGACTACACCAAGGGCATCGGCCACCGCCTGAAGGCCTTCGAGGAACTCCTGCGCGAGGGCAGCATCAAGGTGGAGGACGCCACCCTCATACAGGTAGCGAGCCCCAGCCGTGAACGCGTGGAGCAGTACCGGCTTCTGCGTGAAGAAATCGAGGGCACGGTCGGCCATATCAATGGCACTTACGACACCATCCAGAACACTGCCGTCCGCTACCTGCACCACAGCTACCCGGTTGAGGAGATGGTGGCGCTCTACCTCGCCGCGGACGTCATGTTGGTCACGGCGCTGCGCGACGGAATGAACCTGGTGGCCAAGGAATATGTGACGGCGCGTTCCGAGGACGACGGCGCACTGGTCCTGAGCGAATTCGCAGGCGCTGCCGACCAATTGAAGCAGGCGCTCCTGATCAACCCGCATGACATCGATGGCCTCAAGTCCGCCATTCTCCGGGCGGTCAACCTATCCCCCAAGGAAGCCCGCCGCCGCATGAAGCTGATGCGAAAGCAGATCCTGGACCACGACGTCGATCATTGGTCAGCGGAGTTCCTGGCCGCCCTCGAGGAGAAGGTAGTGCGTGATGACAGCTGAGAACCTGTCTCTGTCCCCGGAACTGTTGGACGCCATCCGGCGCATTTCCGGCACCGAACATCTCCTGGTGGCCTTGGACTTCGACGGCACGCTCTCCCCGATCGTGGACCGCGCAGAGGATGCACGGCCCCTGCCCAGGGCTGCCGCGGCTTTGGAAGCCCTCGCCGAACTGCCACGCACGACGACGGCACTCATCTCAGGCCGCGCCTTGGACAGTTTGCGGCTGGTCGCCTCACCTCCTGTGGACACGCTGCTGATCGGCAGCCACGGAGCTGAAGTTTGGCTGGGCGAAGGTTCCCTCGGCCTGGAACTGGATGAGGATCAGCGCAGCAAGTTGGCGGCCGTACGCGAAGTCCTGGCCGAAATCGTGAACATTGCTCCTGGAACGCTGCTCGAAGACAAGCCCGCCGGCGTCGTCCTTCACACAAGGATGGCCGATGACGACGTCGCGGAAGACGCCGTCGAAGCCGCCACGCGGGTGCTGCGCGAGCATCCTGGCGTGTACGTGAAGACCGGCAAACGGGTGCTGGAGGTATCCGTGGTCAAGGCCTCCAAGGGCGAGGCAGTGGAATTCCTCCGTCAGGCGACCGGCGCCACGGCCATGTTGTTCGCCGGTGACGACGTGACTGATGAGGACGCTTTCGGCAGGCTCATGGGCGACGACGTCGGCATCAAAGTGGGACTGGATTTCACCCAGGCGCAGTACCGTGTGGAAGCTCCAGTGCAGGTTGCGGAATTGCTGGAAGCGCTGCTGCGAGAGCGCCGCCGTGTCACCGCCGAAGCATGAAGCGGGATCAACGTCACATGTGACGTTCGTAACATTTGGGCAGTAAATCCAAAAGTCTGACATACTCTTGGACGTGATGTGACGCACAGTACCGTGCGACGTCACACGATCCTCCCCGGCCATTGGCCGGGGAGTTCAACTGAAGAAAATGAACCATTCACAACGGATCGTCCGGCACGTACCTGCCGGTGAAGGGATTGATAACTGTGGCTACAGTTACTTTTGATAACGCTACGCGTCTGTACCCGGGCACAGATAAGCCCGCCGTCGATAAACTCAACATCGACATCGCCGATGGCGAATTCCTGGTCCTCGTTGGACCCTCCGGTTGCGGTAAGTCCACCTCCCTGCGCATGCTCGCAGGACTTGAGGATGTGAACGCCGGCCGCATTCTGATCGGTGACCGCGACGTCACGGATGTCCCCCCGAAGGACCGCGACATCGCAATGGTCTTCCAGAACTACGCTCTTTACCCGCACATGACTGTTGCGGACAACATGGGCTTCGCACTGAAGATTGCAGGCGTCTCCAAGGAAGAGCGCGCCGAGCGTGTTCGCGAAGCCGCCAAGCTTCTTGACCTTGAGGCATACCTGGACCGCAAGCCGAAGGCACTCTCCGGTGGTCAGCGCCAGCGTGTTGCCATGGGCCGTGCAATCGTCCGTAACCCCCAGGTCTTCCTCATGGACGAGCCGCTGTCCAACCTTGACGCCAAGCTCCGTGTCCAGACCCGTACGCAAATCGCATCCCTGACCCGCCGCCTCGGCGTCACCACGGTTTACGTGACGCACGACCAGGTCGAGGCCATGACCATGGGTGACCGCGTAGCAGTGCTCAAGGACGGTCTCCTCCAGCAGGTTGACACCCCGCGCAACCTGTACGACCGCCCGCAGAACGTCTTCGTTGCAGGCTTCATCGGCTCCCCTGCCATGAACCTGCTGGAACTGCCGGTTGTTGACGGTGGTGTCCAGTTCGGTGGCACGGTTTACCCGGTCAAGCGCGACGTCCTCGAAGAAGCACACGGACAGACGGTTACCGTTGGTTCACGTCCGGAAGACCTCGAGACGGTCGGCAACGGCGAAGGCCTGCAGGTTGAGGTTGACGTCGTCGAAGAACTCGGCGCCGACGCCTACGTCTACGGCCACACCATCCTGGATGGCAAGAGCCACGACATCGTTGCCCGCGTTGACGGTCGCCGCCCCCCGATGAAGGGCGAGTCCATCTTCGTTCGTCCGCAGTCCGGCCACGTGCACCTGTTCGACACCAAGACCGGACTCCGCCTGGGCGACTAGTCCCCACCGGTAAAAAAATCCGCAGTGTGACAGCGGCCCGACCCTTCCCGGTCGGGCCGCTCTCGCGTTAACCTTTCCGCAGAAAGTACTGCATGAACACCACGGATAACCTGATCCCCCGCCCCGCGCACATCGCACCCTCGGACGGTCAGGCTTTCACGCTTGCCCCTACGGCCCGAATCGCGGCGGGCCAAGCTGCCGTCCCGGTCGCAGAGCAACTGGCTGTGCTGCTTCGCCGCGGCACAGGTTTCGCTCTCCCTATCGTCGAGACGGCCAATGCGGGCGACATCTCCCTGGACTTCATGGAAACGCTCGACGGCGGTCCGGAAGCGTACCAGCTATCGGTCACCGTCGACCGTGCACGCCTCACGGCAACAACCCCTGCCGGCCTCTTCAACGCAGTCCAAACGCTCCGTCAGCTGATCCCGCCCGCCATTGAACACTCCATCACCGGCGCGGACGAATCGGACACCAGGACCGTCGGCACCTGGGTGATTCCCGCCGTCGAGATTAAGGACGCACCCAGATTCGCGTATCGCGGACTCATGCTCGACGTCGCCCGGAACTTCTTCACGGTCCAAGAGGTGAAGGAGCAGATAGATGTCATGACCCAGTTCAAGCTCAATGCCCTGCACCTGCACCTTACGGATGACCAGGCCTGGCGTATCGAGATCCGGACACCCAAGGCTAATCCATCGGGCCTGGATTATGGGAAGCTCACGGAAATCGGCGGAGCAGGCGCCGTGGAGTTCCCCACTGCGGTACCAGTCCGTGGCCGGGATGGGTTCTACACCCAACAGGACTACAGGGAAATCCAGGAATACGCCGCTGCGAGGAACGTCCTGGTGGTCCCGGAAATCGATCTGCCTGGCCACGTCAATGCGGCCCTTGCAGCCATACCGCAGCTCAGCCCGGACGGCCGTGCGGCAAGCATGAGCACCTCGGCAGCGGTGGGCTGGTCCACGCTGGATGTGGCCCTTCCTGTGACGTATGAGTTTGTCAGGGAAGTCCTTGAACAATTGGCAGCGATGACTATCGGCCCCTACCTGCACATCGGGGGCGACGAAGCTTTGGTAACGGACCACGAGCACTACGTCAGCATGACGCAGGAGTTCGTACGGATTGCCGATGAAACCGGCAAGAAAGTGGTCGGCTGGAACGAGTACGCCGCCGTGGACCTCCGTGAGGGCGACGTCGTGCAGTACTGGTTCGGCGACCTCCCCCCTTTGGTTCAGAAGGCAGCGTCCATGGGGTCCTTGATGATCATGTCCCCAGCGGCAAACACCTACCTGGACCAGAAGTATGAAGCAACCAGTCGCATCGGCCTTGAGTGGGTGGACGGCGGGCCGTTCACCTGGTCCGAGTACTACGACTGGAATCCCGCCCAGGGCGGCCTGCAAGATGACAGGGTTCTTGGCGTCGAAGGTCCGCTGTGGACAGAGACGGTCCGCAACAACCAACAGGCCTACTGGCTCCTGTATCCCAGGGCCGTTTCCTTGGCGGAAGTGGCGTGGTCGGCCCAGGACGCGCGGGACCTTGGTGACTTCCGACGTCGGCTGGGCGCCTTGGGTGAGCGCCTCACGAGGCAGGGCGTCACGTTCCAGGCAGCACCCGACGTCGAGTGGTCCGCGATATCTGAGTTTCCCTTTCCCGCAGCAATGAACGCCAACACCGGCGAGTACGGAACAATTGAAGCATGAGCGAGCAAAACGAAGCCCAGTGGCACGACGAACCGACCGACTACGGGCAGATCGGCAAGCTCCCCAGGACTGAAGCGGCCAGCGCGCAGGATACCGCTCCGCCCGCCAGCGTCATCGGGTCCCTTAATATCACTGCTGCGGCAGCGGATCCTGAGCTGTTGGACCTACCGTGGCACATTGCGCTTGAAGACTGGCCAGCCGAGAATCTCGCCGCCCTCCCCCGCGGTATCTCCCGGCACATCGTGCGTTTCGCCCATTTGGGTGGATCCGTCATCGCCATCAAGGAAACGTCCGAGCACGTTGCCCGCCACGAGTACCACATGCTCCGGAAGCTGGCACGCCTGGATGTTCCGTGTGTTGAGCCGGTGGCAGTCATCACAGGCCGGACCACTGCCGACGGCAAACCCCTGAACCCGGTGCTGGTCACCCGGCATTTGAAGTTCTCCATGCCCTACCGGGCACTTTTCTCGCAGATGCTGCGCAAGGACACTTTGACGCGCCTCATCGACGCCCAAGCGTTGCTGCTTGTCCGGTTGCACCTCATTGGCTTCTACTGGGGTGACGTCTCTCTTTCCAACACGCTGTTCCGTCGCGACGCCGGTGCCTTTGCCGCCTACCTCGTGGATGCCGAAACCGGCGAGCTCTACCCTGACCTGTCCATGGGCCAGCGCGAGTACGATCTGGAGATTGCCCGCGTCAACATCGCCGGTGAGCTCATGGACCTCCTGGATGGCGGGCTCATCGAGGAAAAGGTTGATCCTGTGGCTACCAGTGAGCTCATCATGGACAGCTACCGCAGGCTCTGGGCTGAGCTGACGGAGAAGGAATCCTTCGAACTCGGCGAGCGCTGGCGCGTGGGAGCCCGCATCCGCCGTCTCAACGAGCTCGGCTTCGACGTCGAGGAATATGCCATCAAGACAACGGCGGATGGTTCAACCATCCAGCTGCAGCCAAAAGTCGTCGACGCCGGCCATCACCAAAGGCGCTTGCTGCGCCTCACCGGGCTGGACGCCCAGGAGAACCAAGCCCGGCGGCTGCTGAACGACATGGACCAGTTCAGGGCGGACAACAACCCTGACCTGGACGAGGAAATCAGCGCCCACGCCTGGGTCAGCCAGATCTTCGAACCGATCGTGCGGTCTATCCCCAGGCACCTTGCCGGCAAGTTGGAACCGGCCGAAGTTGTGCACGAGGTCCTGGAGCACCGCTGGTACATGAGCCAGAAGCAGGATCGCTACATCCCGCTCGCGGAGACCGTGCAGTCCTACCTGGACACCGTGTTGCAGCACCGCAGGGACGAGGCTGCCATCATGTTGAACCCTGACACCGAGATGCTCAAAATCCTTGAGGTTGAGGTGGAGGAGTCAGGCCGGTACGACGAAGTGGACGAGTACCCGGACTCGGACGACTAACTCAGGGCTCCAGAGTCTCCGCGAGGCCTGCCAGGACGGGTTCCCGGCCGAGCTCAATGTGCGTGTACGCCAGTGAGTAGGCCAGGTCCGGCCGGCCTTTCAGGATGGCGTTGCACAGCTCTTTGTGTTCGTCCCGTTGGAGTTCGTTGCTGCGGTTGTGTGCCAATCCGAAGATCCACCGCATGCGGCCGAAGAGCGGCTTCACGGACTCAATCAGCAGCCTGTTGCTGGAGAGACGCACGATTTCGGCGTGGAGCTCGGCGCTGATCAGCGCTACATCGTCTGCGCGGTCCTCATCGATGGCGGCATTGGAGGCTTCCATCAGTTCCTCGAGCCGACCTGCGGAATGGCCTTCGGCAACGCGGGTGGCAGCCATCCTCGCGGCGAATGTTTCCAGGCAAAGGCGAACGTCGAAGAGCTCGTTGACGTCGGTGAGTGTGAGTTGCCGGACCACGGCGCCGCGGCGCGGGAAGGTGGCCACGAAGCCGTCCTGCTCCAGGCGTTGAATGGCTTCACGGACCGGGATCCGTGAGACGCCGTACATCTCGGACAGTTCCCGTTCGCGCAGGCGCCCACCCTGCGCGAAGGTGCCCGTGACGATCCCCTCCAACACCAGTTGGTAGACCTGTTCCGCGCGGGCCTCGTCATCGCGGCCATTCCCGGTTTCCGGCGTCGCCTCAGCCACTGTCAAACTTCCCTTCATGCCAGCGTCCGCTCCATTCGCCGGCCGGCGCCGGTCAGCGTTCCAACCGAGCATACACGGGTGGAAACAGCTCGTCGGAGGGCGGTTCAAGGCATCATTGGACCCACGGTTGTTCGTCGCCTGACTTGTTCGTCGCCTGACTGTACGACGGCCTGAGTAACCGGCAAGAGTGGCTTTCGGCGTTGAGCGTTACTCGCCCCTGGCGGTTGGTGCATCATCCAGCGGGGTCCACCAGGTCGCGGGCGGCGTCACCTTGAAGCGGCGCCCGGATACGTCCGATGGAACAATGCGGATGAACTGATCCTTTTGCCCTGCCTCCCAAGGGAACAGGAGGAGGCCGATGGTATCCAACACGTCCTGCGTCAGTTTCACAGCGGAGGCTTGCCCTTTGACCACCACGCTCCATGCCACTCCGGTTTCCGCATCCACACCGTCAGCCTCGATCGCAACGGGAGCGTCACCAAGGGCTGCATGAAGCTTGGTGCCCTCCCCCGTGCGGAAGACCATGGTCCCGTGGTCCACCTTGTAATTCACCGGAAAGATATCCGGGTGATTGTCCACCCACACGGCAAGCCGGCCCACGGAAACTCCACGGAGGAGTTCCCAGCATTCGTTGGTCTCCAGGACTTCAGTGGCGGGGGTATTGGGGGTGTTGTCGCCAGACGTTGAGTTGGTCATATCGCAGAGGATACGCCGGAGCATAGCCCGCCAACAGTGGCCGAACCCCGTCTAACGGACTATTCACCCCCGCATGCGAGGGTGAATAGTCCGTTGGGGGATGAATCGCGGCTAGATAGCCTTCCCCGGATTCAGAATCCCCGCAGGATCGAACAACTCCTTGATCCGCCGCTGCAATTCCCGCACGGGCTCAGGCTGCTCCAGTCCCAACCATCGGAGCTTGTACTGCCCCACGCCGTGCTCGCCGGTAATCGTGCCACCCATTTCGAGGCCGACCCGGATCGATTCATCTAGGGCAGCGTTGAGGCGTACCAGGGCGTCGGCATCCGTGGCGGGGTCTACCCGGTCCATCCAGAAGGTGGGGTGGAGGTTTCCGTCTCCGGCGTGGGCCACCACTTTGAGGCTGACTTGGAAGCGGTCGGCCATGGCTTCGAGTTCGGCGACGAAGTCCACCAGCCGGGAGCGTGGAACAGCGATGTCCTCTCCTACCCTGAATTCGTCGTCCATTTCCACGCCGCGGCTGTTGCGGCGTAGTTCGACGAGCATTTCGGCTTCTTCGCTGGCTTCGGTAGTGACGGTGGCGCCGCCTTCGGCAAGTACTTGACGTACGACGTCGGCCTCGGCGGCTGCTCCAAAGCCGTCTGTTTGGATCAGCAGCAGGGATTTGCCGCGGGTTTGCAGGTCTGAGCCGTTCATCTCATCGAGCTGTATGAGTGTTCCATTGTCCAGGAGCTCCATGATGGCTGGCTGGACCCGGGCTTTGCCTACTGCCAGGACGCCTGCGGCGGCGCTGCGGAAGTCCTGGTAGAACGCCGCGATGGTGTGGACTTCGCGGGGAAGGTACTTCAGGCGGACCGTCACGCTCACGACGATTCCGAGTGTTCCTTCGGAGCCCACCAGCAGCGCAGTGAGGTCGTATCCGGCAACGCCTTTGAAGGTTTGGTGCCCAGTGTGGAGCAGCGAACCGTCGGCCAGCACAACGTCCAGCGCAAGCACGGAATCCCGTGTCACCCCGTACTTTGCACAGCGCAGACCACCTGCGTTTGTGGCTACGTTGCCGCCGATGGTGGACATCTTGTAGCTCGCCGGATCCGGCGCATACATGAGCCCGTGTCCGGCGGCTGCGGCATTCAGGTCGGCGTTGATGACGCCAGGTTCGACGACGGCGGTCTCGTCGTCGGGGTTGAGGTCCAGGATGCTGTTCATTCGTTCCAGGCTGAGCACGATGCAGCCTTGGGTGGCGTGGGCACCTCCCGAAACACCCGTTCCCGCACCACGCGCGACGATTGGCACCTGGTGGGCAGCGCAACTGCGAACGATGTTTTGGACGTCTTCCACGGATTCGGCCCAGACGACGGCGAGCGGCAAGTGCCGTTCCAGCAATGGCCCTTGATCTACGGAATAGACGGTACGGGTGGCTTCATCTTCGGCGATCTGACCGGGCCGGAGTCGCTCGGTCAGGCTCTTCAAAAACGCGTTCTGCGTTTCACTGTGACTCGCGTCCGTTTGCTGGTCGGCTTCCTGGCGGCCGACTGTGCGGCCTTTGATGCTTTCCTCTGTTGTTCCGGCCATAGCCGTTTCGTCCGACAAGGTGGTCCCTTCACACATGAGCGCCGCGGACACGCCAAATCGGCAGTCTTCGCAGCGTTTTCAGTGCTCCCAGTCTAGTCAGCGCCGCCCAGCACAGTGGGAAGGCAGGTTCCGGGCGGTGCCCACTTTTTTGGCACACTACAGCTAAATCCGATCAAGCCAAATGGAGGCCTTGAGGAGCTGAAATCGCTTCCATTCACACCGGCGCCTCAAATGACTGGATAGCCGACCATTTGCAACGTTGCGCGTCATCAAAGTGGGGATTAGCTGTAAGCGTTTCCAATTGCAAACGAGGTCTCCTACGCTGTGTTCATGTCTGTTGATTCATTGCTCCCAGTTGAGGCGTCCGCGCCCTCTGCAGCTTTCGCTACATTGACGCCCGTCCACGAGGCCTCCACGGCCCATGGATGGTGGCGCTCCGCAGTCATTTACCAGATTTATCCGCGATCCTTCCGGGACCTTAACGGCGACGGTATCGGCGACCTCGCCGGTATCACTCATGAACTGGCCCAACTCGCCGAACTGGGCGTGGATGCCGTCTGGCTGTCCCCGTTCTACCGCTCGCCGCAGCGGGACGCAGGTTATGACGTCAGCGATTATTGCGACGTCGATCCGCTGTTCGGAAGCCTCGCGGACTTCGACGCCCTGATCTATGAGGCCAACCGGCTGCACCTGCGGGTCATTGCAGATCTCGTTCCCAACCACTGCTCCGACCAACATGCCGCCTTCCAAGCCGCACTCGCGGCTCCGGCCAACAGCAGCCAGCGGGACATGTTTATCTTCCGGGACGGCCAAGGACCTGACGGAAACGAGCCTCCCAACAACTGGCAGTCCCATTTCGGCGGCCCCGCCTGGACCCGCATTGTGGAACCGGATGGCCGGCCCGGGCAGTGGTACTTGCACCTCTTTGATTCTTCCCAGCCGGATTTCAACTGGGACAACGATGCCGTGCACGCCGAGTTTGAGCGGGTTCTCCGCTTCTGGCTGGACCGCGGAATTTCCGGTTTCCGGGTGGACGTTGCCCACGCACTGGTCAAGGCAGCCGGCCTGCCCAACTGGGGTGGACGCGCGGATGGCAACAGCTCGCACGGCTTCCCCGGCCACGAGGCGCCCATGTTCGGACAGCCCGCGCTGCACGATATCTACCGGCGCTGGCGCTCCATCCTGGAGGAATATGGCTCCGACCGAATCCTCTGCGCCGAAGCCAATGTCGATCCCCTGCCCCGGCTGGCTCAGTGGGTCCGGCCTGACGAGATGCACCAGGCCTTCAATTTCCCGTACCTGCACGCTGGCCTGGACGTGAACCGCCTCCGCCATATCATCACCGATTCTCTGGTCTCGCTGGACGCGGTTGGCGCACCGAGCACGTGGGTGCTGTCCAACCACGACGTCGTCCGGCACGCCACCCGATTCGGTTACGACGGGCCGGGTCCCCGCGATGGCGACGGAATCGGCGCCGACGACTTACAGCCCAATGAAGAACTCGGACGACGGCGGGCTGCCGCGGCCACCATGTTCATGCTTGGCCTCCCCGGTGGCGCCTACCTGTACCAAGGGGAAGAGCTTGGGCTGCCTGACTCCACAAGCATTCCCGGGAGCATGCGCCAGGACCCCACCTTCGCCCGGACCGGCGGAGAAAGGATAGGCCGCGACGGCTGCCGCGTGCCGTTGCCGTGGCGTTCCTCGGAGTTGCACGCCGGTTTCGGCCATGGCCAGGATCCCTGGCTGCCGCAACCAGAGTCATGGGCGGCATTGGCGAGGGACAAGCAGCAGGAGGATCCGGCGTCGCACCTTAACCTTTACCGGGAAATGCTTGCCCAACGCGCCGAACGTCGATTGGGCCAGGGTTCCCTGGCCTGGGTGGAGGATTACTGCACCGAGTCCTCGCTCGCATACCTCAACGGCGACACCCTGGTGATCATGAACGTGGGTAACGAGCCCATGCCGCTTCCCGAGGGCAAGGTAATCCTTCGGAGTTCAACGGCAGATGGCGCCCTTGCCTTGGGCTCCGATCTGCAGGGCACGGATCTACTTGGCGCGGGTCTACTAAGCTCGGGGGAGAGCATCTGGCTCACAACCAACTAACTTTCCCACCGAGGAGCAGCATGACCGGCATTAAGGACGTAGCCGAGCGATCGGGGCTCTCCGTTGCCACGGTTTCACGCGCGCTCAGTGGCAAAGGCAACGTCTCCCCCGCCAGTCGGGAACGCGCACGTGCAGCAGCAGCCGAGCTTGGCTTCGTGCTCTCCTATCACGCCTCCAGCCTTGCCTCCGGCCGTACCCACAATGTTGGCCTGGTGGTTCCCTCTGTCCACCGCTGGTTCTATTCGGCGGTGATCGAGGGTGCCTCCGCTGCGCTTCTGAGCGCGGGATACGACCTCACGCTCTACAACATCGGCGAAGACCCCCAACACCGGCACAGCGTGTTCAACGACTTCCTGCTGCGCAAGCGCGTAGACGCGGTCATTGCGGTCTCCTTGGAGCTTAGCGAAGACGAGATGCAGCAACTCCTTGCCGTTCACCGGCCGATCGTGGGCATCGGCGGCCCCCTTCGGGGAGCGTCGACCATTCGGATCGATGATTCCGCGATCGCACAGCAAGCCACAAACCACTTGATCCGCCTGGGTCACAGCAAGATCGCCCACATGACCGGCGAAGAAGCGTACGAGCAGGACTTCCAGCTTCCCGGGACGCGGCGCGGTGGGTTCGAGAAAGCAATGAACGACGCCGGCTGCGCGGTTCTGCCCGAATGGATCGTTTCCGCTGACTTCACCATCGAAGGCGCTTACGCCGCAGCCCGGCAACTGCTGGGGGGCGCACCAGAGCGACCGACCGCGGTGTTTGCTGCATCAGACGAGATGGCCATCGGCACCATACTGGCTGCGCGTGACTTCGGCCTGCGGATTCCCGAGGACCTCTCGGTTATCGGCATCGACGGACACGACCTCGGGAAGGTCATGGGCCTCACCACCATCGACCAGGACGCGAAGGGACAAGGAGCCCTGGCTGTGCGCACCTTGCTGGGCGCCATCAACAATGGCCTGGTCCTTGAACCTGCCGATACTGAACACCCCACCAAGCTCGTGGTTCGTTCGAGCACGGCCGTGCCCAAGAACGACGCCGCCTAGGATGTCGCTCGTTCCAGAAACAGGGACTACTGCCTAAACCAACGGCTACTGCTCCAGGACCTTTTCCATGACGAGTTCCTGCTTGGACGTGTCCTGGGGATATGGTCGGCTGTCCCCAGTGGTGTTGAAACCGTGCCGCCGGTAGAAAGCCAACGCCCTCGTATTGTCCTCGTGGACGCCCAACTCCAGGAGCTTGGCACCCAAGTCCATCCGGGCGGCCTCGCACGCCTGGTGGAGGAGTTCATCGGCCAACCCCAAACCTCGATGTTCGGGGGCAACATAGACACTTATCAGCATGGCTTGAAGTGGCCTCTGCGGGTCTTGAGGATGCTTCAGGACAACCCTCATCAGCCCACAGAACGGGCTTCCATCCACGCCGCCGTCAGCTACCAACGTCACGCTGGAATCGCCGGCCATAGCCGCAGCCCGTTCCTGCCACTGCGCATCCGTTTGCCGCCGGGCGGCCTCCAGGCTTTCGACATAAGCCATGGGCGTATCCGTAAGCATTTCCAGCCGGACTTTCCTCAGCAGACACCAGTCTTCAGCACGAAGTCGCCTGACCCTAGGCAACTGTCCCGCCCATGAACCGTACGTAGCGATCCAGGACTCGAGGCCAACCTTCCGCATACGATGCCCGGCTGGCAGCAGGATCCTCTGCACCTTCCCAACCGTCATGCACCAACCGGACCTCCGTGCCACCCTCTACCGCACGGAACGAGACCCTAATTTCCGTGGACCAGAGGGGCGTGCTCGCCGGATACCAGCTCGCATGGAAGGACAACGGCGGCTGCCAGTCATCGATGGTTCCCCACACCGAAGTGCGTCCATCCTCGGCCGTCTCCAGGATCAGATTCTCCTCGAACTCAACGTGCGATCCCGCGCCGAACACACTCTCCTCTTCGAGGGGCCACCACAGATGAGGATGGTCCGTAAAGCCCAAAAAGGCATGAGAAACGCTGGTTGGCACCACCACTGTCAGCACCAGGGGTTCAAGGTCATTGGTGTCTTGTGACGACGGCTCGGGCTCCGGCTCGGGATGACTGAAAATACTGTCCATGACCCTCAACTGTACCGGTGCGGAAACGCGCATTTCTTCCGGCAACCATGTCCAGCCCGGAGTGCTGGGGGATGGCTTGGTTGCGCAGCCCATCGGCGCGGTGTTAGAGTCCCGTTGATCGTGATCTAACAACAGGAGGTGAGACCCATGAACGCAGTATCCGCAATGGGTGCTCCCCCGCAGTACACGATCTAGCGACTGATCTAGTCGCCAGCGGGAGCGCCACAGAGGCAATTCGCGAAAGGCGACTCCCATGAACACAACACCATTTCCAACGCAGCCCGTCACATCGACGACCACTTCCGGGCAGCCATCGTCCCCCCAGAATCAACCACAGGATAATTCCGCCGCGATTCCTGGGCGTTCAGCCGAGCGGGCGCTGGTGCTTGGTGGCGGCGGATCCACGGGCAATGCCTGGCTGATCGGCGTCATCGCCGGAATGTTCGACGCCGGCATGGATGTGACCAAATCCGACTTGACGGTCGGCACATCGGCCGGCTCCACCGCAGCGGCACAGATAGCTGGCGCGAGTCCTTCAGAACTATATGCAGCTGTCCTTGCCGCACCACCCCAGCCACAACGGCAGCGGCCGCCGCAAGCCAATTCAACGCAGACCAGTCCAACGCAGTCCGGTCCAATGCAGCCGCAGCCAGCACAATCTGGCCCAGCGCGGCAAGTGCTGGACCATTTGGAAAGAACACAGAAGATCATTGAGGCCTCTACGGATCCTGCCGATATGCGTCGCCGGATGGGCGCTGCAGCGCTCGAGTTGGCGGCTACAGCGGACGAATCAAGGCAAAGACAGTGGCGGGAAACCGTCGCCTCCCGGCTGCCAAGTTTGCAATGGCCGCAACGAAAAGTGCTGATCACTGCCGTGGATGCCAGGACGGGTAACGCGGTCCAATTCGACCGTCACAGCGGAGTGGAACTGGTGGATGCTGTAGCAGCCAGCTGCGCCAGTGGGTTCGCCTACGGCATCGGGGACGACCGATACATTGACGGCGGATACCGATCCAACGCCGAGAATGCCGACTTGGCATCCGGATACGCACGCGTCCTGGTTCTGTCACCATTTGGGGGCAGAACGCGGACTCCGCTGGAGTGGGGCCTGCACCTCGAAACACAGGTCGCCGAATTACGTGCCGGCGGCAGCAGGGTAGAAACGGTCATTCCCGACAGCAGCTCCGAGCACATGTTCGGGGCCAATGCGATGGATGTCTCCATGCGTCCGGCGGCTGCACAGGCCGGTTACGAGCAAGGCCGGGCCCTCGCGGACCAACTCAACGGGTTCTGGAACGGCTAAACCGGGCTTAAATAGGGGAAGCCCCGGCCGTGGTGGTCGGGGCTTGCCTGGTTCTGGTTTGGTGATCGTGCCGTTAATGCGGGAGACCCCCCGACCCGTGGTGGGTTGGGGGGTCTCGACCTAATGTGTGTCCGGCGGTGTCCTACTCTCCCACACCCTCCCGGGTGCAGTACCATCGGCGCTGTGGGTCTTAGCTTCCGGGTTCGGAATGGGACCGGGCGTTTCCCCCACGCTATGACCGCCGTAACC
>NZ_JBFRFP010000040.1:0-39598 GCF_052114885.1 Paenarthrobacter sp. 2TAF44 | reverse complement strand
AACCAGCTGAAAACCAAACCACCACACACGGGGGTGCGCAACGGCCTGGCCATAATTTCAACCAATCAATAAAACAATCGGCATCAACAAACTTGGCACACTATTGAGTTCTCAAACAACAGACACTAACCGGCACCACCAAAACCCCAACAGGGCCACAGGATCGCTCCGGAGCAACTTTTCAAACTTACCCGATCAACCAGATCCATGCAAATCAACGTTTCCGCGATTTTCGATCCCGCCACATCGGCCCCACCCGTTGCCGGCACGCCCAAAAGCGCACCATATTCCAGGCTGTTATCAAAGGGGTTGGCCCCCGCAGTTCCCAGCACCAGGCTGTCTCACTCGCGGCGACTCAGAAGACATTACACGCCCACCAGCCCCGACACAAATCCACCCCCACACCCCCAAAAAGCCCCGCAAACACACGCCAAACAACACCATCCACGGCTCAGAAACAGCCCGGAAGCACCAAAACAACTTCCGTGAGGCCCATCACACCAACCAAAGCCCCCCGCCCCAGACAGCCGCGGCACCCAGCCCAGCAACCGCCGTCGAACATTCCGAACCCCCAACCAAAAGCCGACACGACATGAGAGAACAAACCCCCAAACACGTCGCGATGTGAGAGAAGGACGCTCAAAAACAACGACGATGTGAGAGAACAACCGAAGGGGGCGGCAAATCAAACACAGAAAGGGCCGGCAACCATAACGGTTACCGGCCTTTTCGGAACTCGACTACTGAGAAAACCTAGGCTGAAACCTCAATGGTCGCCAGGTTCTTCTTGCCCCGTCGAAGCAGCAGGTACCGGCCATGCAGGAGCTCGTCCTTGGCGATGACGGCGTCGGGGTCGGACACCTTCGTGTTGTTCACGTAGGCGCCACCCTCCCCCACGGTCCGGCGGGCTGCCGACTTGCTGTCGGACAAACCGGAGGCCACGAGCAAGTCAATGATGCCCAGACCGTCGGCGCTGATCTTCGCGGACGGAAGTTCTGCCGTCGCTGATTCCAGGGTGTGCTCGTCCAGGACTGTGAGGTCGCCGTTGCCGAAGAGCGCTGCCGAGGCTGCGATAACCTTTTCGGTCGCATCGATCCCGTGCACCAATGAGGTCACTTCGAACGCAAGCTTCTTCTGGCCTTCGCGGGCAAAGGGCCGCTCAGCAACAGACTGGCCAAGCTCTTCAATTTCTGCACGTGAAAGGAAGGTGAAGACCTTTAGCCGGTCGACAACATCGGCATCGGCCGTGTTCAACCAGAACTGGTAGAACGCGTACGGGCTGCACATTTCGGGGTCCAGCCAGATGGCGTTGCCCTCGCTCTTGCCGAACTTGGTGCCATCCGAGTTGGTGATGAGGGGCGTACCCAGGGCGTGGACGCTCTTGCCCTCCACCTTACGGATGAGTTCGGTACCGCTGGTGAGGTTGCCCCACTGGTCCGAGCCCCCGGTCTGCAGTGCACAGCCGTAGTCGCGGAACAGTTGGAGGTAGTCCATGCCCTGCAGGATCTGGTAGCTGAACTCGGTGTAGCTGATGCCCTCGTCGGAGCTCAACCGCGACGCGACAGCATCCTTGCGCAGCATGGTGCCCACCCGGAAGTGCTTGCCGATTTCACGCAGGAAGTCGATGGCGCTCAGCGGCGCCGTCCAGTCCAGGTTGTTGACCATGCGTGCCGCGTTGTCGCCCTCAAAACTGAGGAAACGGCGCACCTGGCCCTGGAGGTAGCCGACCCACTCCGCAACGGTGTCCTTGGTGTTCAAGGTGCGTTCCGCCGTCGGACGCGGATCGCCGATCAGGCCCGTGGACCCGCCAACCAGGCCGAGCGGCTTGTGGCCGGCCAGCTGCAATCGACGCATCAGGAGGAGCTGCACCAGGTTACCCAGGTGGAGGGACGGGGCGGTGGGGTCGAAGCCACAGTAATACGTGATCGGGTCCCCGGCGAGCAGCTTTTCCAGTTCCGTTTCATCGGTGGAAACGTGGACAAGGCCGCGCCATTTGAGCTCCTGCCAGATGTTGGCAAAGGCGGGATCGTTGTGCTGGGACTCGATGTTGTTTACGTGTGACACGAGTTCTAAGTTAGCAGGATTGTTGAACCTGCTTTTCCTAGCGTTCAATGCCGGCAGGCAGCGGTGCCGCAGCGATGAGCCTGAGCCGCTGCGTGGGTCGGGTCATGGCAACGTAGAGGTCGCCCACCTTGCCGTGCTCGTGATTGAGCATGGCGGCTGGTTCCAGGACAATGACGCCGTCAAATTCCAGGCCCTTCGCCTCTTTGGGACTGATGACCACGATGTCCTGCTCGTAGCTTCCGGCTCCCGAGCCGATGCGGCGGCCGTAGATCTCACGCAGCGCAGAAGCCGCCTGCGGCAGCAGTGGGCCATCGGCGATCACAGCCAGCAGGCCGCCGTCGATTGCTTCCACTTCCTCAGGCAGGACCTCGACCAGGCGGGAAACAATTCCGTCCGCTTCGACGCGGTCCACAATGGGCCACCATTTGCCTTCGCGCACGGCCTTCGGAGCTGAGACCACCAGGCCTGCACGGTTGGCCATCCGGACAGCGGCTTCCGCGATCTGGGATGGCGTGCGGTAGTTGACGGTGAGCTCTTCGAGCTGCCAGCGGTCACCGAACGACGGCGCCAGCGCGCTTTGCCACGAATTGGCGCCGGCCGCGGCACTCGTTTGGGCGATGTCCCCCACGATTGTGAAGGACTTCAGCGGGCAGCGACGCACGAGGAGCCGCCACTGCATGGCCGAAAGTTCCTGTGCCTCATCAACCACGATGTGGCCGAAAGCCCAGGAACGGTCGCTCGTGGCGCGCTCGGCTGCGGTGAGCCGATTCTCGCGTTCCTGGTTCTGGTCTGCCAGTTCTTCGGCGCTCACCAGGACGTCCACGCCCATGGCTTCCATGTTGGCCAGGGTCTGCTTGGCGTTGGCGAGATCGCGGGCGCGGTCGGCTTCCTGCTGGGC
This sequence comes from Paenarthrobacter sp. 2TAF44, assembly GCF_052114885.1. Lineage (NCBI taxonomy): Bacteria > Bacillati > Actinomycetota > Actinomycetes > Micrococcales > Micrococcaceae > Paenarthrobacter > Paenarthrobacter sp. 2TAF44. The sequence continues at coordinate 36,636 of NZ_JBFRFP010000040.1, read as the reverse complement.
CAGCCCCCTGCCCGCGGCAGGGTCCAGCTCACCGAGCAGTTCGGCAGCTTCGTCCAGGAGCGGCACGTCCGCCTCGGTCCAGGGAGCATCGACGGGCCTCTGCAGGAGGGATCGCTGTTCCGGTGTGAGGTGCGGCGTGCAAGCTTCCAGGATGGCGGGCTTGCTGAAGAGCTCCGAGATCAGCTTCTCGGGCGTCATCGGCATCCAGCACAGGTTCAAGGCGATACGGACGTCCCGGGCAGACCGGACGTCTTCGGCGAGGTAGGCGCGATCGGCGTTATTGCCGATGTTCGATTCCTCGACGAGGTCCGTCAGTTGCTCCGTGAGCTCACGGAGGAGGATCTTGACGAACGTCAGCCGGGCTTCATTGTGGGGTTTGCCGGTGGCCCGGGCCTTTTCCCGCGCCCGGCGGACCTGTCGGACGGTCAGCGTCAGCTTGCGGGAATCCACTTCGAGAATGCGGTCTTCTGCAGGCGTGCGCTGCCGGTTCGCTACAGCGTTGGCCACCACCGTGGCCATGTCGAGCTTGCCCTTGAGGGCTGCGACGTCGGGATCTTCCTCGGGAACAGCGTGGATTCCGGGCATGAGTCGGCCAAGACTGGCCATGACGACGCCGGTCTCGCCCAGCGAGGGCAGCACACGTTCGATGTAGTGCATGAACGACGACGACGGTCCCACCAGCAGCACGCCGGCACTCTTGAGGCGATCACGGTGCGTGTACAGCAGGTAGGCGGCACGGTGCAGTGCCACTGCGGTCTTACCCGTTCCGGGACCACCTTGCACGACGAGCGCGCCCGAGATCGAGGAACGGATGATCCTGTCCTGCTCCGACTGGATGGTTCCCACGATGTCCGACATCCGGCCCGTGCGCTTGGAATTCAGGGCCGCAAGGAGCGCGCCCTCGCCCTGCAGGGAATCGTTGTCCGCGAGCATCCCGGCATCCAGGACATCGTCCTCGATCGCCTTCACGTCACGGCCTTGCAGGATCAGGTGCCGACGGCGGCGCACACCTTGGCGGTCGAATGCGGTGGCCTGATAGAAGTGGCCGGCTTCGGGCGCACGCCAGTCAACCATGAGCCGCTGGAGATCGGCCGTAGACAACCCGATGCGCCCAATGTACTGAGCCTCACCCGAGTCCAGATCAAGGCGGCCGAAAACCAGACGGTCATCGACGGCGTCGAGCTGGGCAAGGCGGTCCTCATACAGCGCGGCGAACGCGTCACGTTCGGACACGTTTTGCATGGTTCCCACTGCACCGGCCTTGCGCACCTGCGCCAGCTGGGCGCGCTTTTCTTCGCGCAGCTCATCGAGCCGGGCGTACAGCCCAGCAACGTATTCCTGCTCGTGGACCAAATCAGCGTCGTGCATCGAACCGTAACCCCTATCGCAAAAGACAGACCGTCCATTCTACAGCGATTTTGGTAAACGTGCGGGGTCCAGGTCATATGGCGGACCAGTGGCCAAAGTTCAGGCCCGGTTGCGTGGCCGCGCCGCTTTGTAGCGTGACACCGTTGGATCATCTTCGATCCAGAAACGCCAGGGATAGTCCGTACTTCCACCCGGACCAGCCACCCCAACCCGAGGTCCGCTGGCCACGGCCGCTGCAGGCGTCTCAGGCAACCAGAGGCTGAACGGTGACGCGAGCGCGTCACGGCCCGTGTCCGCCGTCGTAAGTCCCAGCGCCGATGCCAGGCGGGCCGGTCCGCTGGCCAAGTCCTTGTGCGTTTTGGAGGCAGGCCTGCGGACAGTGGCAAGCCCCTCCCCCTCTACAATCTCGCCGGCGCGCAAGAGCAGCGCAGACGGTGAACCTTTGGGACCGCAGACGATGTTGGCGCAGTAGTGCATGCCGTACGTGAAATAGACGTACAGGAATCCCGGTGGTCCGAACATAGGCGCGTTCCTGGCTGTGGGGCCGCCGAAGGTGTGCGATCCGGGATCGGGGTGTTCGGAATCGCGTGGGCCCATATACGCCTCCACTTCAGTGAGCCTGACCGCCACCGGACCGGCTTCGGAGTGGTGGGTGAGTACGGCGCCAAGTATCAGTGGAGCGATTGCGCGGGGGTCGCCCTCAAGGAACTTACGCACTTTTTCGGGATTGCTGACTCCCTTCTCGATGGACGAGCTCATGCCCAGACCCTAGCAAAAATCGTGGAACGGCCATGTCCGATTTCCGCTAGCAGCGGACGTGGACTCCTGACAGGATGAAGGAATGGACTTCTGGCAGCGCTACAGGGCAATCGACGCCCGCGACACCCGTTTCGACGGACAATTCTTCACGGCTGTCAGCTCGACTGGTATCTACTGCCGGCCATCCTGCCCCGCCCGGACGCCGAAGGCAGAGAACGTCACGTTCTACGAGACCTCAGCCGCTGCCCACGAAGCCGGGTACCGCGCTTGCAAGCGCTGCCTCCCCGAGGCCGTCCCCGGCACGCCGGCCTGGAACATCCGATCTGACGTTGCCGGCCGTGCAATGCGTTTGATCAACGACGGCGTGATCACCCGCGAGGGGGTCGACGGCCTGGCGCAACGGCTGGGCTACTCGGCGCGCCAGCTCAACCGGATCCTCAGTCACGAACTCGGCGCAGGCCCCCTGTCGCTGGCACGGGCAAGCAGGGCGCAGACAGCCAGGACGCTGTTGGTCTCAACGAACATGCTCTTCGCCGACGTCGCCTTCGCCTCGGGGTTCAACAGCGTGCGGCAATTCAACGACACCATCGGCGAGGTTTTTGCGATGACCCCGACGGCGTTGCGTGCCACGGGAGCGAGGTCCGGCGTTCGCCGGGGTGCTGTCGCGCCTACTGCTCTAACACTTAACCTGCCCTACAGGGAACCATTCGATCCGGGCATCTTCGACTTCCTGGCCGTCCGTGCGGTAACCGGAATTGAGGTGGCACGTACCGAAGCCGACGGAACCAGGAGCTATGGTCGGACGCTCCGCCTGCCTCGAGGCAGCGCCTCTTTCTCCGTGGTCTACAGCCCCTCGACGCCGGGCAAGCCTTTACAGTTGACGGCCACCGCGGTGGACCTGCACGATCTTCCTGCATTGTTGAGCCGCGTTCGGAGGTTGTTCGACCTGGACTCGGACCCGCAGGCAATCGACGAAGCATTGGGAACAGACCCGCGGCTCGCGGGGAGCATCACGGCGGTTCCCGGAATTCGCGTGCCGGGAGCAGTGGACCCCCAGGAATTGCTGGTCAGGGCAATGATAGGTCAGCAAATCACCGTTGCTGCCGCTCGAACAGCACTGACACAGTTGTCCGTTGTTGGCTCCCTCGCCGAGACCCCCACCCCCGGGCTGGAGCGGCAGTTTCCGACGCCGGCTGAAATCGCCGAACACGGACGCGAGTTGCTGAGGGGACCTCAGCGTCGCATCGACTCCGTCGTTGCTGCGGCCGAAGCGATGGCCACAGGGGCCCTTGAGTTCGGCTACGGCGACGACGTTGCCGCGCTGGAGCGCAAGCTGCTGCCATTGCCAGGGGTTGGTCCGTGGACTGTAGGGTACGCCGCCATGCGGGTGCTCGGAGCGCCGGACGTTTTCCTGGGCAATGACGCGGCAGTTCGAAACGGGTTGAGAGTCCTCCCGCCTGGCGCTGGCCTGAGCTCTGACTTCCGGGAAGTGAGCCCCTGGCGGTCCTACGCCACCATGCACTTGTGGCGGGCGGCAGCAAAGCCCAAGGACACATCGGCCGAAACCGGTCAGGACGTGAGAGAGCATCGGCCCAAACCGGTCAGGACGTGAGAGAAGATCGGCCCAAACCGGTCAGGACGTGAGAGAAGATCGGCCCAAACCGGTCAGGACGTGAGAGAGCATCGGCCCAAACCGGTCAGGACGTGAGAGAGCATCGGCCCAAACCGGTCAGGACGTGAGAGAGCATCGGCCCAAACCGGTCAGGACGTGAGAGAACGTCTGCCCAAACCCGTCAGGACGTGAGAGAAGATCGGCCCAAACCGGTCAGGACGTGAGAGAAGATCGCCCGAAAAGCGTCAGGACGTGAGAGAGGATCGCTAGCGGGCGGCGGGAGCGGCTGCGGGCCATGGGAGCAGCTCGGGCAAGTCGACGCCGTCGGCCGCCGCCGTGGCGCGCAGGCTTCCCAGGCTCGGTTCGCGGCCGGCGAGCCATGCAGCAATGTCCGTGAGCATGCCCGTAATGGCGATTGATGTGGCGCCGTGGCCAATAACTTGCTGCGGCAGTCCCGTGGGCTGCAGGACAAATTTGTACGTCTCAGGAACACGTGCTTCAAGGAACGTGAACAAATGCTCGCAGAAGGGGCGGCTCCAGGTTTCCGGGCCGTAGCCCAAACCCACGTCCGAAGCGTGGATGACGAGCTCGCGCCACAGCGCCAGACCGCCGTCGAGGACTGTTCCGTTCCTGTAGCTGATGCGTGCGTCCCAGTCCCCGGGGCCCAAGGCATCGAAAGCAGAGAGGGCCCGCGCCAAGGCGGTTTCCACGGACTGCTTGTGTTCCTGGAGGCTGTGCCCGGCGGCAAGTTCGATCGCTTTGGTGCGGCCCGCGACTCCCCCGTCATACAGTTCGATGGTTTCGCCACGCCGGGCGAACTCCAATTGCCGGGCCATGGCGTTCGCAATTCCGGCGATGTGGGCCAGAACATGGCCGCGGGTCCAGTCCGGGAGTTCGGACGGTTCCGGGATCGAAACGTCCTCGAGTTTGGCAAGGATACGGGTGACGACGTCAGCGGCTTTGTGAAGCTCTGCGGGCAGCGTCTCAGCTGTGATTGCGGTCATAGCGCCATGTTAACGCACAGCGGGACGGCACCCCGTGGCAGACAGGCCTGGAAGCCTGCCTGCGGGGTGCCGTCCCGTCGTGGTTTCACTGGCGAAACGGTTCAGCTGGCGTAGCTGCGCGCTGCGTCCAGTTCTGCTTTGAGCGCCACCATTTGGCGTTCGACGGCGGCCGGTGCTGTTCCGCCCTGGGAGTTGCGACTGTTGAGCGAACCTTCAGTGCTCAACACGCTGCGGACCTCGGGAGTCAGGTGCTCCGAGATCGCTGAGTATTCTTCATCCGTCAGGTCCCACAGCTCAACCCCACGGCTTTCGGCCTGCTTGACTGCAGCACCTGAAAGCTCGTGTGCTTCACGGAAGGGAACGCCCTGGCGGACCAGCCATTCGGCGATGTCCGTTGCCAGCGCAAAGCCCTGGGGAGCCAAGGACTCCATGCGCTCGGTGTTGAACTTCAGGGTCGCGATCATGCCGGAGACGGCCGGAAGCAAGAGCTCCAGCGTGTCGGCGGCGTCGAACACCGGCTCCTTGTCCTCCTGAAGATCGCGGTTGTAGGCGAGCGGGAGGCCCTTGAGCGTTGCCAGCAGTCCGGTCAGGTTGCCGATGAGGCGTCCTGCCTTGCCGCGTGCGAGCTCGGCAACGTCCGGGTTCTTCTTCTGAGGCATGATCGAGGACCCGGTGGAATACGAATCGTGCAGCGTCACGAAGGAGAATTCCTTGGTCGCCCAGAAAATTACTTCCTCGGAGATCCGGGACAGATCAACGCCAATCATGGAGCAGACCCACGCGAACTCGGCGAAGACATCGCGGGAGGCGGTGCCATCGATCGAGTTGTGGACCGCCGCGAAGAAGCCAAGATCAGCTGCAACGGCCTCGGGATCAAGTCCCAGCGACGAACCTGCCAAGGCACCCGAACCGTAGGGTGAAACGCCCGCACGCTTGTCCCAGTCCTGGAGGCGCTGCACATCGCGCAGCAACGCCCAGGCGTGGGCAAGGAGGTGATGGCTCAGCAATACCGGCTGGGCGTGCTGCAGGTGCGTCCGACCAGGCATGGCCACACCTTGGTGTGCCTGGGCCTGGTCAACAAGGGCGTCAATCGTGGCAAGGACCCCACTGGCAATGATCCTCGCGTGATCGCGCAGGAACATGCGGCCGAGCGTTGCCACTTGGTCGTTGCGGGAACGTCCGGCACGAAGCTTGCCGCCCAACTGGGTCCCGGCACGCTCGATCAGGCCACGCTCCAGCGATCCGTGAACGTCCTCGTCGCTCTCGGCCGGCAGGTAGGCGCCGCTCGCGACGTCCTCGTCCAGCTGGGTGAGGGCGGCGAGCATGCCTTCAAGTTCGGCGTCGTCCAGCAGACCGGCCTTTGCGAGCACGCGGGCGTGCGCCTTGGAGCCGGCGATGTCATAGCGGGCCAGCCGCCAGTCAAAGTGCGTGGATTTACTCAGTGCGGCCAGCGCATCCGCGGGGCCGCCGGCGAACCGGCCGCCCCACAGTGCACCTTCGTTTGTGGCGCTTGTCATTCGCCGGCAACCCGCAGGTCGCGGCCCGAGGCAACCTTGGAGGACATGCCCCACAGCTCGATGAAGCCCCGTGCCATGGACTGATCGAAGGTGTCGCCGGTGTCGTAGGTGGCGAGGTCGAAGTCGTACAGCGAGGTCTCGGAGCGACGACCGTTGACGATTGCCTGCCCGCCGTGGAGGACCATCCGGATGTCGCCGGAAACGTACCGCTGGGTGTCCTCGATGAAGGCGTCCAGGGAGCGCTTGAGCGGGGAGAACCACTGGCCGTCGTAGACCAGCTCTGCCCAGCGCTGGCCAACGGTGGCCTTGAAACGGGCCTGCTCGCGCTCGATGGTGATGTCCTCGAGGTGCTTGTGCGCGGTGATAAGCGCCATGGCACCGGGTGCTTCGTAGATTTCGCGGGACTTGATGCCCACCAGGCGGTCCTCGACGACGTCGATGCGGCCAACACCCTGGGCGCCTGCACGGCGGTTCAGTTCCTGGATTGCCTGCAACGGGGTGACCTTGACGCCGTCGATCGCTACCGGTACGCCAGCCTGGAAGGAAATGGTGACCTCATCCGGTGCCGGCGGGAATTCCGGGGTGGCGGTGTAGTCGTAGATGTCCTTGGTGGGAGCGTTCCAGATGTCCTCGAGGTAACCGGTCTCGACGGCGCGTCCCCAGACGTTCTGGTCGATCGAGTACGGGTTCTTCTTGGTGGTCTCGATCGGCAGTCCCTTTTCCTCGGCGAAGGCGATGGCCTTGTCGCGGGTCAGGGCGAGGTCGCGGACCGGTGCGATGCACTTAAGGTCCGGGCCGAGGGTCTGGATGCCAACTTCGAAGCGGACCTGGTCGTTGCCCTTGCCGGTGCAGCCGTGGGCAACGGTGGTGGCACCGAATTCGCGGGCTGCCTTCACGAGGTGCTTTACGATGACCGGACGCGAGATAGCGGAAACCAGCGGGTAGTGGCCCTGGTAGAGGGCGTTGGCCTTCAGCGTGGGCATGGCGTACTCGTTGGCGAATTCGTCGCGGGCGTCGGCCACGTAAGCCTCGACGGCGCCGCAACCCAGGGCGCGCTGGCGGATGGTCTCCAGGGACTCGCCGCCCTGTCCGACGTCGACGGCCACAGCGATGACCTCGGCGCCGGTTGCTTCACCGATCCAGCCAATGGCTACGGACGTATCAAGGCCACCGGAGTAGGCCAGAACAATGCGCTCAGTCACGAGAGTGCTCCTTTGTTGTTGCTTGGTTCATTTGAAATCAATGCTGTGTGAATCAATGCTGTGTGAATCAATGCTGTGAAAGTCATGGGCCGCGTCCACGGCGGTTAGTTTCCGGGTCCGGCTTCCTCGGCCAACTGGAGGAAGCGAGCCGCGAGTTCCGCCCCGCCGCCGGGATCCCTGGCAACCAACAGCAGTGTGTCGTCGCCTGCGATCGTACCCAATACCGACGGCATTACGGAGTGGTCGATGGCCAGTGCCAGGAAGTTCGCGGCCCCCGGAGGTGTTCGCAGGACCACAATGTTGCCCGAGGCCTCGGCGGTGACCAACAGTTCACCGCATAGCCGGGTCAGCCGCGCATCCAGGATTTCCTGAGTGACGCCGCTCTTGGCGTTGCGGTCCCCACCCTCCCCCGGAACGGCATAGACCAGGGCGCCTTCCTTGCCCCTGACCCGGACCGCGCCCAGTTCCACAAGGTCGCGGGACAGCGTGGCTTGGGTGACCTGAACGCCGTCGTCCGCCAGCAGGGCTGCAAGCTCTGCCTGGGAACGCACGGACTCACCCGTCAGGATCGCGGTAATACGCGCCTGTCGGGCAGTCTTGGTGGCCGGGCTGGCGCCCGGAACCGACGGATTCGTGGACACTAGAACGTGCTCTCCCCGGTACCTTCAACAGGTGAAAGGCCATCGACAAAAGCAAGCCCCGAGCGGTGCATCAGCCAGGCCATCAGCGCCTTCTGGGCGTGGAGGCGGTTCTCCGCCTCGTCCCAGACGATGGACTGCGGGCCGTCAATAACCCCAGCGGAAATCTCATAGCCGCGGTATGCCGGAAGGCAGTGAAGCACGACGGCGTCGGGTGCGGCCTGCGCCATGGCTGCCTCATCGACGGAGTAGTCGCGGAACAACTGCATCCGGGCTTCCTTCTCGGCTTCCTGGCCCATTGACACCCAGGTGTCTGTAGCCACGACGTCGGCGCCCTTAAGGGCTTCCGCGGCATCGCTCGTAATGAGCACCGAACCACCGGTCTCAGCGGCACGCTCTTCTGCGGCAGCGACGATGTCGGCTGCTGGCAGATAGCCTTCGGGCCCGGAAATTCGGACGTGCATGCCAGCCGTAACGCCAGCCAAAAGGTACGAATTGGCCATGTTATTGGCCGCATCACCGAGGTAGGCCATGCTCAGGCCCTTCAGTTCACCTTTGTGCTCCTTGACCGCCAGAAGGTCGGCGAGGAGCTGGCAGGGGTGGTAGTCGTCGCAGAGGGCATTGATGACGGGCACCTTCGAGTTTTCCGCCATGGCCACGAGGCCGGAGTGGGCCCCGGTCCGCCACACGATGGTGGAGACCATGCGCTCCAGGACCTTCGCAGTGTCCTCCACGGATTCCTTGTGACCGATCTGTGCTTCACCGGGATTGATGATGAGGGCGTTGCCTCCCATGTCCGCGATGCCGGTGGCGAAGGAAACACGGGTGCGGGTGGAGGTTTTGTCGAAGATGACAGCGACGGTCTTGCGTCCGTTGCCATCGGCTGCGAAGGGCTGGACGCTGTAGGGCGCCGCCTTCATGCGGGCAGCGAGCTCAAGGACCTCGGCCTGCTCGGCCGGGCTCAGGTCCGTGTCCTTGAGGAAGTGACGGGTGGTGGTGGGTGTAGTCACTGTGCGTCCTTAGCGGTGGTGGCTGTAGCCGTAGCGATCAGGGTGGGAAGAGCGTCCAGGAAACGGTCCGCTTGATCGATGGTCAGGATCAGCGGCGGCGCGAGGCGGATGGTCCGCGGGCCCGGGCTGTTGATGATGAAGCCGGCATCCAACGCTGCGGTAACCATGGCGGGTGCGACGTCGGCGTTCACATCGAACCCGATTAACAGGCCCTCGCCGCGAACTTCAGTGACAGCCTCGATGGCGGCCAGTCCCTTGCGAAGATGAGCGCCGACTGCCAGTACGTTCTGCAGCACACCCTGGCTCTCGATCGCGTGCAGCGTGGCAAGAGCGGCGGCCGTGGCCACCGGGTTTCCACCGAAAGTGGTTCCGTGCTGTCCGGCGGTGAGCAGGGCCGACGTCGTGCTGCCGAGGGTGATCAGCGCACCAATGGGGAACCCGCCACCAAGTCCCTTGGCAAGCGTGATGGCATCGGGAACGATGCCCGCATCCTCGCTGGCGAGCCATTTGCCGGTCCGGCCAATGCCTGTCTGGACCTCGTCCAAAATCAACAAGGCGCCAGCCGCCGTAGTGGCTTCACGTGCCGCCTGCAGGTATTCGGCGCTCAGCGGCCGGACACCCGCTTCGCCTTGGATTGGTTCCAGGAAGACGGCTGCTGTGGATTCGTCGACGGCGGAGCGCAGGGCTTCGATGTCACCGAACGGGATGTGGACCACGCCGCCGGGCAGGGGCTCGAACGGTGTCCGGTAAGCTTCTTTCGCCGTGAGTGCGAGGGCGCCCATGGTGCGGCCATGGAAAGCCCCCTCAAGCGCGATGATCTTGGTCCGCTTGGCGTCGCTGTTCCGGCGGGCCAGCTTGAACGCTGCCTCGTTGGCTTCCGTGCCGGAGTTGGCAAAGAAAACCTTGGAACCGGCAGGAGCGTTGGTGATGGCCAGGAGCTTTTCAGCCAGGGCGATCTGCGTGGGGCTCGTAAAGAAGTTGGACACGTGTCCAAGCGTGGCGAGCTGGCTGGAAATGACTGAGGTGACGAACGGGTGGGCGTGGCCCAGGGCGTTCACGGCAATGCCGCCCAGGAGGTCCAGGTACTCCTTCCCGTCGGCGTCCCACACGAGGCAACCCGCACCGCGGACGAGGACCCGCTGCGGTGTGCCGAAGACACCCATAAGGGATGACGAGTAGCGGGCCAGCCAGTCAGCGCCTGAGCTCTGGGAAACGAGCGCGGTTGCGGCAGCCTCCGCAGCGATAGCGGTATGGCTCAGTTCGGTGCTCATGCGTTCACTTCCTCGTCGGGAACAACTTGCGTGCCGATGCCGGCGGTGGTGAAAGTTTCCAGCAGCATCGAGTGCGGCAGGCGGCCATCCACGATGTGCGCGCGTTCCACGCCTTCGTCGATAGCCTTCAGGCACGCGGCCATCTTCGGGATCATTCCGGACTCGAGCTTGGGTAGCATCTCGCGGAGTTCGGACGCGGTCAGCGAAGAGATCAGCGATGATTTGTCCGGCCAGTTCGCGTAGAGCCCCTCGACGTCGGTCAGGATGACGAGCTTGGTGGCGCCCAACGCCGATGCGACAGCTGCGGCCGCCGTGTCTGCGTTGACGTTCAGGACCTGGCCGGTAGTGGGACCGGAACCGTTCCCGTCGTCGAGGATTTCCGGGGCGACCGTCGAGATCACCGGGATGCGACCGGCGTCGAGGATGTCCTTGATCCCGGCGGGGTCCACGCCTACGACTTCGCCCACCAGGCCGAGGTCAACTTCCTCGCCGTCCACCACGGTGCCCGTGCGGACTGCGCGCAACAGGCCGCCATCCTCGCCGGACATGCCAACGGCGTAAGGACCATGGGAGTTGATCAAGCCGACCAGTTCGCGTCCCACCTGACCTGTGAGGACCATCCGCACCACGTCCATGGCTTCCGGAGTGGTGACACGCAGTCCACCCTTGAACTCGGACTCAATGCCAAGCCTGCCCAGCATGGAGTTGATCTGGGGGCCGCCGCCGTGGACCACTACAGGGTGGATGCCCACGTGGTGGAGGAACACGATGTCCTCGGCGAAGGCGCGGCGAAGGTCATCGTTGACCATGGCGTTGCCGCCATACTTGATCACCATGGTGGTGCCGGCAAAACGCTGGATCCACGGCAGTGCCTCGATCAGGGTGCCCGCTTTGTCCTGGGCCGCTTCCGCCGAAACGTGACTCGTGGAGGTGGTTTCCCGGGTATGCGCAGTCATAGTCATCCGCTCAGCTCGAGTATGCGCTGTTCTCATGCACGTAGTCGTGCGTGAGGTCATTTGTCCAGATGGTTGCCTCGGCGTTGCCGGCCTGAAGGTCGATGTCAACGAGTACTTCACGTGGTTCCAGGTCAACGAGGTTGCGGTCGTCGCCGATGCTGCCGTTGCGGCAGATCTGCACGCCGTTCATGGACACGTTGAGCTGGTCCGGCTCGAATATGGCGTCGGTGGTGCCCACGGCGGAGAGCACGCGGCCCCAGTTGGGGTCCTTGCCGAAAATGGCGGCTTTGAAGAGGTTGGAGCGTGCAACGGCGCGGCTAACGATCTCGGCATCGCCTTCGCTTGCTGCATTGAAGGTACGAATGGCGATATCGTGGCTGGCACCTTCGGCGTCGCCGATGAGTTTCCGGGCCAACTCGGCGCAGACCTTCGTGATGGCCTCGCTCAGCTGCTCCGCTGAAGGCAAAGCTTCCGAGGCACCTGATGCCAGCAGCACTACGGTGTCGTTGGTGGACATACAGCCGTCGGAGTCGGCGCGGTCAAAGGTTACCCGCGTGGCATCGCGGAGGACGACGTCGAGCTCGTCCGCCGGTACCTCGGCGTCGGTGGTGAGGACAACCAGCATCGTTGCCAGGCCAGGGGCCAGCATGCCGGCACCCTTGGCGATGCCGCCAACGGTGAATTGCTTGCCCTCAGCATCAGTGCCTGTGAAGACGGCCTCCTTGGACACGCTGTCCGTCGTCATGATGGCAGTTGCGGCGGCCGAACCGCCGTCTGCGGACAGCTCGCCGAATGCGGCCTCAACGCCCGGAAGGATCTTGTCCATGGGCAGTTGCTCACCAATCAGGCCAGTGGAGCAAACCACGACGTCGGAAGCTGAGACTCCCAGCACTTCTGCCACTTTCTCGGCCGTGGCGTGCGTGTTCTGGAATCCCTGCGGACCAGTGCAGGCGTTGGCGCCCCCTGAGTTCAGGACCACTGCGTCAACACGTCCGTCGCTGACCACCTGGCGTGACCAGTGAACCGGAGCAGCGGCCACGCGGTTTGAGGTGAAGACAGCAGCAGCGGACTTTTGCGGGCCGTCGTTGACCACCAGGGCCAGGTCCGGGTTGCCGGATGCCTTGATGCCGGCTTTGACGCCGGAAGCCCGGAATCCCTTGGGTGCGGTAATGGTCACGGTGCAACTCCCTGGAGGTTCAGGCCGGCGCTTTCGTCCAGGCCGAGGGCAATGTTCATGGACTGCACGGCTCCGCCGGCGGTTCCCTTGGTGAGGTTGTCGATGGCACACGTCACGATCACGCGGCCAGCGTGCTGATCAAAGGCCACCTGCATGACGGCATGATTGGAACCCTGCACCGACTTGGTCGTGGGCCAGTGGCCTTCAGGCAGCAGGTGGACGAACGGTTCGTCGTCGTAGGAGTCCGCCCAGGCTTGGCGCAGTTCTGCATAAGTAACGCCGTGACCGACTTTTGCTGTTGCCGTGGTGAGAATGCCGCGGCTCATCGGCGCCAGGGTGGGAGTGAAGGACACTGTCACCGGCTCGCCGGCGGCGTTGGACAATCCCTGCTCGATTTCCGGCGTGTGCCGATGACCGCCGCCAACACCGTAAGGGCTCATGGAACCCATGACCTCGGAGCCAATCAGGTTGACCTTTGCCGCCTTGCCGGCACCGGAGGTACCAGAGGCCGAGACAATCACGACGTCGTCCGTCAGGAGGAGATTGTTGGCGAACCCGGGCGTCAAGGCGAGCAGGGCCGACGTCGGGTAGCAACCAGGAACGGCGATGCGCTTGGCGCCCTTGAGCGCGTCGCGCTGTCCCGGCAGTTCCGGGAGCCCATACGGCCAGGTGCCGGCATGGGCCGAGCCGTAAAACTTTTCCCATGCAGCCGCATCCTGCAGGCGGTGGTCCGCACCGGCGTCGATGACCACTGTGCCTTCCGGCAATTGGGCAGCGATCTCTGCAGAAGCGCCGTGCGGGAGTGCCAGGAAGACGACATCATGCCCGGACAGGTTCTCCACCGTGGTGTCTTCCAGAATCCGGCTGGCCAAACCGTGGAGATGAGGCTGCAACTCCCCTAGTCTGGAACCGGCGTTGCTGTGCGCAGTGATAGCACCGATAGTGACGTTCGGATGGCCTGCAAGCAGGCGCAGCACTTCTCCCCCGGCGTAGCCGCTGGCACCGGAGACGGCAACAGAAATAGTCATAGCTACACTGTACAGCAAAACTATTCATGGTTGCCGATATTTATGCATGCCGTCTTCTGGCAAGTGCACGGCGTCACAATAGGTTAGTGCCGACAGCGTATGCTTAGTGGAGGGTGATCCAGACCGTGCAGTCCGAACGTCGGCTGCAGCGTTGCCCGTTAGCGATACGGGGCACATATATGGCACCCACGTCCACCGCTGAGCGCCCCAAAACACGCGCAATTCAGCCAAACCCCGTTGTCCAAAGCTATTCGGAGCTCCTCAAGAGCGTGAAAGCTGCCGGTCTCCTCGAACGGCGCAGCGGGTTCTACATCTGGCTCTTCGTAGCCCTCATGATCCTCATGGCCGCCACCTGGACAGGCTTCGCCCTCTTGGGTGATTCCTGGTTCCAACTCCTGATCGCTGCCGCCGTGGGTATCTTCTGTACACAGTTGAGCTTCCTGGCCCACGAGGCCGGGCACAAGCAGATCTTCGCTTCCCGTCGTGCGAACGATTGGTCAGCCCGCCTCCTGGCCACAGGAATCGCAGGCATCAGCTACTCCTGGTGGGAGCAAAAGCACGGTGCCCACCACAACCATCCCAACGTCATTTCCAAGGACCCCGACATCCGGAACAACGCGCTGGTCTTCTACGAAGATGCAGCCGCCGAACGCAAGGGACGCCTGGCTTTCCTGACCAAGAAGCAGGGCTGGTTCTTCTTCCCGCTCCTGACACTCCTTGGCCTGAGCCTGCAATTCGACTCACTTCGCTTTATCTTCGGCAAGCAGAAGGTACGCCACCGCTGGGTGGAGACGCCTATCCTGGTTGCGCGTCTTACCGCTCTTCCGGTCCTCGCCTTCACGTTCCTCCCCATCGGTATGGCGTTTGCGTTCCTCGGCGTCCAGATCATGGTCTACGGCTTCTACATGGGTGCTTCGTTTGCCCCCAACCACAAGGGCATGCCGGTCCTTCCCAAGGACAGCCGCGTGGACTTCCTCAACCGCCAGATCCTCACCTCGCGCAACATCTCGGGCGGACGCTTCATGGACTTCCTGCTGGGCGGACTGAACCGCCAGGTAGAACACCACCTGTTCCCTGACATGGCCCGGCCCCACCTTCACAAGGCCGCCGGAATCGTCCGCGAGTTCTGCACGAAGCACTCCATCCCGTACACGGAAACCACGCTGATTCAGTCCTATGGAATAGTGGTCAGCTACCTCAACGAGGTAGGCCTGGCAGCTGGACGTGGCTTCGACTGCCCCGTCGCTTCGACGCACGGACGCTTCTAGGCCTCCGCAACCAAAGGCGGCATCCTTCATAGGATGGATCCTGGAACCGGGCACCGGAAGGACCGTCCCGGAGTAAGGAGCCACCATGACGCACGCCATTGTTGCCAACGAGCCCGGAGGACCTGAAGTCCTCGAATATTCCTCCGTGGAGCCACCAGTACCAGGTCCCGGGCAGCTGCTGATCAAAGTCGCAGCTGCCGGGGTCAATTTCATCGAAACCTACCAGCGCAGCGGCACCTACAAGGTTGACTACCCCTTCACCCCGGGTGCGGAAGCGGCCGGAACGATCGAAGCAATCGGTGGGGGTGTGGAGGACTTTGCGGTGGGCGACAGGATTGCCACGGCCGAAGGCTCCAGGACGTACGCTGACTACGCAATTGTGGAAGCTGAGAAGGCGCTGCCCGTGCCGGCCGGCGTCGATGACCACACTGCCGCCGCCCTGCCCCTGCAAGGAATTACCGCCCACTACCTCATGAACTCCTCCTTCCGCGTGGAACCCGGGCACACAGTGCTGCTGCACGCGGGAGCCGGCGGTGTGGGGCTGCTGCTGACCCAACTGCTGAAGGCACGTGGGGCACGGGTCATCACCACCGTTTCTTCCGATGAAAAGGCCGACCTCTCCAAGCTCGCCGGCGCCGACGAAGTCCTGCGCTATGAAGGCTTCGCGGACAGGGTCCGCGAGCTTACCGACGGCGACGGCGTGAACGTGGTGTACGACGGCGTGGGCAAGGATACGTTCGACGACTCCCTCCGAAGCCTGCGCATCAGGGGGACGATGGTGCTCTTCGGCGCCGCTTCAGGGCCCGTCCCCCCGTTCGATCCCCAACGCCTGAACTCCGGCGGGTCCCTGTCGTTGACGCGCCCCACGATGGGCCATTTCGTCCAGAACAGGCACGAGCGGCGTTGGCGTTCAGCTGAGATCTTTGAAGCCGCAGCGAACGGTACGCTGGCGGTTCGCGTCGGCGCTACCTACCCCCTGGCCGAAGCGGCACAGGCGCACCGGGACCTTGAAGGGCGCCACACCACGGGGAAGGTCCTCCTGCTTCCGTAGTCGCCCCGCTCAACCTCCAGTGGGCGGTTCAGCTGTGACCGCTAAGCGAACATCTGTGCAACAAACCGTGACGGGCAGGAAGCGTCCGACACCTTTTGTTCACCTTTCTGGGAAAAGCTGACTGCGTGAGCACAGAACATTCTGCCGTGGCCGGGAACACACCTGCCTTGGCTACCTATCGCCCCCAATTTCCGGGGGCTTCTGCAGCACCGGCCCAGCGGACCCTGGTGGATATCCTCGAGACGACTGCGGCAGCTTTTCCGGAATCCTCTGCGCTGGACGATGGCCGGAAGTCACTGAGCTACACCGAACTCCTGGGAGCAGTCCGAGCGTTCGCGCGGACCCTGAACGCCGCTGGTCTTGGCCGAGGGGACAAGATCGGCGTCCGCGTCCCATCCGGCACCAGCGATCTCTACATCGCCATCCTGGGAATCCTCATGGCCGGAGCAGCGTACGTCCCAGTTGATGCGGACGACCCCGACGAGCGCGCCAGGCTGGTTTTCGGCGAAGCAAAGGCTGGCGCTGTGGTTGGCGCCGGTCTGGCCCTTGACCTGGCAGGCGAGGCAAGGCAGCCTGTGACTGAGCCGCAGAAACCCGGACTGGATGACGACTCATGGATCATCTTCACCTCGGGTTCCACGGGTACGCCGAAGGGTGTAGCCGTCACTCATCGTTCCTCGGCCGCTTTCGTGGACGCCGAAGCCCGTCTCTTCCTTCAAGCCGACCCGATCGGACCGCAGGACAGAGTCTTGGCAGGCCTATCGGTTGCGTTCGATGCTTCGTGCGAGGAGATGTGGCTGGCCTGGCGGCACGGCGCCTGCCTGGTACCGGCTCCGCGCGCCCTTGTCCGGACCGGCATGGATCTGGGCCCATGGCTCATCAACCACGGCATCACCGTTGTTTCCACAGTGCCCACCCTCGCTGCCTTATGGCCAGTCGAAGCGCTCGAGAATGTGCGTCTCCTCATCTTCGGTGGGGAGACCTGCCCGCCTGAACTTGCCGAACGGCTCGCCGTCGACGGTCGTGAAGTCTGGAATACCTACGGGCCCACCGAGGCTACGGTGGTGGCATGCGCGGCGCCCTTGGGCGGACCCGGCCCCGTTCGGATCGGACTGCCGCTGGACGGCTGGGACCTCGCCGTCGTCGATTCTGCCGGCGTTCCCGTGGCCGAAGGCGAAATTGGGGAATTAATCATCGGCGGAGTCGGACTGGCCCGATACCTGGATCCCGGCAAGGACGTTGAGAAGTATGCGGCCATGCCCACCCTGGGCTGGGACCGCGCCTACCGGTCCGGGGACCTTGTGCGCTTCGAAGCTGAGGGGCTGGTTTTCATCGGGAGGGCCGATGAACAGGTCAAACTCGGTGGGCGACGGATCGAACTGGGCGAAGTCGATGCCGCACTGCAGGCGCTGCCTGGGGTGGCAGGTGCGGCCGCCGCGGTGCAAACGACGGCGGCAGGTAACCAAATCCTTGTCGGTTACCTTGCGGCCACCGAGGGCTACGTACTGGACCTGGACGAAGCCCGCAGACGGTTGAGCGGGAGCCTGCCGGCAGCATTGATCCCCCTGCTGACGGTTGTTGATTCGCTGCCGACAAAGACCAGCGGCAAAGTGGATCGTCGCGCGCTTCCGTGGCCTCTTGCCGGGGCCGGGGCCAAGGAGGCCGGCAAAGCACCGCTGAATTTGCCGGACGACGCCCGATGGATTGTGGAGCAGTGGGAATCGGTCCTCGGCAGCCCTGTGAGCTCCCTCGACGCGGACTTCTTCGCATACGGTGGCGGTTCACTGGCGGCCGCACAGCTTGTTTCCGCATTGCGCGTTCGCTACCCGATCATCACCGTGGCGGACATCTACGCGACACCGCGGGTGGGGGCACTCATAGATACTGCGCGGCAGTCACTTCCCGACGGCGGCATGCCCGGTCCCGCTGCGGAGCGCACCGTACGGCCCACTGCGTTTAAGTCGCAGGTCTTCCAGGTGCTCATGGGCGTACCGCTGCACATCCTGGTCGGGATGCGGTGGTTGACCTACCTTATGGCTGCCAACAGGCTGTTGGCCGATTTCGCTGGGTTCACTGCGGCCCCCGTTGTTTCCTGGTGGTGGATAGGGGCATCCTGGCTGGTCTTCGTCAGTCCGCTCGGCCGAATGGCGATCTCGGTGGTGGCTGCCCGCATCCTGTTGGGCAAGGTTGAGCCAGGAACATATCCCCGATCCGGCAAGACGCACCTGCGGCTTTGGCTGGCTGAGCAAATACAGGACCTCTCCGGTGCCATTGGTCTGGCCAGCGCACCGTTCGTTCCATACTACGCACGGGCCCTCGGCGCGAAGATTGGAAGGGACGTCCATCTGCATTCTTTGCCGCCGGTAACCGGTCTACTGTCCTTGGGAACTGGCGCCAACATTGAGCCGGAGGTGGATCTCTCCGGCTGGTGGGTGGACGGCGATTCTGTCCACATAGGGCAAATCCATGTTGGCGCTGGAGCCGTGGTGGGCTCCCGAAGTACGCTCATGCCCGGTGCCACCATCGGCGCAGGCGCACACGTCGAAGCAGGGTCTGCCGTGCTGGGCAAGGTGAAGGCCGGGCACCTCGTGGCCGGTTCCCCGGCCGGACGCCGCGGAAAAGCAAAACACGACTGGCCTGAGCCCAGGAACCGGCGTTCCCTGATGGACCGGCTCTGGTTCTCCGCCTTCGCTGCTGCGTCGGCATTGCTGGCATTGATCCCTTACATTTCAGCGTTCGCAGGCGCCATGGTGGTCCTTGCTTTCATCCAAGGCCATGACTCCCTGGAGACTGCAGTCCCCCGGATTGCACTTGCACTGCCTCTCGCAGCCCTCGTCTGGTTCTTCGGCAACCTCATCCTCATCCTGGCCGTGGCGCGGCTCCTTGGCTTGGGCTTGAAGGAAGGCTATTACCGGGTCCGAAGCCGCATTGGCTGGCAGGTTTGGGCCACTGAGCGGTTGCTGGACATGGCGAGGGACCTGCTCTTCCCCATCTACGCAAGCCTCTTCACTCCACTGTGGCTACGCCTGCTGGGGGCCGAAGTGGGCAAGAACGTGGAAGCATCAACTGTGCTGTTGGTGCCCAGGATGACCACCATCGGCGATGGTGCTTTCCTCGCAGACGACACCATGGTGGCGTCCTATGAACTCGGCGGCGGCTGGATGAGGATCGCCCCTGCCAAAATCGGAAAACGCTCATTCCTGGGCAACTCGGGCATGACGGCAGCTGGACGGAATGTGCCCAAGAATTCACTCGTGGCGGTGCTCTCGGCAACGCCTGCAAAAGCGAAGTCAGGGACCTCCTGGCTCGGCAGCCCGCCTGTCAGACTGCGCCGGACCGCCGTCGACGCCGACCAGACCCGGACGTTCCAGCCGCCCCTGAAACTCAAGGTAGCCAGAGCACTGTGGGAGGCATGCCGGCTTGTCCCGGTCATCCTCACGGTCGCCATCGCAGCCAGCGTGATGTTGGCCTTGGATTGGATTGCCCGTGGTTGGGGTTACGGGATAGCGGCCCTGCTGGGCGGTGTTGTGGTTCTGGCAGCCGGTGCCGTGGCCGCGTTCAGTTCCATCATTGCCAAGTGGGTGCTGGTGGGTGCCATCCGGGCCGGCGAACACCCACTGTGGAGTTCGTTCATTTGGCGGAACGAGGTAGTGGACACCTTCATCGAGATGGTGAGCGCACCGTGGTTCGCCCGTTCGGCAGCGGGCACGCCGGCCCTGGTGTGGTGGCTTCGCGGCCTCGGAGCGAAAATTGGGCGGGGAACGTGGTGTGAAAGCTATTGGCTTCCCGAGGCTGACCTCGTGACACTTGGGGAGAACTCCACCGTCAACCGGGGCTGTGTTGTCCAAACACACCTCTTCCACGACAGGGTCATGAGCTTGGATACGGTCACGTTGGGAAATGGTGCGACGATGGGACCACACGGCGTCATCCTCCCTGCGGCCAGCATCGGGAATGGCGGAACTGTCGGGCCGGCGTCGTTGGTCATGCGCGGCGAAACCGTGCCGGCCGGAACATACTGGATGGGAAATCCGGTGAGTCCTTGGGAGGGTCCGGCAGCACGGGCCGCCCGACTCAAGTAGATTGGGGCAGATCATGACGGAACCGATCACCAAACTTGTGACCCCTGCTGACCCCTATACCCTGGACCACGGCAGCACGAGCTACCGTGTGGATCGGTATGAGTTGGATCTCGATGTCAGGCTCGGCAGTAACAAGCTGATCGGAAAAGCGATCCTCCGCTGCACTGCCTTGGAGCCTGCTGCCCAGATAGTCCTGGACCTGGTGGGACTCCGGTCGTCCAAAATCCAGATGGATGGCAGGAAGGTCCAAAGGTTCAGCCAACGGGCCGAACACCTCGTGGTCACCACTGCGTCGCCCTTGAAGGCGGGTCAGCCGTTCGTCCTCGAGATCCGCTATGAGGGCAATCCGCAACCGCGCCGAGGCTTGTGGGGCGAGGTTGGCTGGGAAGAACTGAATGACGGCGTCCTGGTGGCCGGCCAGCCCAACGGCGCAGCGTCATGGTTTCCTTGCAACGATCATCCCCGCAGCAAATCCTCGTTCCGGATCTCGGTGACCACGGATGACAATTACCGGCCGGTGTGCAACGGCCAGCTAGTATCCCGATCACGAAAATCAAGCCGTGAGACTTGGGTCTACGAACATTCCGAGCCCATGGCCACATATCTCGCCACGCTGCAGATCGGCCGTTATGTCATGATCCCGCTCAACCCTTCAGACACCCATCATCGGGTCCCGCAGTTCGCCGCGGTCACTGCGGACATGGCTGGCGACGCCCGCCAAGGGCTTCAACGCCAGCCGGACATGATGAAGACGTTTGAGGACTGCTTCGGCCCCTATCCGTTCAGCGATTACACCTCGGTTGTCACCGAGGATGAGTTGGAAATCCCCTTGGAGGCACAGACCGTCTCCATTTTTGGCCGCAATCACATGCGCGGCACGTGGGAGGCCCAACGACTGATCGCCCATGAGTTGTCTCACCAGTGGTTTGGTAACTCCCTGACTGCCAGCAACTGGAAGGACATCTGGCTCCACGAGGGGTTCGCTTGCTACGCCGAGTGGCTGTGGTCCGAGGAGTCCGAAACCATGCCAGTCGCGGCCCGCGCCTTGGCCGCTTGGAAAAAGCTCGACGCCGGGCCGCAGGACCTGCTGGTTGGCGACCCCGGTCCGGAGCTGATGTTCGATGACCGCGTGTACAAGCGCGGCGCCCTTGCGCTCCACGCAGTCCGCCTAGCAGTCGGGGACGAAGCGTTCTTTGGGCTGCTGCAGCATTGGACGGAGCGGAACCGGCACGGATCCATTTCCACGGCAGCATTTATCGATGCCGCCGACTCTTTCATTCCAGGGTTGGATGCCGGGGGCATCCTTCGGCCATGGCTCTACGAGGCGGCACTTCCTCCACTAGCGTCGCCTCTTTAGCCCACTGCCAAGGCGGCGACGAAACCTTCCGGCAGATCAATGCCCGCATCGTCGCTGCTGTTCAGGTCCCGCAAGCCCGGACACTCCAGCACATCCACCTCCGCTGGGTTCCTTCGAAGGCCTTCCCCTGTCATCTTCAGCCGGGCCTCCTTGCGTGCCCAGAGCTGGGCGCGCTGCCCGGCTCGCTGATTATCCGGGATGGACGCCAGGAAATGCTTCTCGCCTTCGGTCAAGGCGACATCGTCAAAGCCCACGAACGCTGCTTGATCAGTCGCTTCAAGGTCCACTCCCAGCCGGAGGCCAAGCGTTAGATGCACGACGCCGGCCAGCAGCACCCAGCCCTGCGCTTTGGATGCGCTCAGCGCGAGAGGCGCGGGCACGCCGTCGAGCATGAAGCCCGGGCGGCCGTGGTCCTTTCCTTGACCGCATTGAGGGCAGTGATAATCGGGGTTCAGCCGGTTGGGGCTTACCCCAAGGAGCGAGGCCGCGAAGCGGTGCAGGGCAACCCGGCCGGCGATGAATTCTTCCCGAGCCTTGGTGCTGGCGAACCGGTGTGCGCGTTCCATGGCAGCCGGCCCGAGCTCCTGAACGGCAGAGTCCGGAACGGGGACGTCGGCGAGCTTCTGGAGCTCAAGCACAGGGCTTTGCACTATCGCCGTTCCTTCCGATCAGGACGTGGACCCGTCAGTAAGCGCTGAGACCGCATCCAGCTGCTCCGGCGTGAGCTCGAGGTCCGCTGCCGAGGCGTTGGCGCGGAGTTCGTCGACGGTCTCGGCCCCGACGATCACCGAGGCCACGGCAGGACGGGAGAGCAGCCAGGCCAATGACACCTGCTGCATTCCGAGCCCCCATTCCCTGGCCAGACGGTTGAGCTTGCGGGCAACGGCGATCTCGGACTCCGAATATCCGGGTCCACCATAGCGCTTGTCCCCCGCAATTTCGCGATCCAGAACACTCAGATCGGCGAGCAGGCCGCCGTGCAGCGGCGCGTAGGGGACGATCGACACCCCGAAACGCACGCAGGCGGCGCTCAGCTCCCGCTCGACGCTGCGGTCCAGGAGGTTGTACATTACCTGCGCAGCCACGGGAGCAGAGACCAGCCGACGGTCATCGGCGATCCACAGGGCCTCGGCCACCTGCCAGGCCGGGTGGTTGGACAGTGCGACGTAGCGCAGCTTTCCTTGGCGGATCAGGTCGTCGTAGACAGCAAGTGTCTGCTCCAGCGGCGTATTCGGATCAGGGAAATGGGCGTAATAGAGGTCAATGCGGTCTGTGCGCAACCGGCGCAGACTCTGCTCAACCTGCTGGATGATGTACCGACGCGAGAGACCGGCATCCGGGTCGAAGCGGCGCTCCCCCGACTTCGTGGCCAGCACCACCTCATCCCGATGACCGGCGAGGGCGCGACCAAGGATCTCCTCTGCCGACGCCCGCTCCGAGGCAGGCGGGGCACCAGGCCGGTCGAATGTCGGCGTGGAGCCGTAAACGTCTGCGGTGTCGAAGAAGTTGATGCCCAGGTCCAGGGCCGCTTGGACAACGCCATTAGCATCGTGTGCGCTCGGTGCTACGCCGAAGGTCGCGGTGCCCACGCAGATGCGCGACACACGCACGCCGGTCGGGCCGAGAACGGAGTACTTCATCCTGAGGATTCCTATCTGCGAGTTCGGTCCGGCTGGGACGTGGAGCGATCGTTCAGGACGTCCCTGACGGCTACGAGCCGCGGCTGAGTTTAAACACTAACCAATTGGTAATATTTCGGCACGCCAGCACCGCCGCCTGGGGAGGCAACTGAAAAAATCCCCGGAACCATCAGGTTCCGGGGATTTCTTCGCAGAGAGAGGCCTAGCGCTGGACTGCTCCGAAGCGCTCCGAAGCAACAGCCACGGCTCCGGCGCGGGCCTCCGAGGCCTCGTCAGCCGTCAAAGTGCGGTCGTCGGCACGGAAGCGAAGGCCGAAGGCCAAGGATTTCTTGCCTTCCTCAATCCCGGGTCCAACGTAGACATCGAATAATGCGACGTCTTCGAGGAGTTCGCCCGCACCTTCACGCAATGCTGCAAGGACGTGGTCAGCCGGCACGTCCTGCGGAACAACCAGGGCCACATCCTGGGTTGCCACTGGGAATCCGGAGATGTGCTTGGCGACAATGACGTCGGCAGCAGCTTCAAAGAGCGCCTCCACGTTGACCTCAACCGCCACAGAGCGTGCTGGCATGTCGTGGGCTGCCAGAAGCTTCGGGTGCAGCTCACCGGCGTATCCCACCACGTCGCCGGACCGCAGCGCGAGCTGTGCGGCACGTCCGGGATGGAACGCCTGGTGGCTTCCCTGGCTGACTACAAGCTCAACGCCGAGAACATCCGCGATGAGCCGGGCTACGTCCAAAGCATCTGCCCAGTCCCAGGGACGCGGCGTGTGCGTCGCCGCCGCAGGCGAATCGTGGCCAGTCAAGACAGCGGCGATGTGCAGCGGCTGGTGCGGGACGCCGTCGTACAGTGCATCCAGCACCTCATCGGAAGGCTTGATGCCCAGCGGCGGGATGGATTCAGTACCGAGCTTCTCGCCGGGCAGGAAGACAGAGCCAGCCTCGTAGAGTGCCAGGTCACGGAAACCGCGGGAGTGGTTGCGGCGGGCAACCTCGATCAGCCCCGGCAGGATGGACGTACGGAGGTAGCCGTGCTCCTCGCTGATGGGGTTCGCCAGCTTCAACGCCGGACGTTCTTCGCCTTCCGTCGGCACGCCAAAGGTGTCGTTGGCTGCCTTGGCCACAAACGGATAGGACAAGACCTCCGTCAGTCCGGCGTCTGCCAGTGCTTGCACGACGCGGCGCTTCTGCTGCTGGCTCCGGCTCAGGCCACGGCCCGGAGGCGCCACGGGCAGTGTGGCCGGGATGTTGTCATAACCAACCAGGCGGGCAATTTCCTCGGAGAGGTCTTCCTTGGTTTCGAGGTCATTGCGCCAGCTCGGAGCCGTCACCAAATAGCCGGTGGCAGTCTTTTCCACGGCGGCACCAAGATCCACCAGGGAGGTGGTGATCTGCTCTTCTGTGAAGTCGATGCCGATACGGGCAGCAGCGAACTCTGCAGGCAGTTCAATGGCGACGGCGTCAGGGGCAGTTCCGACGTCGGTGCCGGTCTCGTCAGCGGTGCCACCAGCGAGTTCAACCAAGAGGTCCACGACACGCTGGGCGGCGACATTTGCAACATGCCAGTCAACGCCGCGCTCGAAACGCTTGGAAGCCTCGGACGGAAGCTTGTGCCGACGACGCGAACGGGCGATCGAGACTTCATCGAAGTGCGCGGCTTCCACCAGGATGTTGGTGGTGGAATCCGAAACTTCGGTATGGGCACCACCCATGACGCCCGCGATGCCGATGGCTCCGGAGTCATCAGTGATCAGCAGGTCCTCGACGTCGAGCGTGCGCTCTTTGTCGTCCAGCGTGGTGATCTTTTCCCCCGCCACGGCACGTCGGACCACGATGTCGCCCGCAAGCTTGTCGAGGTCGTAGCAGTGGTTCGGCTGACCGAGCTCAAGCATGACGTAGTTGGAGATATCAACGGGCAGGGAGATGGAACGGACGCCGGCCAGACGAAGACGGGCGGACATCCAAGGCGGCGTGGGACGGGAAGCGTCCACGCCACGCACTGTGCGTGCCACGAAGCGGTCACAGCCCGGCTTGCCATAGATGGGGGCGTCGTCGTTGAGCTTGACGCCGTAACCGCCTTGGAGGCTGGCCGGAGCGTTGACCTTGGAGGCCGGGTCAACGAAGGATGTTCCGGTGGCGTGTGCGTACTCGCGTGCCACACCACGGATGGAGAAGGCGTAGCCGCGGTCCGGGGTGACGTTGATTTCTGCAGCCTGGTCATAGAGACCAAGGAGTTTCATCGCATCCGTGCCGATTTCCGGATCCAGCCCAATCCGTGAGAGGACCAGGATTCCGTCGTGGTCATCGCCGATACCCAGTTCGCGAACGGAAGCGATCATGCCCGCAGACAGGTGGCCGTAAGTCTTCCGCGCCGAAATCTTGAAGTTTCCGGGCAGCACAGCTCCGGGAAGCGTGACAACAACTTTGTCGCCTTCCACGAAGTTGTGGGCACCACAAATGATGCCCTGCACGCCGGAGGGATCGATTCCCTCGCCAGTCAGCGTCTGTTCCTGCCCTTCAGGGACAACACGGACCTGGCACCAGTTGATGGTCTTGCCATTGGATTGCGGTTCCTTGACCAGGCTCAGCACCTGGCCAACCACAATGGGACCCGTGAGTTCATCCGTGGGACGGTGGACTTCTTCTTCTTCAAAACCGACCTTGACCAGGTCAGCCATAACGTCTTCGGCCGTAGCATCGGCCGGAACCTGCGCAAATTCACGCAGCCAGGAAAGTGGGATACGCACTGTTAGATCTCCATCCCGAAGTGCTCGCTGAAACGTACATCGCCCTCGATCATGTCGCGCATATCGCCGACCTCATTGCGGAACATGAGCGTGCGCTCGATGCCCATGCCGAAGGCAAAACCTGAATAGACGTCCGGGTCGATGCCGGCAGCCCGAAGGACGTTGGGGTTGACCATGCCGCAGCCACCCCATTCAATCCAGCGGGGACCACCCTTGGCACCGGGGTGCCAGATGTCCAGCTCAGCAGAGGGCTCGGTGAACGGGAAGTAGTTCGGGCGCAGGCGAATGGAGGCTTCGTCGCCAAACATCTGGCGGGCGAAGTGCTCCAGCGTTCCACGGAGGTCGGCCATGCTCAGGTTCTTATCGATCGCGAGGCCTTCGAACTGGTGGAAGACAGGCGTGTGCGTTGCATCGAGTTCATCCGTGCGGAACACCTTGCCCGGGCACAGCACGTAGATGGGAACTTCGCGCTCCAGCATGGAACGCACCTGCACAGGTGATGTGTGCGTTCGCATCAGCAGGTGCGCTTCGGGAGGCTCCACGAAGAAGGTGTCCTGCATTTCACGGGCCGGGTGATCCGGTTTGAAGTTCAGGGCGTCAAAGTTGAACCACTCGGACTCAACCTCGGGGCCTTCGGCAATTTCCCAGCCCATGCCGACGAAGATATCCGAAACACGGTCCTGCAGCGTGGACAGTGGATGACGCGCTCCCGCCCGGCGTCGACGCGGAGCTGCCGTGACATCAACGGTTTCCTCAACCAGGATCCGGGCGTCGTTCTCGGCTTCCAGGATTTCGGTCCGGGCTGCGAGCGCTTGGTTGACCCGGCCGCGCGAGGATCCCATGAGCTTTCCGGCGGCGGCCTTGTGCTCCTTGGCGAGGCCACCGATTTCACGGTTGGCCAGGCTCAGGGGCGACTTCTCTCCGGTGTGGGCGAGGCGGACAGCCTTGAGTTCTTCGAGGGAGGAGGCAGCCGCAATCGCGGCGATCGCATCCTCAACGGCGGCGTTGATGGCGGCTTCATCCAGTGGATTCGGGATGGCAGCGCCTGGCAAAGTGTCAGTCATCTACTGTTCTTAGCTACGAGTCGGGAGCGGCCGGCATGGCTGGCCTGCAAAACGAAAGGGCAGTACTCACCGCGGACGGCAGGCACTACCCTTCAGTCTAGTTGAAGCTCACAGGCGCCATTTAACCCCGGGTTTGTGTACGCCACGGGTCTAGCATGGCTTCATGACTCCCGGGCAGCGCTTGCGGCAAGTTGCCAACTTCCTGAACCTGACCACCCCGTTGGGGCTTTTGGTCGCGCGGACGTCCCGATCGCGCATTTCGCGTGGGCCACGGGGATTGCTGATAGCAGCAGGGTATGCGTGGAAGCTTCCTCACGCCGGGGCGTTTACGGTTGGGAACGTCATCCTCTACCGTGCAGCCCAGGGCGTGGCAGGACGCAATGAGCTGCTCCTTGCCCACGAGGAAAGCCACAGCACGCAGTACGCCTATTGCCTGGGGTTGCCGTTCCTCGTTTTCTATAGTGTCGCCGCCGGGTGGTCCATGCTGCGTGCGGGCAATCCGGCGTCGAGGAATTTCTTTGAACGGCAGGCTGGACTCGCAGCAGGCGGCTACATTGACGATCGAATCGAGGCCGAAGCATGAAACGCACCATTACCGTTACGGGAACGGCGAGCGCCAAGGCAGTTCCGGACCTGGTGACACTGACTTTGGGGGTTGAGACGCGAAGGGAGACTCCATCCAAGGCATACGACGACGCCGGCAAGGCAGCCGCCGCCGTCGGCGCCAGTTTGCGCGCAGCTGGGGTGCAGGATGCGGATCTGCACACCAGCGGCTTAAACCTTCGAGCAGACCTGATGTGGGTGGAGGGGCAAGGACAGAAGGTCGCTGCCTATGTGGCGTCCACTATTGTGCGCGTCGGCATCCGCTCGCAAACCCAAGCTCCTGCCACCATTGCTGCGGCCGTGGCCGCCGGTGGCGACGACATCCGGATCAACGGGCTGGAGCAAGGCTTTGCAGATACGTCTGCGGTCACGAGCCAGGCGCAGGAGGCGGCGTGGCACGACGCGCTTCAGCGGGCGGAGCAGTACGCGTCCCTGGCGTCCGTCCGGCTGGGCTCGGTGGTTTCCATTTCCCAGCAACCTCTGCCGGGCTCCCCCATTCCGATGGGTGGACTCGTCAGGGCCTCTGCTGCTGAAGCGCTCCCCATCGAGGCCGGCGAGTCGTCCGTAGCGGCAAGCGTCACTGTGGAATGGGAACTCTTGAAGCCTTAGGTCCATCCACCGGCGCCTGGACCGCCGTCCGCACCACCACTGCGATGCCAGCGGCCATGGCCTCCAACGGCATGGACGGCGTCGCGCTCCCCTCAGGCACCTGCTCCGGAAGATAAGGAAGATGAACAAATCCTCCGCGAACGCCGTCCTTGGTTGCGAGAGCGTGCATCAGCGCATAGAACACGTGGTTGCAGACGTAGGTTCCTGCAGACTGTGAGATCTCACCCTTGATGCCTTCGATCTGCAGGTTCCGTAGGGCGGCTTTGATCGGCAGCGTCGAGAAGTAGGCCACCGGTCCACCAGGAACCACTTCCTCGTCGATAGGCCGCTTGCCCTTGTTATCCGGGATGCGGGCGTCATCACAATTGATGGCTACACGCTCCAGGGAGACCCTTTCCCGTCCTCCAGCCAATCCAGTGCACACCACGACGTCCGGCGTCAGGGTTTCGACGGCGGCCAGCAGGACTGTCGCCGCTTCACCGAACACGCAGGGCAGCTCTAGAGCTTCCACCGTGTGCCCCTCGGAGCGAAGGATGTCGCGCACGCGCAGGACAGCCTGCCAGGAAGGATTAACCTCCTCTTCGCCAAACGGTTCGAAGCCAGTCAGCAGAATCATGGGCCAACCTTAGCAATGTCCGGAATCGGCATTTGAGGTCCTTGACATTAGTTCGAACATACATTCGAATAGAGTCCATGAGATGGGATGCACAAGCACTTTCGCCAACGCGTGGACTGGCGTCCGAAAGCGTTGGCAGTATGGCTCCTGGCCCTGCCCCGGCCATGGACGCACTACTGCCGCTGGCCGGGCTTCTGCGTTCCATCTCAACACCCGAATTCTCCGGAGTCACCTTCCATGAGGTCACCGCAAAGTCAGTGCTCAACAAGGTGCCTTCCGGTTCCAACATGCCTTTCGAGTGGACAGTGAATCCCTACAGGGGCTGCAGCCATGCCTGCGTCTATTGCTTCGCCCGGAAGACGCACACCTACCTGGAGTTCGACGCCGGACGCGACTTCGACTCCCAGGTTGTAGTCAAGATCAACGCGGCAGAGGTCCTTCGGAAGGAACTGGCCAAGCCCTCTTGGGAACGGCACCAGGTTGCCCTCGGAACCAACACAGACCCCTACCAGCGCGCCGAAGGCCGATACGCACTGATGCCGGGGATCATCCGGGCCCTCGCCGATTCAGGCACACCGTTTTCGATCCTGACCAAGGGCACGTTGCTTGCCCGGGATATTCCCCTGCTCAAGCATGCAGCCGCCCAAGTCCCAGTAGATCTGGGCATCTCACTGGCCATGACCAACGAGGACCTTGCTGAGATTGTTGAGCCCGGCACCCCCTCGCCGAGGGCCCGCCTCAAGCTCATTGCGCGGCTACGTGAGGCAGGTCTGGGTTGCGGAGTCATGGCCATGCCCATGCTGCCTTGGCTCACGGATTCAGACGAAGCCCTTGAGTCCTTATTCTCGGAACTTTCCAAGGCAGGCGCCACGGGCGTCACTGCAGGAGCCCTCTACCTCAAGCCCGGTACACGTGAGTGGTACATGAAGTGGCTCGCCGCCCACCATCCCGAACTTGTAGGACGGTACCGTCGCCTGTACGGGCAGGGATCTTATGCGTCAAAAGAGTACCGCTCCTGGTTGTCGGCCAGGATCAATCATTTCAAAGCCAAGCATGGCTTTACTGGAACACAAGGCTTCAGCCACCGTAATGCACGGCCAGCCACCACTGCCGCCTCGGTCACGGATAGTGCCCTTGGGACGCCGCTGCCAGGGCAGGAGCCACTTTTCTAAGCCGCTAGGCCACTACGGTCACGGCGGCTAGGCTGGCGCAGTCACGCGTTCCAGCAATGCCCGGACAATTGGGAAATCTGCCGGGATCCAGGCAAGGCTAAGAGCTTCTTCCTCATCAACCAGGGATACCCAGCGCAATTCGTCGTGATCCTCCAGGGCACGGGGCGTGCCTTCAGCGAGTTCCGCCAACCACACGCGCATGGCCGCGCGCTCATTGAGGGGCCACCCCGCGGCCTCACCGGACTCCAGCTCCGCACCGAGACGAACTGTAACTCCCAGCTCCTCCGCGAGCTCCCGATGAAGGGCTGCTTCGGCCGACTCGCCCTCCTCTACTTTGCCGCCGGGAAATTCCCACATTCCGGCGAACTGCGGCGGCGCAGTGCGACGCGCTATAAGGAGTCGGGCCGGGGCGTCCAAGGAGTCGACGACGGCGGCGCCCACTACGTTTACCAGTCCAATCACTGAACCAGTCTATGTGCTGGGAATCATGGGGATCGTCACATAGCGACGTCAAGTCACCGTCACGGGACTAAGCTTGTTATCGGATTTTCTCCACCTTTTCCCAGCCCTCAAGGCACCTCACGAAGCAGGCTCATGACTATCACTGTGTCCCCACCGGCCGTCGCCAAAGCAGCAAGGCGCCACCTAGGCTTGGCCATCCTGGCGCTGGCCATGGGAGGGTTCGCCATCGGCACCACCGAGTTCGCCATGATGGGTCTTCTCAAGGAAATTGAGGAAGGACTGGGCATCAGCACTCCCGAGGCTGGCAACCTCATCTCCGCCTATGCCTTGGGCGTTGTCATTGGAGCGCCCATCTTCGCTGCATTCGGAGCCAAACTTCCCAGGAAGCACCTGGCACTGGGGCTGATGCTGTTCCTTTCCATCGCCAACCTGACCTCTTTCATTGCTCCCGACTACGGTTTTATGCTGCTTTCGCGTTTCGCTTCCGGTCTGCCCCACGGCGCGTTCTTCGGTGTGGCTGCTGTCATCGCTGCGGGCTTGGTGGCACCCACCAAACGGGGCTGGGCCATCTCCATGGTCATGGCAGGCCTCACCGTCTCCAACGTCATCGGGGTGCCTCTGGCTACCTGGGTGGGGCAGACCTTCGGCTGGCGGCTGCTCTTCATCATCGTTGGGGCCATTGGCTTGCTTACTGTGTTCATGGTGTGGAAATTCGTCCCCTTCGAAGCAGCGCACCCTGAGGCGAGTATTCGACGCGAACTCGGTGCCCTCAAGCGGCTTCAGGTATGGCTTGCTTTGCTGATCGGCATCATAGGCTTTGGTGGGTTCTTCGCCGTCTACACCTACATCGCGCACACCATGACGGGCGTGGCAGGCATACCAGAAAGCCTCATTCCGGCAGTGGTGGCGTTATACGGGCTGGGGATGGTTGCGGGGAACATGATTGGCGGCCGCATTGCGGATAAGTCCGTTATGGGCACCATCTATTGGGTCATGCCGGGCATCGCCGCAGCATTGGTCGTTTACGCAGTCGCAGCGCACTGGGCTTGGTCCGCATTCATCATGGCCTTCGTCGTTGGCGGCATAGGCTCCATGCTCACGCCAGCGTTGCAGACCCGTCTCCTGGATGCCGCCCCGGGCGCTGCCTCGCTCGCTTCATCGCTGAACCACTCCGCCCTGAACATTGCCAACGCTCTGGGCGCCTTCCTCGGCGGGACCGTGATCGCTTGGGGCTGGGGCTACGTGGCTCCGGCCCTCGTGGGTGCGGTCCTCGCCATCCTCGGTCTGGGAGTTGCCATCATCAGCGGGCTACTGGAACGCAAGAAGCCGCTGGCTACCTCATAAATCGATAGAGCGTGATCCAACTGCTGGATGCTGCAACAAAAAAGGTGGGCTCCGCTATTTGACCAGTTCAAATAGCGGAGCCCACCTTTGGTTGATGCGGACCTGACTAGGCCTGGACGCGCTCAACATCGGGTTCAAGGTAAATGACCCGCGCGATCGGAACGGCCGCCCGGATCCGTTGCTCGGCGTCGTCAATCACCCGGGCAATTGCCTGACCGGTATCGGCGGCACCCATGGTGATCTTGGCAGCAACCAGCAGTTCTTCCGGCCCCAGGTGCATCGTCTTGAGATGGATGATCCTGGTGCCATCCGCCTGCAGTGCCTCGGTGATTCGTGCGACGTCGTCTTTGGTAGCCGACTCACCCAACAGAAGCGATTTGGTCTCGACCGCAAGGATGACAGCAATGGCGACCAGCAGCAGGCCGATCATGGCCGTACCGAAGGCGTCCCATACGCCATCACCGGTGACGAGGGTCATACTGACGCCGAAGAGCGCGAACGCCAAGCCCAGCAAGGCGCCAAAGTCTTCCAGAAGGATGACCGGCAGCTCGGGCTGCTTGGCGTTGCGGATGAACTTGGCCCACGTCTGCTTGCCACGGATATGGTTCGATTCCACAATGGCGGTTCGGAAGGAGAACGACTCGGCAACGATGGCACCAACCAGGACGGCCAACGGCACCCACCAGAAGTCGCCTTCGATGCCATGCGGGTGCTGAAACTTCTCCCACGCTTCGTACAGGGCAAAGAGGCCACCCACGCTGAACAAGACGATGGAGACGATGAACGCGTAGATGTACCGCTCGCGTCCGTAGCCGAAGGGGTGCTCGGGGCTTGCGGCACGCTGTGCGCGCT
Organism: Paenarthrobacter sp. 2TAF44; assembly: GCF_052114885.1. Taxonomy (NCBI): domain Bacteria; kingdom Bacillati; phylum Actinomycetota; class Actinomycetes; order Micrococcales; family Micrococcaceae; genus Paenarthrobacter; species Paenarthrobacter sp. 2TAF44. The sequence continues at coordinate 4,228 of NZ_JBFRFP010000040.1, read as the reverse complement.
TGCCTCCTACCAGGAGAAGGATCTGGTTGCCGGAGTCGGCCACCGAGTGGATGGCCTCGGCGAGCATGGATGATGACAGTGTCAGGACGAATGCAACGAACTTCAGGACAGCGATGGTCAGGTTCGCGGCGAGGGCCGCCACGATCGCTTTGGTACCGCCACTTGCAGCCACGAAAGCTTCACCTCTTCGGTTTTGGGAAAGTATGGATTGTGCCAAGAAGAGTCGTCATCGTCTTATCTTGCAAGAAATACCGTACCGGGCGTCAGGCTATTTCTGCATTCCCGACCCGGGCGCCCTGCTGCGAACGGGCGCTTGCATAGAGGCAAACGGTGGCCGCTGTACCCAGATTCAAGCTCTCGGCAGCGCCATAAACAGGAACGGCTACGCGGTGATCCGCGAGGGCCAGTTCAGCATCGGACAGCCCTTGCGCTTCGTTCCCGAACAACCAGGCTGTGGGTGCCTCAAGGGCATAATCCGAGGCAACGGAGTCATTTCCGAGCCTCCGGGCAGCATTCTCGTCCTGGAGCTGGTCCAGGTTTACTGTCCCATAGCCATCGGCAGCCAGGACTCCTATCCCCTGTGCCCGGCAGCGCGCGACGAGATCTTCAACATCAGCCCCCAGGACCACAGGCAGGTGGAACAACGAACCGGCCGTGGACCGTACCGCCTTGGGGTTGTAGATGTCCACGCTGGAGCCCGTCAGGATCACAGCGTCGGCACCTGCAGCGTCGGCCGCACGTAAGACAGTGCCCGCGTTGCCGGGGTCCCGTACCTGGCACATCACCGCAATAAGGCGAGGACCGGCGTCGAGCACTGATTCGAGGCTGACATCCACAAAACTACACACGGCAACGATGCCCTGCGGATTGACAGTGTCCGCCATGGCGGCCAGGACGTCGTCGCTGGCCAGCCGAAGCTGCGTTCCTTCTGCAAGGTCTGCGAGTTCCGGGAGCCGCTCAAGGCATGCCTCGCTCGCAAAGACTTCATGCACGACGGCGGCACCGCCTGCCGCTGTGCGCTCCCGGTGAAGGGTCAAAGCCTCGCGAACCGCCTGTGGACCCTCAGCCAGGAAACGGCCGCGCTTTAAACGGGCCGGGCGCCCGGCAAGCTTGGCGACGTCCCTCACCCGATCTGCTCGGGGGTTGGTCATCGGAAAGTCTTGCGGGCGCCCGGTTTGGTTCATATAAAGAACTTTAGTGGCAGTTGCGACTAATTCTTGATCTGCTGGCGGGCTTCGCCGCCGGCCGGCTCGAAGCCAGCAGCCTTTGCAGCCTCTACCGTGGAGAACCAGTATTCAGCAGCAGTGTTCTCGTACCAAGTGGAACCCGGTACGTGGTACTTCTTGGACTCGGCGTTGCCCTTGATGGCGTGGCCTTCAGGAGCACCTTCGCCCTCAACGGCAGCAATAGCGCCATCGATGGCCGGCTTCTCGGAGACAGAAGCCTTGACAGCCGTTGCGGTAGCAGCAGCCGGAGCAACCTTGGCAGCCTTCGGTGCGGCAACCTCGGCCTTGGCAGCCGGAGCAGACGTGTCGGCCGGGAGGGCAGCCTTGGCAATGTTCACCAGTGCGGCGAATGCGTTGGCGTCCGAAACAGCCAGTTCGGCCAGCATGCGGCGGTCAACCTCAACCTCAGCGGCCTTCAGGCCCTGGATCAGGCGGTTGTAGGTGAGGCCGTTGGCGCGGGATGCAGCGTTGATGCGCTGGATCCAGAGGCGACGGAAGTCGCCCTTCTTCTTGCGGCGGTCGCCGTAGCTGTACACAAACGAGTGCAGCAGCTGCTCTTTGGCCTTGCGGTACAGGCGCGAACGCTGACCGCGGTAACCCTTGGCGCGTTCGAGGATAACCCGGCGCTTCTTGTGGGCGTTTACCGCCCGCTTCACACGTGCCACGTGCGTACTCCTTCAGAAATCTTTATCCCAAGCTGCTACTGCCGGAAATCCGGCCGGCCTGAGAAGGCTTTTGGTGTAGTCGGTCGCTACCGGATGGCAGCAACCAAAGAACTTGGAACTTAGACGCCGAGCATCTTCTTGATGACCTTGGCATCGCCCTTGAAGACGATCTTGTCACCGGCGAGGCGACGGGTCAGCGTGGAGGACTTGTGCTCCAGGTAGTGGCGGCGGTTGGCCTGCTGACGCTTCAGCTTGCCGGTGCCGGTCAGCTTGAAGCGCTTCTTAGCACCGCTGTGGGTCTTCATCTTCGGCATGGGAACCGATCTCCTTACGTGTCCACGGACAAAGTCCGCAGTTCTTTCGTGCAGCCGGCCTACAAGGGCCGGCGTGCTGGTTGCTTGCCGTTGGAGGCCAGGGCCTCCGCGGCGTTGAACTAGTTGGTCTTGCGAGATGCAGGCTTCGGCGCAGCCTTGGGGGCTGCGGGCCGAGCTGCCGGCTTGGGAGCTGCCGGCTTGGCGACGGGCTTCGGAGCCGAGGGAACTGCAGGCTTCGGGGCAGCAGCCGGAACAGCTGGCCTCGGAGCTGCCGGTGCAGGGGCGGCCTTGGGGGCCGGTGCTTTCTCCGCCGGTGCAGTCTTCACAGCCGGGGCTTTCTCAACCACGGGTGCTTCTTCGACTACCGGAGCCGCTTCAGCTACCGGCGCCTCTTCGACTACCGGAGCTTCCTCAACAACCGGTGCCTCTTCAGCTACGGGTGCTTCCTCAACAACCGGAGCCTCTTCAGCTACGGGCGCTTCCTCAACAACCGGAGCCTCTTCGGCAACGGGTGTTTCAGCCTCGGGAGCCTCCACAGTTTCCTGCTTGGGCTCTTCTTCGGAAGCAAGCAGGCCTGCCGGAAGAAGGTCGCCCAGGGTCTGCGTCAGCGGAGCCTGGTCACCCGTGGTGTCCACGCGTCCGGAGGCCTTGGCCTCGTTCTGCGCCTTGGCTTCGGCACGCTGGGCTGCACGCCGGGCTTCAGCCTTGGCTTCGGCCTTGTTCTTCAGCGGACCGATCACCATGACCATGTTGCGACCATCGATGCGTGGGCTGGACTCAACAATGCCAACCTCGGCGACGTCTTCAGCAAACTTCTGAAGCAGGCGGATGCCCATCTCCGGACGCTGCTGTTCGCGGCCACGGAACTGGATCATTGCCTTGACCTTGTCACCAGCGCCGAGGAAGCGAAGTGCATGTCCGCGCTTGGTTTCGTAGTCGTGCTTGTCGATCTTGAGGCGGAAACGGATTTCCTTCAGAACCGTGTTGGTCTGGTTCTTGCGGGCCTCACGCGCCTTCACGGCAGCTTCGTACTTGTACTTGCCGAAGTCCATCAACTTGCAAACAGGAGGCTTAGCCTGCGGGGCAACTTCAACGAGATCGAGATCGGATTCGGCAGCAAGACGCAGGGCGTCCTCGATGCGGACGATTCCTACCTGTTCGCCGGCAGGGCCGACCAGCCGCACCTCGGGGACGCGGATACGCTCATTGATTCTTGGCTCGCTAATGTTAAAGCTCCTGTGGTTGTGGTGAGTTTCACCGGCAAATAGAGAAGGCCTCCAATTGCTGGTGCAATCGAAGGCCTCAAGGATCGGGTGTGCTCCCTTGTAGAGAAGCACGCACTCCGGAGGCTGGGCCTCTGAGCGTCCGACCAGTACCCGGCAACCTCTTGTTCCGTGAAGGAATCCTGTTCCCCGAAGGGAAAACGGCTGACGCGGGTGGGAGAGAACTCCGCTTGCAAACTGAAAATCAATTCTACAGAAATAACCCGCCAAGCGCACATTGCACGGGGCGGGAGCATTTAATGCGAATAACGACTTCCAGTCGGTCTGTGACAAGCTTACCAGTATGAGCACTGAAGACAGCAATTCGCGCAACTCCTACTCCGAGGACACCGCCACAGCCCCCGCCGCCGATGCCGGGGTTTCCCAGCAGATCCGTGACATCGCGGAAGTTGCGGCAGTAGAAGTCATCACCACCGGCGCGGTCCACCTGATGAGCGCCGCCGCTGTGAAGGTCGGCCTTGCCGATGACCCCAACGCGGAGGACCTCAAAGACCTTGACGAGGCCCGCAAGCTCATCACTGCATTGGCTGGCCTCGTAACGGCAGCTGCCCCCGAAATCGGTTCCCAGCATGCCGGGCCTTTGCGTGATGGACTGCGCTCCCTCCAGCTGGCTTTCCGCGAAGCTTCCCTTATCCCTGACGCACCAGGAAAGGGCCCTGGTGAGAAGTTCACCGGACCGGTGAACTAGCCAGGAACTGCCCCAAAGTACATACGACGGCGGCCCCGACCACATGTGGTCC
>NZ_JBFRFP010000039.1:0-41548 GCF_052114885.1 Paenarthrobacter sp. 2TAF44 | reverse complement strand
CGTTCCAGGATGTAGTACGCGATCGCTGCACACAGCAGGTTGATTCCGTATAACAGGACGGGCACCTGTGTGAAGCCGGACTCATCCATCCACCGTGTCGTGAAAGGGAAGAGAGACAGCCAGAACAGCAGGTGCAAATTGGCCCAGAGAATCCCGCCGTTCACTCGACTGGCCAGGTGGATCATGTGGTGGTGGTTGTTCCAGTAGATCCCGACATACACGAAGCTCAGAAGGTAGCTGAAGAGGGTCGGCAGAACTGCGGCCACGCCCTCCCAGGTTGGCGTTTCCGGGGTGTGCAGCTCCAGGACCATGATGGTGATGATGATGGCCAGCACGCCGTCGCTGAACGCCTCGAGCCGGTTCTTGTTCACCGACCCCGGTCCCGTCGCACGTAGCACTGCTTTTGGCTCACCCTGTCATCAGCCATAGTCGGCTCCTCTGAAGGTCTGCACTGTCGGGGACGACGCGCACCTGGTGGATAGAGTACACCCGGTAGGTGGCGTGGCCGCGGCAACCCAAGACGCAAGCAGGGGAGGGCGTCAGCGTGAAAGGGGCAGCGTCACGGTCCCGGACGACGCCTTCGCCGCCGACCCTGACACCGGTCCCTCTGCTGCCATTCGCTCGTCCAGTTCAGGCCGAGCAGGTGGAAGGCACCCTTATTCGAAGGCAACGCTGTCGAGGGGCATCGCCTCGTAGATCCAAGCGGCAATCGACTGCGTGAGTTGGCATGGCCGGGCATCCTTCAAGGCCGCGGCATCAAAGTCCAGATATCCGACGCTAAGGGCCATGCCGATGAAAGCATGTAGAGCGGGAGTCGCTCTGCCAGCAAGGTTGCTATGTGGTGGCGTGACGAAGCCGCGTTACAGCTCGGCCGATGGTTTCCCTCACCGTCGGCCCACTGACGCACCAGTTTCCGGAACTCTTATGGAATCCTGTTTCGCCGTCAGCCCGCCATGGGCGCCCAGTTAGATGGTGGTGACTCGTCAGGCTGACATGAAGCGCCAGGGGCTGCCGGCGTTAGTGCAGGTAGATGTCTCGGCGCTGGCCCATGGCAAGGACAAGGACGACGAGTTGTGCGTCCTGGATCTCGTGGATGATCCGATAGTCACCGGTGCGGACGCGCTTATCGCCGTTGCTGCCTGTGAGTTGCTTGGCATCGGGCGGCCTTGCCGTTTCGGCCGGATCCCGTACGGCAGTCCTGAACGGGAATGAACTGAGGATGACACGCACTGAATTCGACCTCCTGCTTGCCCTCCTTACGACCGGCAGGATTGTGCGGACCAAGGCAGATCTGGCGCGGCGTCTGCGAAATGACCTACGACGTCGACAGTTACGTCAGCGATGCGGATGAACGCGCCGTTGAGGTGCATACGGGCAATTTGCGCAAGAAGCTTGGCGACGGCAGCCAGAACCCGCGCTGGCTCGAGACCGCGCGCGGCGTTGGGTACCGGTTCGCGCCGCTGGCTCAGGGCAACTGACATGCGGGCTTGATTCGAGTTGATTCCTCAAATTTCGCCCCAGAGGGGAAGGACCGTACTCGGCCCGGTCCACTGGCCGTGAGATACGAGTCCGAAGAATTCGCCCGTCATGTAAGGTTTTGGCTCACTTCTTGCTACCGGTCAGCCAAGCGTCCAGTTCCTCATTAGTGGCGGAGTGAATCAGTTGCACTAGGGCCCAGTTGCCCTGATGATTCGGCGCCCTGCGGAGGTGGTCCTCCCAGTCTTCGGCGTATTCACGAAGAGCGGCGATTAGATCAATGGTCGCTTCTTCCGACGTCGTCTCCTCGGCTGCCAGGGCAAGCCGGGCAGGAACCTGGCCCAAGCCCCGTCCTCGTTGACTACCTGCGCTTTTGCCAAAACGTTATTCACTAAGAATTCCTTGAACAATCTGGTGTTCACCACAGGGGGAGTCCTACGATGCTCAATTATGGACGAAAGTCCGCCGCTCGTGTGCAGGAGTGCTCAACGCGCTAGGCGGCGTGAGCCGCCTTTGCTGCCGCCCACGCGGAGCCAGGATTAGCGCGGTTTGGATGCTTTTCGAGGATGGCGGCATATAGCTCGGCGGAGGTTGTGGTGGCTTCGCGCAACGCGTCAAAATCTTCAAGGTAGGACAACGTTTCTGCGATATCGTCCGGGTCATCCGGGTAGTCGCTGTGTTTATGCCCTGCCACCACAGCCCTGGCGCCGAGTCTGGACAGTTGCTCAAGTGCAGATCGCCAATTGTCCCGCGATAAGGGAGTAGTCTCCGCGAGGTACGGGTGCGTGTGGTTATAAACAACGTCACCGCCGACGAGCAAACCCAGACTAGGTACCCATACGGCCGTGGTGTCTTCGGTGTCTGTGAAACCCGTTGGAATGATTTGGAGTTCATGGCCATGAAGCTCCAGGACCGGCGAATCGATAACAGTGGGCAGTTGCAGCGGAGACGGGATCTCACCGGGGAACAGCATGCCCCAGAATTCCGTCAGCATTGCAGGCGAGGCATGCTTCCTAGCCTCCCGGACCGTTCCGGAGGTTGCGACTGCAGTGGCTTCCCTATACCGGCGGAGCAACTGTCCGATGCCGAAGAAGTGATCCCCATGCCCATGGGTGGAGTAAATTCGAACCAAGTTGCGGTCGAAAGAGGCGACCCACTCGACCAGCCTCTCGTTTTGTGCCGCCGTCGTGAAGGTATCGATCAAGATCGCGTCACGGGAGCCGTAGAGCAGGGTTGACGTATTCGTTACCCACTGAAGATCGGCAGGCCCATACGGGAGGTCTCGGGTAAGAGAGGGGCGACGGTCGACGAGAACGGCATACTTCAAGCTCTCGTCTTCGCTTTGAGGTAGCTGCGTGATCATTTTTCTCCTTTTGGAAGAACCGAGGCTGGCTATCATCTGGATCTCTCAGCCACCCGACGGAACCGCAGTTCCGTCGGGTGGCTGAATGTCGCAACTCGTTTCTACTTATTGCTGATACCCAGACGCTCGGATGCCTCCGGATAGGGAGTCCAACCATCAATCGGTTGGACCATCTCGAACCGTAGGCCTGTCTGCTCTCGGGCGTCCATCACCAACAAGCGGGTGGGCGCCTCTCCCATGCCGAATTCGTGGAACGGCACGTCCATATCGATGAGTGCGGTGGCTCCCATGCCGACCATTCGCTGTTTGACCGCTTCCACATCGTCCACATAGAACGTCACGTTATGAACGCCAGGGCCGCGCTCCTCGAGCTCCTCGTACCACGAGGTGGGCTGGCCCAAGATAGTTGGCGGAGGTTTCAGGATCTGAAAAACAATGTTTCCGACCTTGGCATGAAGGATGGGTCCGAATCCGAATGCCTTCTCCAGATTCTCGGAGATCTCCTTTTCCACCCGCTCCGCCCCAAGGCAATCGCTGAGGAACTCAAAGACCGCTTCCGGGTCGGGATGAACGATCTCGAGATGGAGGAGGGCCTGGGCGGTGGGTTGGTCGGTGTTGGTTGGTGGTGTGGTGTCGGTTCGTCCTGGATAGGGGTTCCAGCCGGGGACGTTAGGGCATAGTTCGAATCGGAGGCCGGTTTGTTCTCGTGCATCCATGACGAGGAGGCGGGAGGGTCCGTCGCCGAGGCCGATCTCGTCGAAGGGCACGTGAGTGTCGATGATCTCGGTGGCACCCTTGCCGAGCATCCGTTGTTTGACGGTCTCGACGTCGTTGACGAAGAAGGTGACGTTGTGGACGCTTGGTCCGTGTTCGTGGAGTTGGGTGTGCCAGGTCGGAAGGTTGGGTCCGGGGGTGAAGATCTGGAACACGATGTTTCCGACCTTGACGTGCTCGCCGACGACCCCGAAGGTATTCGAGATGTAGTCGGCGATCTCTTTCTCAACTCGCTCGGCACCGAGGCTGTCGCGGAGGAACTCGTAGGCGGCGACCGGGTTGTGGTGGACGAGTTCGAGGTGGACGAACTCGAGGGCGGTGGGTCCGGGTGACGTCGTTGTCTGGGACATGATTCGTGGCCTTTCAGTGCCCGGTGGGGAGGTGTTCGAGGAACCAGTCCCGGGCGGCTTGGGAAGTGGTGTCGAAGTTGGGTCCGGTGTAGGAGTCGAAGTGGCCTCCTGGGATCGGGACCAGCTTCTTGGGCTGCAAGGCTGTTTCGTAGGCCGCGAGAGCGATCTGGCCGTCGGTTACCCGGTCGTGAGGTGCAACGATCATCAGCAGCGGGGTGGGCGAGATCGCGGGGATCCACGACTCGACGTCGTAGCCACGCACGAACTCGACGGACTGCACGGTGAGTTCGTTGCGCCAGGACGGGGCCCGGTCGGCGTGGGTGGTGAACCATTCGTAGGAGTCGCGGTGTCCCAGCGCGGCGTGCCCGGCGGGGTCTTCAGTGACGACGGGCATCATCGTCGGTGCGGCGCCGCTCATCCGGGCGAGTCGTTCGCCGGCGAACGCGGCGTCGGTCGGTGCCCAGTGGTCGATGCGGATCTGGCTGGTGAACGATGCGGTGCCTGAGATGGCTGGGACCTGGGTGACGACGGCTTTGACCCGGTGATCGGTCGCGGCGACGACGAAGGCGTGCGAAGCGCTGTAGCTGGTTCCCCAGAGGCCGATGTGGTCGGCATTGACATCGGGACGGGATTGGGCGTAGGTGATCGCGTGCTGGGTGCAGCGGATCTGCTGCCACGGGTCGATCTCCTGACGTGGCGTACCCGGCAACGGGTCACTGGCCCCGAATCCGGGGTGGTCGTAGACCAGGCAGCTCAACCCGGCCGCCTGGAACACCTCGGCGTAGTGGTCGAGCCACATCTCTTTGACTGCTGAGAATCCGTGCGACAGGACCACGCACGGCGCCTCACCGCTGGAGTCGTCGGCGGGGTAGAACCAGCCACGCATTGTCGCACCTTGTGCGGTGAACTCGATGTCTTCACGGGCCACAGAAATTCCTCCTTGATTTGTTACGGCTTGGTGAATACATCTTCACTGGCGGCGAAGGTCGACTTCCTGCATTTGCGTGCCAGGTTCTGGCCTATCTGTGCCAGAACCTTAAATCGAAAATCAGCACGTCAGGATAATGTCGCGGCGGAGGTCCGGTAATCCCGGGGCGCGCAGCCGTACTCTGCGCGGAAGGCACGAGCGAAGTGGCTGGGATCGGAAAAGCCCCAACGTACCGCGATATCCGCGATTGAACCGGCTCCAGCGGCGAGATCCCGACGCGCCCTAGCCAACCGTCGTGCTCGCACGAACGCTCCGACAGTCTCGCCGGCCTCCTCAAAGACCCTATACACTCCGCGAACCGACATCCCGTGAGCGGCAGCGATCGAAAGGGCTGTGATGTCCCCCGACCGAAGGCGCTGCTCGATCCAGTCCTTCATCAGGGCAATTGGCGGCTCAGTTGCTCCTCCGTTTTCCGCAGTGACGTGGTGGCGGGCCGCCGGAATTAACAGCTCCAAGGCCGCACTGCGTGCCGCGCGCATTTCGGAGGCGCTCAGCCGGTCAAGCGTCCGCGCCAGCAACGCGAGGTACCCGGTAAACAACTCAGTGGCCGGTGCTGTGCGGTCAAGGAGTAGCGGTCGGAACAGGAAGTTCCCGCCACTCGTTTCCTCCAGTGCGATCAGCGGGATAATAAGTGTCTGTTTGATTTGTGGTGAGTGGACCTGAAACCGGATCGGCTGGTCGCTGCGCCACACAACAGCATCGCCTGGGCGCATGTCGAACGTTGCGTCGCCCACAACCAGCGTTTCGCTCCCTTCGCGCAGGACCGTTACACCGAGGTATGGGTCCGCTGCCCGAGCGGCCCGGCGCTTTCCTCGCATGCCTTGGCAGGGATCACAGCCAGCCTCAACAAGGGCAAGATCCTGGATCCAGCGGCGGCGGGCCCAGGACTGAAACGACGCTGCCGTCCAGGTTGCGTCGATACGCACTGCCATGTCTACAAGTGCGGTCGATAAGAACTCTTCAAAAGTGGCCTCCCTTTTGGATGCATCAACCTCAGTGAGATCCCAGTAGCCATCTGCACCAGGGGCAGGCAGCAATCGCTGCGGAATGTCTTCAATGACAGTCATGCCGATTCCCTTCCTTTTTCAAAGCTCGATACAACTGAGGCAGTCTCACAACCGTCCAACGAGAATAGGTAACGCACGAGTGACTGGTGGGGTCACGGGGTCGAATCACGTTAGAGATGGGAGACGAATGGCTTTGGCACGGCCCGCGTCCAGTGGTTCTCAGCCGTTGTTCTCGGCGTTGTATTGGATGATGGTCCGTTCGGCAACACGGAATGACTCCAAGGCGGCTGGAGCCCCGCAGTAGACCATTGCCTGAATCAAGACTTCTTGTATCTCCTTTTCGGTGACACCGTTGTTGAGTGCTCCGCGGACGTGCCCGGCGAGTTCCTGGTTTCGGTTCAGGGCAGTCAACATGGCGAGATTCAGCATGCTGCGCGTTCGCAGATCCAAACCCGTTCTGGTCCAGATCCTTCCCCAAGCAAAATCTGTAACGAGTTCCTGAATGGCCCGCGAGAAGTCACTTGCTTCCTCAAGAGACTTTTGGACATGTTCTTTCCCCATCACTTTTTCTCTCAGGGCGAGGCCTGATGTGGCAGCGGTCTGGGTTGCGTCGAAGTTCGTCAATTTCTGTTTCCTTGCCCTGTCGTCTGTACGTCCGCATGCCAGAAAACTGCTCCTATGTGGGACTCGCCCCTGCAAGGGCATTGAAGAGTGGCGCCCAAGCGTCATCCAAGGGCTGGGATATCAACCCGGTTGACCGTGACGCTTCGTTGACTCCCGAGTCTGGCGCCGGAACGCCGAGACCAAGGGGTGCAGGAGCTGATGCCGGCGCTGTTGTCTGCTGATAACTCTCACGAAACTCTCCGGGTGTCATCGCAAACTCGTGCTTGAATATCCGGCTCAAGTGACTAGCGTCGAAGAAACCCCAGCGGTGGGCAATTGTGGCCACCGGTTGGTCGGATGTGAGCAAGTCGCGCCTGACCGCCGCGAGTCGATGAGCGCGAACAACCGACCGGACGCTGTCACCTGTTGAAGCAAAGGCTCGCTGTACCGTTCGCGGAGAGACATTATGTGCTGTGGCGATGTCCTCTACCCGGAGGGTCCTGCATTGAAGATGCTCGCTAATCCATTGCTCAAGACGCGGCCGAAGCATTGGCAGGAAGTCGCTGCCGCCAACGTTGGCCTTATTACCGAGGACCAGTCCGGCGATGAGCGAAAGCATCGCGTTACGGGCACCTTCCAGTTCCGACTGCGACATTCGGGTGTATTGACGGTCGATCCCGTGCAGTAGGTCTTGGAGGATCTGTGCCAGGGGGCTGTCTGCTGTCCGGAGTACCAAGGAGTCCGGAATACTTGTTTTGGCAAGGAAGGGGATGAGGGCGGAGGAAGGTATCCTGACGCTCTTCTTCCGTACGAAATGCGGAATGACAAACTTGCCCGGCCCGCGGGTGTCGGACAGAAGCACGATCCCGGGCTGTAGGACCGCGCTTCCGTATGCCGTATCTATGACTTGTTTCCCGGCAGAGGCCGTGAAGAGCAGCAATGCCTCATCGCCTCCGCGTCCGTCCTTCGCGCTGCGCACTCCCTCGATCGGCGGAGAATCCCAGTCGGTGATCAGGATGTCCCCAAGGTCGCGCTTCAGGAACTTCCCTGGACGTTCGCTTGCTCCAATCGGCTTTAGATCCATCCTTGCGATGCGCTCATTTGCTTCGATCCTCCAATGAGCATCGAACTCCGAGTTGGTACTGAGAGTATTTCGCAGGTCTAACAAAACGGCCCTTTCCACAGTCACAGACAAAAATCCGTGGCGAACCCGAAGCATCACCCTTCAGGCCCCCACTCCGGGTTCCGACATAACCATAAGCTGAATGACTATGTTAGGGAAGAGTGGATGCGGCCTCGTTTCCGAACGTCTGAAGAAGAATAGTAACTAGTTCACCTCTGTCCCAGTGCTTACGAGGAGTTCGCAGGAATCGCGACGTGCTATCGCACTCTGCGCAGAGAACTGAAGTGTCCACAGGTTTCCGTGATGCGGATACTTGGCCACCATGACGCGGGTGAGTTCTTCGGCATCCTTGGCATCTTGATAAGCGGCAGCGAAATCCTTGATGTAGGCCCGGGTGGTGGCGATCATGTCAGTGACGGCATAGTCATCACCGTCCGGCCTTCGGTGGCCACTGACGATCATCCGGGGATTGAGGCCCTCCACAAGATCCACTGTTTCCAGCCAGTCCTCCCACTCCGCGGGCGTGGAGAGTCCGAGCATTGGATGGATTTCGTTGTAAATCGCGTCACCTGCCACAACCAGGCCGATGTCCGGCACGTGGACCACGGTGGTTGGATTGATGTCGGCCTGCTTTACCTCAATGATCTCCACCAGCGACCCATCGACGTGCAGGGTGTGGCCTTCCAAGGGATCGGGAAGGGGGCCGGCCGTCACGCAAGCGTCACCGAACAACAGATCCCACTCCACTCGTTGCTGCTCCATTGTGTCTTTGATGGCCTCCACTACGTGGGGAAGCGCCACGGCTCTTGCTTCGGGGAAGCGCTCCAGGAGCGGTCCAAAGCCCAGATAGTGGTCGGCATGTGCATGGGTCAGGTAGATCGTGGTGAGTTTCTTGCCCGAGCGCTCGATCAGGTCCCCGAGATCCTTGACGTCCTCTTTGAGGAATAGCGCGTCAACGAGGATTGCCTCCGTAGGGCCGCTGATAAGAGTCGCCGTGGTGGGAGAGAAAGTACCAGGTGGGATGCCGGGAAACTCGCGGGCCGGGATCTCGGGCCAACGGCCGGCGTAGACCGTCGCACGGACCGGCGGGCTTAGCTTCGAGGAACGGGTGTTGCTGCTCATTATGACCTCCAGTGTGGTTGGCGGCTCCGAACGAGGCGCCACATTTGCCACGCTACGGATGAACAACGAGGTCGCTATAGGAAAATCGCGTCCCTCAGTCGCATATGTGCGCCAGGGTCAGCCACGGGAGCAGGGGCAGTTCAATTCAACGAGGCGCAGTTGTACATCACCTTGACGCGCTGGTCCCAATCCGGCGGTCACGAGCGGCTCTACGGTGATGAAGATCACGATTGCGGGGCTGCTAATCCTGCAAAGGGGGCCGTGGTCACCATGCAACACCTACAAAGGAGAAGGAGGAGCCTGGATGCCATTCTGGGAGATTTATACGCCCGAGGGCGCTTTTGCCGATGAGGACAAGGAGGCGCTGACAGAGAAAATCACGTCGATCTATGAATTAGTGAACCTGCCGAAGTTCTACGTTGTCGTCGTGTTCCACAACATGCCCCGCAACAGCATCTACGTCGGAGGCGAAGCCGCAAACAATTTCATACGCATCCGCGTTGACCATATCGCCCGCGACATGAACGAGGACATGGTCGTGAACGGGATGCCCGCAGGAAGCTTCACCACCGAACAGATTAGGGCGTACTTCCACAATCTGGCCGAGGAGATGCTGGCACCCTTCGTGAAAGAGCGCGGCTACGACTGGGAGATTCACGTCGACGAAACTCCTGAGGATCTTTGGCGTGTGCAAGGCCTCGTCCCCCCACCAGGAGAATCGGACTTTGAGAGGCTCTGGCGCAAGGAGAACCGTCCCGTCCCGTACTACTGAGCAGGCCAACAGGACTGCAACTCACCACCAACTGCCGACGAGTTAGATCAGGAAACACTTGTGAAAAATAGTGAAGCACTCGTAAGAAGAGATATTGAAATCAAGACAGAGGACGGAACCGTTCTTCGTGGCTACCTACACGCAGAACCGAACGTGGCCGCACCCTGCATCGTCATGGCCCATGGATTCGGTGGAATAAAGGAGCACATCGACCACTATGCAGCGGCCTTCGCGGTATCCGGTTTCACCGTGATCGTCTACGACCACCGAGGCTTTGGCACTTCAGGGGGCAAGCTCCGCCATGAGGTTGACCCCTATGTGCAGATGGCGGACTGGCGAGACGTGATCACACAAGCTACAGAACTTCCCGAGGTTGACGGCGCTGCCGGAGTTGGCCTCTGGGGATCCAGCTTTGCAGGAGGGCTGGCCATGGTGATCGGCGCCAACGACCCCAGGGTCCGATGTGTCGTTGCCCAGATTCCACAGGTAAGCGGGCACCTGAACAGTCGGCAGATGTTCAGCGTTGAGCAGAGAGCCGAACTCGAACGGCGCCTCGAGGCCGATCGCCGCGGCCGTATCGCCGGAGAAGCGCCTGAAATGATTCCGGTCTTCTCGTCGGACCCCAACACGCTCTGTGCCCTTCCTCCGAGCGTTGAGCAGGACTTCATCAACTTCGCTCTCCAGGATTCGCCGTCATGGAGCAACGAGGTGACGCTACGATCGGTAGCCCACTTGCTGGAGTTCGAACCAGCCGGATGGATTCCTCACCTGGCACCGAAGCCCCTGCTGATGATCGTAGGCCGGGCTGATACCTGCACCTTCCCGGAAGTCCAGTTGGCAGCATTCGAGTCCGCCCGTCATCCGAAGCAGGTTCTCGTGCATGAAGGCGGCCACTTCGACACCTATACGGACCACTTCGAGCAATCCAGCGAAGCCGCAAGTTCATGGTTCTTGGAGCACCTGCGTGGTGGCGAAGAGTTCCCCTCAATGGCTGCTGTTCCAACAGCGGTGGCGCTGGATAGGCATTAGTAGATCACGCAGCCACCGCCTTAAGCCACGCAACTGGACCTTGCCGGAGTGCGCCTGAATCACGCACTGTTCAACCAGGCGCAGTTGTACATCACCTTGACGCGCTGGTCCCAATCCGGCAGTCACGAGCGGCTATATGGTGATGAAGATCACGATTGCAGCGCTGCTAATCCTGCGACGGGGTCTACGGTCACCCATGCAACACCTACAAAGGAGAAGGAGGAGCCTGGAATGCCATTCTGGGAAATTTACACACCCAAGGACGCTTTTACCGATGAGGACAAGGAGGCGTTGACTCGAGGAATAACGTCGATCTACTACGACTTGGTCGATCTGCCGAAGTTTTACGTCGTCGTCGTCTTTCATGAGATGCCCCGCAACAGCATCTACGTTGGAGGCGAAGCGGCGAACAATTTCATACGCATCCGCCTTGACCACATCGCCCGTAAAACAGTCGACTTCATCGAGCACCACACGAACAAGAAAACGATGGTGAACGGAATCGCCCTCGGAAGCTTGACCTCGGAACAGATCCGGGCAGACTTCCACGAGAAGGTAGAGGAGGTCCTTGTTCCCTTCGTGAAAGAGCGCGGCTACGACTGGGAGATCCACGTCGACGAAACCCCTGAGGACCTTTGGCGCGTTCAAGGCCTCGTTCCGCCACCTGGATGGTCCGAGTTCGAACAGCTCTGGCGCAAGGAGAACCGTCCCGTTCCCTACTACTGAGCAAGCCGATTTCCAAGCAGGGTCTGGCAACATCGCTGGCGGCTGGGGAATCAATAACAGTTCAGACAAAAATGCTCGGCCGGTATTCCGGTCGAGCATTTTTGCTTGCTCGTAGGGAAGAACCAGATAGGTCCGATATTGCGGACGTCGCTCTGGAGCGGTGCTGATCATGTCACGGCTCGCGGCAGGACACCGTCGCAATAGGCAAACCATTGTTACTTATGTCACTCTCTGGTAGGTTCGGCTGCTGTGGAAACGATGATGTTTAACCCCGGCAGCAATGTTCAACTCGAGATTCTCGCGTCCGGCCCTCCGGGCGCGATCCGACCCCGTTCTGCTCTTCTCTTTGTGCATGGCCTCGGCCATGACGCCACGTGCTGGCGCAACTGGATGCACGCAGCTTCCGAGGATGGCTATGCGGCGTACGCGGTCTCGCTCAGTGGTCACGGCGGCAGTGGAGGTCGCCTGCGTTCCGCCCGGCTGAAGGATTATGTTGAAGACGTCCTTCGCGCGGTCGAGGCTGTCGATGCCGATGAGATCGTCTTGGTTGGACACTCACTCGGTGGACTGGTGGTGCAGCGGCTGTTGGCGCTGCAGCCGACGACGGTGAGCGCGGGCGTGCTTGTTGGCTCCATCACCTCCGGTCCGGCCTTCGGAACGGTCTTTTCGGTGCTGAGAAGCCATCCGTGGCAGGCGATGCGGTTTCTCGCGGGTCGAAGCCTTCGGCTGCCGCCCGACATGTTGTTCGAGCGGATGGGCGCTGAAGAGGCGGCGGAAATTTCCCGCTCTCTTTGCGGCGAGTCACCTTGGGTCCAGTACCAGCTGCTTTTCCACCTTCCGGCGAAGGTGAAGTCCGAATATCCGCTTCTGTCCGTCCACAGCAGGCACGACCGAATGGTGCCAGCGCGGTCGGCGCGCGCAACCGCACGACGCTATGGCGCCGACGTGCGGGAACTCGCCGGGATCGGACATGACATGATGCTCGACGGCGGCTGGGAGGAGTCCTGGAACGTGATCAGCGACTGGTTGGAGGCGCTTCGGGTCGAGGCTATCTCGCGGACGGCAAGGCCAGCGGATTGAATACCGAAAAACAATTGCTTGAAAGAGCTGTATAGCCTAAGCTTCTTTCAATCGCAGAGTTCACCCTGTGTCCCCGATCACACTTGAGGATTCGGTCGCCATGAGCAAGGCGCAAGGGAACAACCTAGACGGCAATCGCTCACGGAAGACTGCGTGCCCTGATCCACGAGCACTACGAGTTTCGCATCAGCTCACGCACGCCAACGACGGCGTGCATTAGAAAGGCAAACAACATGGCAATTGCCAACGAGGCGTCAAAGACGACCGACCTCCGGACCCCGGCATCCTCCCGCTTGACCGTTCAGGAAATACTCAATCAGGCGCCGCTTGGCAACAGGCGCCGTGTGATCATCCTTCTCGGGTTCCTGACCATGACCCTTGAAGGAGTTGAAATCGGCCTGTGGGGATTCATCTACCCACAAATAGTCACGCAGTGGGGTACCTCGCTGGCAACAGTTACCACCATGGTGACGCTGGGAGTTGTGGGCCTCACCGTCGGTTCGATGGTTGCCGGCCCGCTGTCGGACCAGATCGGCCGAAGGCTCCCGATTATCGTAGGCACGGCAGGTTTTGGGCTGGCCACCTTGGGCGGCGCGCTGGCACACAACGACCTGACGTTGGGAATCTTCCGGGTGGTGGCATGCTTGTTCCTCGGAGCTGTGATGCCCTTGGTCATCACGCTCGTGGCCGAGTTCGCGCCTGAAAAGCGGAAGGCCGCCATTGTGGCCATCACCTTCACCGGTTTCCCGCTGGGGACAGTCGTCACCGGCTTCCTGGCGTCAACCATTCTTCCCACCCTGGGCTGGCAGTGGCTGCTCGGAACCGGAACAATACTGGCATTGGTTCTCCTGCCTGCACTGGTGTGGGGCCTTCCGGAATCAACGGTGTTCATGATTCGAAGGGGAGGCCGGACAGAAAAAGTCACGAAGGTACTGAGTGCCATTATTCCCGGTTTCGACATGAACACAGTGGATCTGACGGGCGCACCGCAGGCTGGCGGCGCCAAGCCGGTTGGAGGTGTCAGGGCTGTACTGTCCAAGAAACTTGTGGTGGTATCGCTGCTCATCTGGCTTTGCTACTTCATCTGCGCCGCAGTGGTTTATATGTTCCTGAACTACCTTCCGCTGATCGTCAAGCAACTTAATATCGACGCTGCGGGCACCGGCAATGTGGTGTCCATGTTCGGCATCGGCGGTGTGATTGGAGCTTCGGCCATCGGTTTTGCCATGGAGAAGCTGGGCAAATATGTATCCCTCGGTGCGGCCTTCACGTTGGCCGCCGGAGCGGCCTGGATCCTTGCATCAGTCAATCTGACCTTGCCCCTGCTGCTGGTTCTGGGCTTCACCATCGGCGTTGTGCTGGTGGGTGCCAACAGCGGTATGAACGCACTGAGCACATCGGTTTTCCCCACTGAAGCCCGTGCAACCGGCGTGTCATGGATGCACAGCTTCGGCAAGGCCGGCTCCATCGTCAGCGGTGTGCTGGGTGGCGTGATGCTGGGTGCGGGATGGGGCGTGGACCAGATCTTCTTCGCCCTGGCCATTCCACTCCTGGCCGGAGCTGCAGCCGTGGGGGCAGTCAGGGCGATGACCATGCGCCGTTCACGTTCGGACGCATAAGGGTCACACAGGACGTCAGCGATAAATAGTCCCAATCCGAGCCACCTTGCTCCTGCTCCGGAGCAAGGTGGCTCCGCTGTTTGCCGAGTCAGCAGCGGAGGGAAGGTTCGGTGACTTCCGGACGGGGTGCTGTCGCACCTCCAGGCGCAGTTCGCGGGCAGCGCCTCCGGCAGGCGCCGACTGGAGAAGCAATTGGCATCCCGCGCCGAGCTGCTCAGGGCTCGATGATCCCGTGCCGCGGTCATGCCCCACTGGGGAGTGTCCTGAACGCGGAAAAGACCTCCGGGTGGAGCTGGACTCTCTACAAGTCCAGCTCCACCCGAAGGTCCTTCCTTGTCGCCCCCTGCGCGCGGCAACCATTTCCCAAAACTCAAGTGCCCGACGTCGGACGTTAAGTTAGGAGCGTCCGCGCGAACTTGCTGTGGTTACGGCTGCGTCGGAGCGTCAGCGCTGTTTCTCGGCTGGCGAATCTTGGCTGGCGAACCGTGAATGAGTGTCCGTATTCCGGTGCCAAGAACAAAAGCCGTGGCAAGGCCCAAGAGGGCCCAGGAGATGAGTTCCGAGCCGGCGACGTCGACGGTCTTGAGCCACCGGATGCCGTAGTTCGCCGACGTTGACACCGGGAAGGTGAAGATCCAGAACGTCAACGAAAACGGCAGGCTGGCGTACTGGGGAATCAGAACCACCTGCATCAGAATCATCATGAGGAGGATTCCCGTGAGTCCTGTCTGGATGATTCCGGAACCCTCCGGGCGGATGACTATCCAGGCAACGCAGGCCGTTGCGGGGGCGGCCACATACGCGGCCAAGACGGGCTTCAACTCGTCCGGCATCTCAATCCCCGCCATGAAGCGCACCGTCACCACCGTTCCGATCACCAGCCAGAAAAAAGCGCCGGTTCCCCACGCGGCGATCGCCGCTTGGGGCCAACCCATGGTGGAGAAGCCGATGCTGGCGATGAAGGGACCTGCGGCAACAGGAAGCAGGTAACCCGGGTGGACCCATTCCAGGGTCACTCCGCCGGTCACCCAGTGGACCAGAAGTCTTGTTCCGAGCAGCGTGAGAGCGATGATGAAGCACAGGCACAGCACGGACCAAAACATCTTGTTGTATTCGATGTAGTGACTGCTCAGGAGGATGCCCACCAGGGGAATGAACGACGCTGACGGGCCGTTTCCGGGGTGCCTTAGTTCTTTGTCGAAGTGTCCCTTGGACCCGTATCGGAAACTTTTTGCCAGGTACCGGATAAGCAGGATGGACCAGATGCCGGCACTTATCCCGTAAAAGACCTCCGCTGGCCATGCGGGAGCATGAAGTGTCAGGCGTGCCGCCTGCCAGGCGCCTCCCAGCCCAGTGATGCCCAGGGGAATGGCAAACAGGTTGAACGGGTGCGACGGAGGCTTTGGGGGAGGTTCAGCGAGGGGAGGCGGTGGTTCAGTGACGAGATCGGGCAACTGAGCTTCCGAAGTCGTCGCAACGCGCCCTATCGTGGGCGCCTGTCTGCTGGTCAACTGAGCAGTTTCATGGCCGCACCCCACAATGCACCCGGGTTTATCCGATCAGGATGAAGCGCAAGCATTGCGGAGAAGAACTCCTCCGGCGTTGGTTGCTCGGCCAGGAGCTTTGATGCGTCCAAAAGGTACCTGCGGGTCTCTTGGATCTGTCCGGGCAGATCGGGCAATGCGGGATTCTTGTGGCCGGCCACAACGAACTTCGGATCGAGGCTTTCCGCGATATCAATCGCCCGCAGCCAGGCTTCCAGACCCCCGTCCTGGGACTCGGTCAGATAGGGGTGGACCCCGTTATAGACGGCGTCCCCGGCTACCAGGAGCCCGATGGAGGGAACGAAGAGCATGGTGGTGTTGTCGGTGTCGGTATGGCCCGCTTCAATGATCTGCAGTTCATGACCCTCAAGTTCAAAGGACCCATTGTCCACCGGCTGGGTCACTGTTGTGGTGGGCGGAATCTGGTCGGGGAAGATCGAGTCCCAGAAGGAGGAACGGAACTCCGGGGAGCCGTGCATGGCCATTTCCTGGAGCGTGCCCGGGGTTGCCAGTACTGTAACCCCCGGAAACCGCTCGGCCAGGGGACCTGCGCCGAACCAGTGGTCGCCATGGCCGTGGGTGATGTAGATGTGGCTAAGTGTCCTCCCTGAGGCCTCAATCCAGTCCCCGACCCTCGTTGTCTGGTCCACCGTCATGGGCGGGTCAACCAGCACCGCGTTCTCCTGTCCGGAGATCAGCGTGGAGGATAGCGGGGACCAGATGCGGGGGTCACCGTTGGGAAGTGTGCCTCGTCCCGTTTGAGGCAGGGTGCCGGAGACAAAGACGTCGTAAACCAGCTCGGTTGTGGGTGCCATAGTATGCGTCACTTTCCCTGAAGCTTGTGGTGGTTAGAGGTGTAGCAAGAACCAGTCGAGGGCGGCGGAACTTGATTCTTCGAAGTTTTCTACGTACGGCTCGAAGTGGCCGCCCGGAAGCATCACGAGTGATTTGGGCTCCTGGGCCTGTTCGTAGGCCTCGAGGGCCAGGTCCGTGCCGGTCAGTTCATCGTCAGCGGCCACGATGAAGAGCAGCGGCTTCGGGGACACCCTTGAGGCCCAGACTCCCGGTTCGTACAGGCGCGCTGCCCGGGTGGATTGCAAGGTGACGGTGTTGTCCCAGCCGTATTCTTCCGGACCGGGTTGCGTGTAGAAGCGCAGGGCGGAGGGAAGCCGGTACGCGGCAGGCTGATTTGGATCACTGCTTACCACTGCGATCATCCTGGGTGCCTTGCCGGCGGCTTGGTCCCGTTCGTCGTCGATGAAGGACTGTTCCAGCGCCGTCCTGGCATCGCCCACTGCCCTCCGGGAGCCGGCCACATGGCCGTTAATGGCGGGCACCTGGGACACCACTGCTTTGAGCCGTCCTTCCGTGGCCCCCAAAACAAGCGCGTGCCCGCCGGAGTAGCTGGACCCCCAGAGGCCTATGCGCGAGGGGTCCACTTCGGGCCTGCCTTCGAGATAGGTCACTGCCCGGCGCCAGTCCTTGATCTGCTGCCAGGGATTGATGTCGTGGCGGAGTTCCCCCTCACTCGCGCCGAAATTGCGGTGGTCGTGGACCAGGACCACGAATCCGTTGGCAGCAAAGCGGGAGGCGTATGCGTCGAGGCGATGAGCTCGGGTTCCCGCATAGCCGTGTGCCATGGTGATGGCGGGATGAGGCCCTTGCCCATCCGGGATGTAGAGCCAAGCGCGGAGCGTGATGCCCCCATCGGCCGTGAATTCAACATCCAGTCGTTCTGCCATGAGTCTCTCTTTTCTTTCCAGCGCCCCTGGACGGGCAGGGTGAAGCCGCGGGAGCAACGCCGCGCGCCGCGGGGAATTTGTGAGGTGTGGTTAAAGGGGTAAAGACGTGAAATAAGCGTACAGCTTTAGACTCTGTCCTGCAACGATTTTTTGGCGTATGCTCCTTTCACGGCCGCGAGCCGGCCACCCATTCCAGATTTCCTTCCCCGATGCACGACGAAAGGCAGAAGCATGGCAAGCAGCTTCATCTACGACGGGATCCGAACCCCCTTCGGAAAATTCGGTAAGTCATTGGCTGGCGTTCGTCCTGACGATTTGGCCTCCCATGTGGTCCGCGAAGTGGTGGGCAGGCAGCCCGGGCTGGAAGCGGACAGGATTAACGAGGTGATCCTGGGCAACGCCAATGGTGCTGGGGAGGATAACCGCAATGTGGCGCGCATGGCTGCGCTGCTCGCCGGGCTTCCGACGTCGGTACCTGGCGTCACGGTCAATCGACTGTGCGGCTCTGGACTTGAGGCTGCCATCCAGGCAAGCCGCGCTGTGGAAATCGGAGATGCCGACCTGATTGTTGCCGGGGGTGTTGAGTCGATGAGCAGGGCGCCCTGGATCCTGGGAAAACCCGAGAGGGCGTATCCCGCTGGCCCTGAAACCCTGCACAGTTCGACGCTGGGCTGGCGTATGGTCAACCCCCGGATGAACGAGGCCTGGACTATCTCCAATGGCGAGACGGCTGAAATCCTGGCCGACAAGTTTGGCATATCAAGGACCGAGCAAGACCAGTTTGCCGTGAGAAGCCACACCTTGGCTGCCAAGGCCTGGTCCGAGGGCATCTACGACGACGAAGTCGTGCCCCATCCGGATTCGACGCTCCTCACCGATGAGGGCGTGCGACCCGGCACCTCCGAGGTGGCCCTGGCTGGCTTGGAGCCGGCGTTCCGCGACGGTGGCTCGGTAACGGCGGGTAATTCCTCTCCGCTCAATGATGGGGCGGCGGCCATGCTCATCGGCCGTGAAGGTGCCCTCGAAACGGAACCTCTGGCTCGCATCGTTTCACGTGGGGTGGCCGGCAACGATCCGAACGTTTTCGGCATTGCCCCTGTGGAGGCTGCGAATCAGGCGCTTGCCCGGGCAGGCAAGACCTGGGCAGACGTCGACGTCGTCGAGCTCAACGAAGCGTTTGCCGCCCAAAGCCTTGCGTGCCTGCGGCTTTGGCCTGACCTGGACCCGGAGAAAGTGAATATCCATGGTGGAGCCTTGGCGCTGGGCCACCCGCTGGGGGCGTCCGGCTCCCGCATTCTCATACACCTGGCGCGCGAGCTGAAGCGCCGTGGAGGCGGTGTTGGAGTCGCTGCCATTTGCATCGGCGTCGGGCAAGGCCTTGCTGTCGTTCTGGAGCGATAGCCGCCGCCCCGCCCCCCGCGCGGTTGCGGCACCCAAGGCGTTTTCGAATTCTCAATCAACACTCTTGTCTGAAATAGGTAAAGCGGATACGCTTACTTCAGCTGACTTTCACTAGGCTCCAAAACTTCCCACCACCGCAGGCCGCGCCGATGCAGCCTCAGGTCGCGTTTCTTCTAAGGAACGCCCCCACACTGACAAGGAAAGATAAAGGCTCTCCATGATCATCAATAGTGCGGATCTCGACGCCGTCGACTCCTACAAACTCCTCATCGGAAGCATCATTCCCAGGGCCATCGCCTGGGTGAGCACCCTCTCACCCGACGGAGTGGCCAATCTTGCGCCCATTTCCTTCTTCACGGCAGTGGGGCGAAAGCCGCCCATGGTGTCGATCTCGCTGCAGCCGCGCTCAGACGGCAAGACCCTCAAGGACACGTTCGTCAACATTCGCGAAACGGGAAACTTCGTGGTCAACGTGGCGACGCTGCCACAGGCACACGCCCTGCACTCCTCCGCCTTCGAATTTCCCTCGGGCATCGACGAGTTTGAGGCGGTGGGGCTTGAAAAAGAGGCTTCGCAAGCCGTGTCTGCGCCCAGGATCAAAGACGCCCCCATCGCCATGGAATGCATCGTAAACCGCATCATCCCTGTGGGCGAGATGAACGATCACGTGGTCTGGGGCGAAGTTGTCCGTTTCCACGTCAAAGACGAGCTTTACCTGGAACGAGGGCGGATTGATACGGCAGCGGTTGCTGCCGTCGGCCGGCTGGCGGCTGAGTACACCCTGGTTGAAAACGTGTTCACCACACCCCTTGAGGACGAACTCCTCAAGGCCAAGCACAAGCAACGCATGGCACGGCTGGACGGTCAGCCGAGTGACTGGTCACCCATCAATACAGCAGCCTGGTCCCCATCCGGCTCGACCCTCACCAAGGAGCAGTAGATGAGCACTGTAATGGAGCAGTTGCAGAAGCAGGACCCCTCATTGACAACCACTGGCAGCGGCGATGTGGCCGTGCTTTTCATCCACGGATTCCTGGATGACCAGAGTGTCTGGGACGACGTCGTCTCCGAACTCGCCACCGCCAACGCCCAGTTTCTGAGGCTGGACCTGGCAGGGATGGGGGACCGGAGCGGGGACGAAGGCCCGTACAGCCTGGAGCGATACGCCGACGACGTCGCTCGCGTCGTGGCGGGTCTGGACAGGCCCGTCGTGGTCGTCGCGCAAAGCATGGCAACGCTCGTAGCAGAACTTGTTGGGGTCCGCCATCCAGACAAAGTGGTGGGTGCTGTATTTGTTACCCCGGTGCCTTTAGCGGGGACACACCTTCCTGAGGAAGCTGTTGGTCCTTTCCGGCATTTGGGCGGGGATGCAGAAGCCCAACGAGGGATCCGGCAGTACCTTGGCGGCGGGTTGAACGAGTCCGGGTTGGACAAGCTCACCTACATAGGGGGCCGCATCCGTCCGGAAGTCGTGACCCACCTCGTGGACTGCTGGAACGAAGGGATTCCGAACGCCCCTGCGGAGAGCGATTTTAGCTCACCAGTGTTAATAATCCGCGGTGAAGCAGACCCGTTCGCTACTGCCGAGCTGATCTCTTCAGCTGTCGCCCCGCGATTCCGGCACGTCAAGGAGGAAGTACTCAGCGGGGCGGGCCACTGGCCTCACGTCGAGCAGCCTCAGAACGTGGCCGCACTCATCGGTCGATTCCTCAAAGAAGTTTCTGAAGCATCTGCCACCACCTCTGGCGCAGCAGACGCACGAGGCTGGATAAACGCTTTTGCCAGCAAATCCGCTGACGACTTTGGCGAGGCCTTCCACCGCGACGTTGTGCTTGAGGCTTCCGTCATCCGGTCGCCCATCACCGGCCGGGAGAACGTGAAAGCGGTAATGAGCGCAGCCAGCTCTATTTACGAATCGTTGGAGTTCACCCATCAAACCGTCAATGGGCCGCGCACCTACCTTGAATGGCAGGCCACCGCGTTCAGTGGTCTCAAAATCAACGGAGTCACTATCCTCACCAAGGACGAAGCCGGCCAGATCGTCTCGGCCGCCATCCACCATCGCCCGCTTGACGCAGCGCTCCGGTTTTCGGCTGAACTGGGGAAACGCCTCGGGAAGTCTGTGGGCGATGAATCCCGTTTTTACTCCGCCGACTGATTCCTTCGGATTCAGCGGGTTCGCAACTACTTCCTAGCGAAAGGGCTTATGCCAATGACCCACCTTACGTTCAGTGTCCAGGACCAGATTGCCACCATCGTCCTGGACAATCCGCCCCAGAACCGAATCGACCTTCAAATGGCGGACGAACTGTCCGAAGCCATAACTGCGATCGGCAGTAGTGACGCCCGTGTAGTCATCATTCGGGCTGAAGGCGCGGACTTCAGCTTCGGCGGCGACATCATGACGTGGCCGGGCGCGGAAACGCGGGAGTTGCGTGCCTTGTTTGAGCGCTACATGTCAGTCTTCAACCAATTGGAGCTGCTTCCGATGCCGGTGATTGCCGAAGTCCATGGCCTTTGCTTTGGAGGAGGGTTTGAACTCGCCCTGCGGGCTGACCTCATTTTCGCAGCGGAATCAGCCGAGTTCGGGCATCCGGAGCAAACCCTTGGCATCGTTACCCTCTTGGGTGGCATCTATCGGGTTGCCGAAAGGGCAGGCAAGACCCGGGCAGCAGAATGGGCGATGACTTCGGAGAAAGTATCCGCTTCGGAAATGAACCGCGCAGGAGTCGTTAACCGCGTCGTTTCCGAGGACAAGCTCACGGAAGAAGTCTTGGCGTTTGCCCAGCGGATCGCCACCGGAGCTACACAGGCATACGCTGCGCATAAGGCGCTCCTGAGAACCTGGTCCTTGGGCGGCGTCGCTGCGGCAGACCAAGCGATGTTCGATATCGCTATGCCGTTGTTTGAACGCGAAGACACCCAAGCCGGGCTGAAATCGGCCGTGGCGGCACTGGAAGCGGGACGGCCGCGCCCGGTGTTGGAATTTCAAGGCCGCTAATCGCACTTAACATGGTTGATGGCCAAGGGTGCCCTGGAAGTTGGCGAGAGGGGATGCAGTGAGCGACTGGAACGCGACGCAACGCTATGACATGGAAAGTGCTCCTGGAGGGCTCGGTTTTGTGCATGACCTGCTCAACACGAAATCCGCTGGAAAGCCGCGAAGGACCGATTTGTTGCTTGATCTCGGGCTTGCCCAGGATTGGCTGGATGCTGGTCTGAAACAGTGGGCACTGGCCACCGGACGGCGTTATGTCGAAGTCAAACTTACGGAACGCGACCTGGAACACCTGCGGTACTTTCGTGATGAACTTGCGGGCACGCTAAACGCCGGAGGCGACCCGGACGCCGTCGTTCGTTCCGACATTGACGCCTTGCCCACAGTCTGGACGACCGCCACCTCCTTGAGGCTCAAGTCCAATGGCGAGATCCAGGCTGAACCGCAGGGAGCCGGAGCCGGGCACATTGAATCCCTGGCTATGACGGAGATCTTCCAGGCCCAACTCGCAGGGACCTGGCATCGGCTCAAACTATGCCGCAGCGAAAAATGCAGGGTTGCGTTCTTTGATCGCTCCCGCAACAACAGCGGCGTGTGGCATGACGTAAGAATTTGTGGAAACCCGGCGAATCTCCGGGCGCACCGAGCACGAAAACTTGAATCAAAGCTCGTGAATTGACTCCCATTTCTGTTCGTTCGTGAACAATGTGCAGGAGGGGTCTTTTCGCTGACCGGGCTATTAACCCCACTAAGGACCTCAATGCAAGCTTTACCTGCGGACAATTCCGCCCGAATCACCGAGTACGCGCATCCTGACAGGCTGGTTACGGCTGAATGGCTTGTACGGCACATGGCTGATGACAGACTGGTCATCGTGGAGTCTGACGAGGACCCGCTGCTTTATGAACTGGGCCATATTCCGTCGGCCGTTAAAATTGACTGGCATACAGATCTGAACGACCCTGTTATTCGCGACTATTTGGCGGGGCAGGAATTTGCCAATCTAATGACGTCCAAAGGTATTTCGCGGGACAGCACGGTTGTCATTTATGGTGACAAGCACAACTGGTGGGCAGCCTATACCCTCTGGGTGTTCCGTCTCTTTGGCCATCCTGACGTCCGCTTGCTCGATGGCGGGCGGGAAACGTGGATCTCCGAAGGGCGTCCCCTCGAGACTTCGCTGCCGCCGGCAAGGAGCGCAACGTCCTATCCGGTAGTCACGCGCGATGACTCGTCCATCCGGGCGTTCAAGGAGGACGTCCAGGAACACCTCGGCCTATCCCTCATCGACATCCGCAGCCCCGAGGAGTACACCGGCGAGCGGACTTCAATTCCCGATTACCCGCAGGAGGGGGTCCTCCGTGGCGGGCATATCCCTGGAGCACGCAATGTGCCGTGGGCGCGGGCTGTTTCGGATAATGGAACGTTCAGGCCGCGGAGGGAACTGGAGCAGATCTACTTCCAAGAAATAGGCCTGAAAGCGGACGATCAAGTTATCACATACTGCCGGATTGGTGAGCGTTCAAGCCATTCGTGGTTTGCCCTGACTTTTTTGCTGGGTATGGACAGGGTGAGGAACTACGACGGTTCCTGGACCGAATGGGGCAATGCCGTACGGGCTCCCATAGCGGTAGGTAGCTGAAGCGAACAAGAGGAGCAGTTGTGAGTGAGCGTAAACGAGTCGTAGCGTGGGACGATCCAGCCATTGGCGCGGCCGCCATGCCCGGCATGAGCGGCCTGGAATACCTGCACTCAATGATGGGCAAAAAACTGCCACCCCCACCGATGGGCGAACTACTGAACATGACCCTGGTGGATGCGGCACTGGGCACTGTCACCTTTACCTGTCATCCCGACGAGTCCCATTACAACCCAATCGGCTCGGTTCACGGCGGGCTCCTCTGCACCCTGCTCGATTCCGCCCTTGGTTGCGCCGTGCAGACAACCCTTCCCCAAGGCCAGGGTTACACCTCCATAGAGATTAAGGTGAACTACCTACGCTCGGTGCAGGCTGACAGCGGCCCATTGACCTGTGTAGGCGTTGTATCGAAGCCTGGCAATCGCGTTGCCTTCGCGGACGGCACTGTCACTGACGCCAAGGGCAAGCTCGTAGCTACCGCCACAGGCTCCCTGCTCGTCTTCGCAATCGACTGACCTGGTGGGGTCAGCGCCACAGAGGGAGAGCCCCCGACCGGTTTCGGTCGAGGGCTCTGCCGAGTGAATCGCCCGGGATCTACATCCCTGAACTCTTCGTCCGGACCGCGGCCGGCGCAGTCGTCGAAACAAGGTGCTCACCCTCCAATACTTCGGGGTCTGCCGGTGCGACGGTGGCACGTTTTCCCCTGCTGCCGGTCTCGGGCAGCGTGAAGTACACGATGAGGCATAGGGCGACTATCGCGATCATGTAGTAGGCGACGAACATTGGCTGTCCGGCGCCAACGAAGGCAGCAGCGACCAGTGGTGCGGTCCCGCCGAAGATGGCAATCACGATCTGGTGAGAGAACCCGATGCCGGACACCCGGACGGATGCAGGAAACAGTTCTGCCTGAATCGTCGGGTAGACCGACTGCCAGATACCAAGGACCACCCAGCCTGAAGCTGAAACCAAAACGTAAACGCCGAACCCTGGCTGGTTCAACAGCAAAAGCAAGGGGTAGAACAGTGCGATCATGCCGATGGCGCCGATGATGGGGAAGATCTTGCGGCGGCCGAGACGGTCGGAAAGATAACCACAAATTGGCACGATGATCACGAGTAATGCAAGTCCGATGACACTTCCTGCAAGCGTTGAGGCGAGGTCCCGGCCAGTCGTGAGTTTGGCGTAAGTGGGCAGGAAGGTCGCCCATGTGTAGTACGCCACTGCGGGGGCAGAAAGGGCTGCCGTCTGCAGCAGGGCCTTTGGATGATCGCGCAGGAGATCCCGCAGACGCGCCGGTGCAGACTTTTGATCGACGGCGGCACTTGCTTCAAATTCAGGGGTTTCATCCGAACGGGCGCGCAGAATGAGACCGACTACTCCGAGCGCACCGCCAATGACGAACGGAATGCGCCAACCCCACGCAGCCAGTTCATCGGGGGAGAAGGCTGAAGTGAGCATAGCCGCAGCACCAGTCGCTGCGAGAGTTGCGAGGCCGCTTGCCATGTTGGAAAACGAACCGAAGAGACCCCTGCGGTTTGCAGGAGCGTGTTCGACCATGAACGCGATGGCGCTCTGCTGCTCGGTGCCGGCGGAGATTCCTTGCAGGATGCGCGCAACCAAGAAGAGAATTGGGGCGGCGTAGCCGATGGTTCCAAAGGACGGCGTAAGGCCGATGATCAGGGCTCCGAGGGCCATCCCGGAGATGGACAGTGTCAGAATAAGCCGTCGGCCGAAACGATCTGCCAGCGGCGAGATGATGATGCCGCTAAGAGGCCGAACCACAAACCCCACCGCGTAAGTGAGAAGGGCTGCCACGAGGGATGCGAACGCAGAGTCACTCGGAAAGATCTGCGACGAAAATACTGCTGCGAGCAGCCCGTAGATGTACCAGTCGTACCACTCCACAAAGTGGCCGATGGTACCTGCGATCAGGTTGACGCGGCGGCGGGGCGGCTCGGACGCTTCGGGAAATTCCGAAGAGCCTGGACTGTCCAGCGCTTCTTTTGAGGTCTTCATTGAACTCTCCATATTTGGGTTCCAGGGAGGATAGGGTTTCGATCCGGGGCATCGGCGAGGCGGCCGACTGCGATATGGGCGCTTAATGCCAAGCATGGGGCCGGTACGCGAACTCTTCAAGGCTTTGCGTTTCCAGCGGTTCTTACCTGGGAAACGCAAATGAGATCGGTTGCTGAGATCGGTTGCAATCAACCTTACGGACTGAATGTGATGCTTGTCAACGTTTTACTTGTGGCGCGTGTAGGCCGAAGGTCGGTTTACTCAGCCTCAATGGAAAGAGGCGCTTCGTTGTTGAAGTCCAGGAATTGCACTCCGGACCAGGCGCACTCCAAGCTGCCGTACGCAGACCAGTATTCATCCCAATGGGCGAGTTTCCACTGGTCGCGCTCCAGTCCGCGGTGGGTGAGCCGTTCGCGGAGAACTTCCTGACGTACCCGCACTCGGATGACTGTGATCTCGCACGAGGGCCACAGAAAGTTTTCTGCAGCACGGGTCAAATAATCTGCTTCTCCGAAGTAGGCTCCAAAGGGAGCATCAAGGACCACTGACCGGCCGAGGCGTAGGTTCACGCCCGCCACATCCATGAGGGTTTCGTACTCAAGGGGCAGCAGGTTGTCGCGATAGTAGTCGTTGGACTCGCGGTCGGTGGGATCGTGCCCGGTCGCGGTCAGCGCGAATTCAACGAAGCGGCCACATACCCGGTCCTTGTCCAGGTATGCCGCTTCCTGTTCCTTTGCTGTTTGCTGGGCAACCGTCGTTTTTCCCGAGCCGGCCGGTCCGATAACAATGAAGACACCCGGAGACATTATCGGCGGGCCTCTGCCACTGCTGACAGGAATTCCTCGGCAGCTTTCGTGACGCGGGTAAAGTCGCCGTCCGGCTGCCATGCCTTTGTCACGTAGCTGCCCACACCGACGCCCGCCACGCCCGCCGCGAACCATTCGCCGACGTTTTCCAGTGTCACGCCACCTGCGGGCATGATCGGCAGATGGGCCAGCGGCGCCAGCACAGACTTCGCATAGGCAATGCCGCCAGCCTCGGTGGGGAAGAGCTTGAGGATATCCGCACCCGCTTCTGATGTTTCCACTAGCTCAGTCGGTGTGTAAGCCCCACTGATTGTTGGTATTTGGTATCGGTTGGCTGTGCGGATCATCGCAGGGTTCAACTGCGGGCTGACCAAGAACTCTGCGCCGGCGCGGATGCACTCGTAGGCTGAATGCTCATCCAACACGGTCCCGGCGCCGACTGCCACGCCGGTGGGCCCATGCTTGGCGGCGAGTCGTCGAATGACGTCTACGGCGCCGGGAATGGAAAGCGTGATTTCGAGGGCTTTGAAGCCTCCTTCGATAGCGGCTTCCGCCACGCGTTCGGCGAGTTCGGCGTTCTCGAGTCGCACGATGAGTACGGCCCCGGATTCGTCGATGGTTTGCAGGGTGCGAAGTTTCTTTTGCATGCTGGCTTCTTTCCGGACGGGAAGCGTCCTGGTCTTGAGCAGCCCGGCTCGTGTTGATGTTCCGTTGACAAACTCTCCCACCATCCATACTGTTATTGCAACCGATCTCAGCAACCGATCTCATACAAGGGGGTATTGCGGTTGACTCATGTGCGCACAATCATTCTTGGTGCTTCCCATTGGCACGTTCCGCTTTATGCGCAGGCCATTGGCGACGAGCACAACGTCCTCGGAGTCAGTGACGAGGACGTGTCCATCGTCCAAGGACTTGCCGACGGCTGGGGAGCACCGGTGGAGGCTGACTGGCAGAAGCTAGTGGACCTTCCCGATGTTGGCCTTGCCTATGTCTTTGGCCCCCACGATGGCATGGCGGAGAAGTGTTTTGCCCTGATAGAACGGGGTATTCCGTTCGTGGTGGAAAAGCCGCTGGGAACTTCACTTGCCCAACTTTCTGCCGTACGTAAGGCCGCCGAGGCAGCTGGCGTGCCCGCCACAGTACCCTTGGTCCAGCGGGGCGGCCCGACCGACCGATGGCTGGCTAAAGCTGGACGACCGACGTACCAGCGAACATCTTTCATCGCAGGACCACCATCCCGGTATCTCTCCAACGCAAACCCCTGGATGCTCGACCCCATCAAGGCTGGCGGAGGATGCTTGGCCAACCTCGGTCCACATTTCGTTGATCTGTTCCTTCAGGGCTGCGATGAGTCAGTGGCACATATCCAGTCCCGGCTCTCCTCGGTCCTTCATGACCAGGCTGTTGAGGATCATGCCACTTTGATCATCACCACGCCGGCCGGACGCGAAGCCATTGTTGAGGTGGGCTACGCATTCCCCGGCTCCCCGTTCAAGCGCTACTGCAGCTTCACTTCGGTCGGAGAAGCGGGATTCGCGTCCGTCGATTCAGACGGCACAGCTACCTTCACGGCCCTGGACGGCACCACAGAATCCGACAAGATCGATGTGGACAGCGACCCGCTCTACGACCCCTTCGTGCGGAGTGTCGCACGGACACTGGATGATGGATTCCGGGGCTTGCCCACGCTGGCCCAGCTCGAGAATGTCATGCGGCCCATTTGGCGGGCCTATGACGACCAGCACGGAGGAAATGAACATGCCTGACCTGAGTATCGACGTCGTTGCAAAAGCTGCCGGTGTCCACCGGTCAACAGTCTCCCGGGCGTTCTCACGCCCTGAGGCGGTGAAGAGTGAAACACGCGAGCACATCCTTCGGGTCGCCGAGGCACTCGGCTACACCATGAGTCCGCTGGCGCAAGCGCTCCGTCGAAAGACCAGCACCATCATTCCTCTGATTGTCCCTGACATTACGAACCCGTTCTTCGCAGAACTTGCCAAGACAATGACACAGGCAGCTGACGAGCGCGGCTACCAACTCATGCTCTGCGTCACCAACGGCGACCCGGCCAAGACCGATGGATACTTCACAGCGATGCAGGCGATGTATGCCCCGTTCGGGATTGTGGCGCCCTCCACGAAGGTGGATTCCGAAGCCCTGAAGCGTTTTGCCTTCGGCCATAAGGTGGTGGTGATCGACCGCGTGGAAGGTGACGACTCCGTTCCTACGGTCACC
The DNA here is from genome assembly GCF_052114885.1 of Paenarthrobacter sp. 2TAF44. Classification (NCBI taxonomy): domain Bacteria; kingdom Bacillati; phylum Actinomycetota; class Actinomycetes; order Micrococcales; family Micrococcaceae; genus Paenarthrobacter; species Paenarthrobacter sp. 2TAF44. The sequence goes on along the minus strand of NZ_JBFRFP010000039.1, from coordinate 13,132 downwards.
GTCGACAGCCGCAAAGGAATCATGCTGGCGTTGGACCATTTGCATGCCTTGGGGCACACCTCGATCGGCTACGTTTCCGGTATCGCCGGGACACATACGGCCCAAGACCGTATGGACGCCTATCTGGAGCTCACCGCCCAAAGCGGCAGCGCGCCCGTGGTGCTGGACAGCGGGTCAGACCTGGATGCGGGAACGCGCGGGGCAGAGCACTTCCTGCAGATGGACAATCCGCCGACGGCTATCATCGCGGCCAACGACATGGTGGCCTTTGCAGTGATCTCGGAACTCGGTCGGAGCGGCCTGCGGGTACCGGACGACGTGTCGGTCATCGGGTTCGATGGGCTCGCTCTCGGTGCGCGCTTCAACCCTCCCCTGACAACAGTGCGGCAGCCCATCGCCGACATGGGACATATCGCGATCGAATTGGCAGAAAAGCAGAATGTTGACGGCTCCGTGGACCACATCGTCCTCGAACCTGAGCTTCTGGTGCGCGGTTCCACCTCGGGACCTCGAAAATGAGTGCGGCAGGGGAGTCGACGCTCCGGCGTTTGCCGGGACTCCAACACACTGACCACGTCGGACTGACGGTTCCAAACCTTGACGAGGGCGTTCGGTTCTTCGTCGAAGTGCTCGGAGCTGAAGAGCTATACCGCTCCGAACGCGGGCCCGACGAAGACTTTATGCCCACAAACTTCGAAGTCCCGGCAGATGCCAAGCTCACACTCGCCATGCTGAGACTGCCTCCGAACCTCAACATCGAGCTTTTCGAGTGGAGCAGCGCTGAGCGGCGCGAGACGCCACCGCGTCATTGCGACGCCGGTGGCCACCACCTGTGCTTCGTCGTGGACGACGTCGATGAAGCCATCGAAGTGCTGCAGGAGACACCAGGGGTTCGCGTGCTCGGGGAACGCAAGGAAGTCGCAGGTGACAGCCCTCGTGTAGCCGGCAACCGCTGGACCTACTTCGTTACCCCTTGGGGACTGCTGATGGAGATCGTGGATCGGTCCCGCGTCGCAGCCCCGCCCCGGCTGGTCGGTCCCGCGGACTGGGCAGCAACAAGAAAGACGTCAGAAAGGACATGAAACCATGCGGCTAGCTGGTCACACACTAGGCACCCCGGACCACACGGTTCCCCAAGCAATTAATCTCTTCCGATCGGTGGGGCTCGACGCCGCCGAAGTCATCTACCAGGATGACTACAAGTCCGGGTTGCCTTTAAGGGACCATCGCGCCGCGATGGAGGCACTGAAAGCGGCCGAAGGCGCAGGTGTACCCATTGTGGGTCTCACGCCATACACCACCGCCATTAATGCCCTGGACGACGTGGAATGGCGCAAAGCAGTCGACGAATTCCGCGGCGCCATAGAGACCGCGCACCTGCTCGGCGCCGACCGGGTCCGTGTTTATGCAGGTTCCTGGCACCCCGGTGACAACGATCATGCGGCACGGTGGGCGAAACTGCGTCAAGCCTTGGAAACCCTCGCGCCTGAAGCAGACCAGGCGGGGGTTCGCCTTTGCGTTGAAAACCACTTCGGCACTATGACCCAGACCGCTGCGGACACCGCTGCATTGGTCCGGGAAATCGCCCATCCTGCCGTCCGCGTTCTCTATGACCAGGCCAACCTGACATTCACGCACGACGAAAACTACGAAGAAGCCTTCGCAATCCAAGGCGACCTGATAAGTCACGTCCACGTAAAGGACCTCGTCTTCACCGATCCCAACGCCACCTTCCGGGCCACTGAAACAGCCCGAGTCAACGCTTCCGAGCGGGCGGTCCGCTCCCGCGTCGTGGGAAGCGGCGTAGTTCCGTGGTCCCAGATCCTCGCCACGTTGCTGCAGCACGGCTACGACGACGTGCTGAGCATCGAGCTTGAATACCGGTGGCACCCCCAAGACCTCCCTGCGCCCGAGGATGGCTTCCGCCAATCCGCCGCAGTCCTGCGCTCAATGCTCTCTGATCTCGCTGAAGTAAGGAACGCCCGATGAACACCAATCGTCTCCGCGTCGGAGTTGTCGGCGCGGGCAACATCGCCACCATCGCCCAATTACCCACCCTCGTACAACGCGACGACGTCGAATTGGCCGCCCTCGTCTCCCGGCGTGAAGATCCCAGCGCTCTGGTGCGGCGCTGGGGCTTCAACTCCGCCTACAAGACCGTGGAGGAGATGTTGGCCGCACAGGAACTGGATGCTGTCTTTGCACTGACACCACGCGCCGAGCACGCCCATGCCGTCCAACTTTGCCTAAATCGTGACGTCGACGTTTTCTGTGAAAAGCCGTTAGCCCCGGCAACCGATGAAGCAGAACGCCTTGCAGATCTCGCCGACGAACGCGGTCGGGTGCTCATGGTCGACTTCAACCGCCGCTATGCGCCCGTCTATACAGCCGGCAGGGAAATTTTCGGAACCAACGGCGCCACCTTCTGCGTCGCCCAGAAAAACCGCCCCGGATCTGAATACCGCGCGACATTCGAGAACGCCATCCACATGGTCGATCTCCTCCGCTGGTACTGCGGCGGCGAGCCTGAACACGTCACCGCCCACGCCGCCGGTGACGACCCTTGGGAAGAAGACGGCCTCGCAGCAACCATTCGCTTCAGCACGGGGAACACAGGCGTCTTGATGGCGGCCCGTACAGCAGGAGCTTGGAACGAAAAACTGGACGCCTACGGTGACGGAAAGACCGTCGAAGTCAGGGCACCCGAAACGGTTTCCACCACGATCAACGGCGTCACCACATCACGGGAACTCAGCGCCGAGGCATATGGCTGGGCTACTGCGACAGACACCCTCGGATTCTCGGCTGCCGTTCACCACTTCCTGGACCGGGTCGCCGACAGGGGACAACCGCTGACTTCAGGCCGCGAAGCCGTTCACACGCAACGCCTGCTGGACCGGATTCTCGCTTCCGCCGGCTTGCCCACAGAAGAACAAGCCGGCCGCGAATGGGCCAGCCACGCAGTCAGCGGAAGCTGAAGCACCAGGCGAGCCCGCCCAGCCTCACGTCAGGTCCACTAGGGCGGTTCACCGTTCTTATCGGTATTCTGCTGGTCGCCTTCAGTGCCAGGCAAGCGGTTTCGGCGGCATCCCCACTCCTTGACTCAATTGGTAAGGACCTTCCACTCGATGCCGTGTCAACAGGGACGCTGGGGATGCTGCCGACGGCCGGCTTCGCCTTAGTAGGCTTTCTGGCTCTCCCGCTCGTGCGTCGCATCCAGCTCGAGCATCTGCTATTAGTTGCACTCCTGCTGACAACGTTGGGTCAGGTCGGACGCGCACTGGGTTGGACCACCCTGGTCTTTTTGGCTTTCACCTGGATCGCCATGCTGGGCATCGGGATGGTCAATATCGTGGTTCCGCCGCTTCTGATGAAGTACTTTCCCAAGAGAATCGGGCTTCTTTCAGCCCTTCACGTGACTCTCCTGGGCGTCAGCACGGCCATTGCCGCCCAATGTGCCACACCCTTTGCCAATCTTTATGGCTGGCGGTTGTCAGTCGGCATTTGGGCGGGCTTCAGCGCAGTCGCAGCCCTGCCCTGGCTGATGGTTCTTGCCGGGAAGTGGAAAGGTGAGCGCAGCGCGAAGCCAATAAGTCGTGACCCTCCAGCGCCACCTGATAGGGCGATAAAGCCCTGGCGATCCTCGGTCGGCTGGGGTATGGCGCTAATTTTCGCCGGCTGCTCAAGCAATACCTTTGCAGCCCTGATGTGGCTTCCGGCTGTTTTTGTCGACCGGGGGATGAGCGGGGAAACGGCTGGCTCTATGCTTGCGCTCTATTCAATTATCGGCCTGCCTGTGGGTCTGATCGCGCCTCTGGTGGTAGCGCGAATGCCGCGCCCTATGCCCATTGCGGTCCTGTTCGTTGTCGCGTTCGCCATCGGCTACGCAGGCATCGTCTTTGCTCCACCAGCTTCTGGAGTGGTGTGGGTGGTCGTTGCTGGGTTGGGCCAGGGTGCCTATTCCTTTGCGTTCACGATGATCAACAAACGCAGCAGAACGGAAGCTGGCTCGGGGGCACTATCGGGGTTCGCCCAGGGAGTCGGTTACGCCCTCGCCGGCATCGGCCCACTGCTTTTTGGTCTCCTGCACCAACCAGGCGATAACTGGTTACCCTCTTTCAGTATGCTCGGAGCCTGGCTTTTGGTGCTGACCGCGGGAGCCATAATGATCAACAAACCACGCTGTCTTGACGATGTACGCCAAACCGGCACACCAGAGCATCAAGCGCCTCGCCTCCGGATCAAATAAATCCTTGACAGACCCCTTCGGCCATCTTATGTTTATTGCAACCGATCTCAGCAACCGATCTCATTCGGACTGACGCTAAATGCAACCGATCTCAAAGGAGAGACGCAATGATGAGAAGCTCAGGCACTTTGACCGCCGTTGCCCTTGCCGCAGCACTACTGACAGGCTGCTCGAGCACCTCGGGCGACGCAGGCAACGACAAAGAAGATGGTCCAGTGGTATTGACGTACTGGGACTTTATGGACCCGAGCCAGAACAATCCGCGGGCCGCGGCGCTGAAGCAAAACATCGAGAACTTCGAGAAAGAAAATCCCAACATCGATGTCCAGTTGTCCACGGTTTCCTTCGGAGACATGATCAGTAGGCTCCCGCAGGCGGCAGCAGCGGGCCAGACACCTGACGTGGTCAAAATGTTCGCCCCGGTAGTCCCACAGATTGCTGCCGCCCAGGTCTATCAACCGCTCCCGGACGAAGCTAAGCAGGTCACAGACTGGCTGCGCCCTGCAGACAAGCTGGCGGACAAGGACGGGAAGCAGGTAGCGGTGCCGTACGACTACCGGACCTGCACGCTGTACTACAACGACAAGACCCTCAAGCAGATCGGAGCGGCTGTCCCCACCACCTGGGACCAGGTGGCGGATGTCGCCGGAAAAGCAGCAGCCGCTGGCTACACAGGGTTCGGCACGGGCTTCTCCGGTGTCGATAACTCCGCGATCATCTCGACATTTTTTGATTGCTTCATGAGTGAGGTGGGACAGGACATCTCGGATAAGGACGGCAAAGCCGCTTTTAACACCGAAAAAGGTAGAGAATTCGCCGACTTCCTTGTCAAGCTCAAGAAAGCCGGAGGCATGTCAAACAGCGTTGTCGGCGACCAGTACTCCACCGTCACCGATGGCCTGCAGAACGGCACAGTTGCTATGGCGGTCCTTGGAACAGAACGCCTTCTGACACTGCAGAAGGCCAACCCAGACATCAAGTCCGCCACTCTTCCCAAGGCTTCGAATGGTTCGGACACGGGATCGACCTTCGGCTGGACCCTTGGCTTAGGTGCGGGAAGCAAGCATGCCAAGGCGGCTTGGAAGTTCATTGAATACATGACCGGACCGAAGGCTGGTGCGTTGATGGCAACCGGAGGTGACGTACCCACTCGTTCGGCGACCTTCAAGGAGCCATACTTCAGCACGCCCGAAGCGAAGACGGTATTGGATGTGAGCAAGTTCGTTGAAGAACACAGCGAGCCCCACACCTACCCGGACAACTGGATCGCCATTGCAAGTGGCCTCGCCGGAGCCGGCCAGGAGTTGTACCTCAACAACCGGTCAGCGGACGAATTCATGAAGATTGCCCAGGACGCGGCCAACAAGTGAGCCTCGATCCCGACAGGAACATCGACGTAACTGCGCTGGTCCCAGGAAAGCGAAACCCATGTCAGTGACACAAGCACCCCGCACGGCGCGGAGCATCACGCCCCCTGCCAGATTGGCCCGGAAAGACCGCGCTGTATGGCTCTATGTCGTCCCGGTCGTAGCGGTGTTCCTCTTCGTTTTCGTCGGGCCCCTGATCTACACGGCCTGGACTGCCCTGCACGAAACCACGTACTACCAGATCAAAGAGTTCTCCGGGCTGAATTCATTCACGGAGCTCTTCTCAGACAAGGATCTACCAAAACAAATCGGTACCACTCTTGCCTTCTCACTTGGTGCGTTGGCAATCGCCCTGCCGCTTGGGTTTGCCTCCGCAGCGGTATTGAACAAGATCATCCGCTTCAAGCGGACGGTTCGAAGCCTGTTTCTGCTTCCTTGGCTGATGTCACAAGCCACCGTCGGCACCCTTTGGCTATGGTTCCTTAATCCCAACTATGGTCCGGGCACAGCTATCACCAAGGCTTTGGGCTTCGGCCCCACGGACGTGTTCTCATCGCCCGGTTCTGCCTTGGTGGCTGTAACCCTCATCACCGCATGGTGGTCCTATCCTCAGGCCATGGTTCTGTTCCTGGGTGCCCTGCAGACCGTTCCGAATGAACTTTACGAGAGCCTCCGCGTCGATGGGGGAAACGCCTGGCAGGGATTCGTGAACATCACGCTACCCTTCCTCCGGAACACCATCGTCTCGGTCGTCGTCGTCCTGCTCATGCTCTATGTACAGATGGTGACCATCATCCTGGTCACTACGCGAGGCGGCCCGCTCGGCGGCACGGAAACCCTCTCCATGCGTGTATTCAACAAGACATTCCAAGACTTTGACCTCTCGGGAGCCTCGGCAACTGCCATTCTGCTCTTCGCTATCAACATCGCGCTGACCCTGGTAGCCATTCGCTTCCGACGGAAGGACACCCTGTGACTGCTGTAATCCCGGCCAAACGCCGACGTCCTGGGCAGATTCTGCGGCGGGTACCCATCTGGGTAATTGTTGCTGTAACAGCAGCCCTTGTGTTGCCTCCAATCCTTTGGATACTGTCGACCTCCTTGAAGACTGAAGCCAATACCGTGGCTTTCCCACCGGTGTGGATTCCGGCCCCATTCTCCTTCGACAGCTACGCCGGCCTGTTTACCTCCGCTAATGTTCGCTTCTTTGCGAACTCAATCATCTACGCCATTGGATCGATTGTTCTCGCCTTGGCAGTGTGTGTACCTGCAGCGTACGTCGCCACCCGTTTCCGCGGCCGTCGTATGGAAAGCCTCATGACGGGCATTCTGGTGCTGTCCATGGTCCCGGGTGTTGTTGTCTTCATCGCGCTCTATTCCATGTTTGTCAAAACGTCCCTCATCAACAGCTACCCTCTGCTGATCCTGGTTTACACGGGGATAATCTGCGGACAGACGATCCTGTTTCTTCGCAATTTCATCGAGAACATTCCGGTTGAGATTGAGGAAGCTGCGGCAATTGATGGCTGCAGTCGACTTCAAATACTTATACGGATTGTGCTGCCCCTGATCCGTCCGGGTATAGCGGCCGTTGCTATCTTCATCTTTGTGTTCGTCTGGAATGACTTCCTCGTTGGAACCGTCCTGGCAACCACCGAGGACATGAAGACGGTGCAGAACGGCATCGTCCGGTATATCTCAACCGGGTTCGGCAACTTCTGGGCTTCCTTCGGCGCCTTCGTTATTGTCGCGTTCATTCCCGTCCTGGGCATTTTCGTCGCATTCCAGCGCTGGTTCATCGCGGGCCTGACCTCCGGTGGTGTCAAATCATGAGTGCACAGGCCACTGCTCCTCGTGTAGCCGTCGTCGGAGGGGCCGGCTGGGCAGGATCACGGCACGCGCGCGCATTCGCCGCGGCGGGGGCCGACGTCGCAGTCATTGTAGAGAAGGACGAGCGTGGCATTGCGCTCGCTCAGGAGCTGGGCGCACAGTTGGTGCCCAGTGCCCAGGAACTCGACCCTGAGCACCTGGACCTGGTTGTCGTAGCATTGCCCACTACGGTGCAGCCGCTCATAGTCGCAGATTTGCTGAACAGGGGATTCAGTGTGTTGACGGAAAAGCCGGTAGCTGCAGATGCCGAAGGCGCTGCGGTCATGGCTGCCGCTTCTGGTGTAAATGAGAGGCTTATGGTGGGGTACACGCTTTACCATCATCCCGCCGCCTCAATTGCCTCTCAATGGGTCAGGAACAACGACGTGATCGCTGTTTGTGTTCGTTCGGTCGCCCATAAAAAGGACATCAACTCGTGGCGCGCTGACCCGAAGGAGGGTGGCGTCGCCGTCGTGAATGGCATTCACGCCATCGAACTGGTCTCATCATGGTTTGACGGTGACCCAAAGGTGCTGACTACCAGTACCAGCAGCAGCCTGTATGGGTCCCCGGTGCCAGAGCATGTCATATCCGCCCTCGAATTTCCTGAGGGTGCCGTATTCACGATGCAGAGCTACTGGTCTCCCTGGCAGGAGCCGGAAGGTCTCAACCAGGGCGATTGGAGCCTCACCATCGATGTCCTGGCAACTACAGGCCGGCTGTTGTGGTCCAACGATTCAGTTCACATCTGGGACCGTGACGGTGGCCATTCCGTGAACACTTTCGAGCCCTCGGATCTCTTCCTTCGCCAGGCAGAGGCGGCGATAAAGTTCTGCGCGGGTGAAAGTCCCGCAGTCGGGTTCGCTCCAGCACTCCACGCTACAGAAATCGCCGATGCCCTCCTCGCAGCGGCAGTTTACGGCGCTGAGGATGTGGTTACCCCGTAGCATCGCGAAAAACTAGACAGTGGCACCGGCCGAACTGAGCAATACCAAGTAAGGATTGAAAATGAGCCTCAAAGACCAAGTGGTTTTGGTAACGGGATCGAGTGGGGGAATCGGCGACGCCGCCGTCAGCGCACTCACAGCGGCAGGCGCCGTCGTCATCGGCGGGGACCGGTCCCCTAAAGAGGGCCAATCGCTAAAGGAGTTCTACCCCCTCGACATCACGTCGGAAGAACAATGCGCGACCCTTGTTAAGGACATCGCAGCCAAATATGGTCGAGTAGATGTCCTCATCCATGCAGCCGGAGTGCTGGGCCCCACCCCCAACATCATGGAAACAACCACAGAAGAATTCGACTCAATTCTGAGGATCAACGCCACGGCGACCTTCACGATGGTGCGGGAGACCGCCAAGTCCATGCTTGAGTCCGGCACGGCCGGCGCCATCGTCGTCCTGTCCTCCGTCGCGGCCAAAGAAGCACGCCTCAATTACTTGCCGTACAACGCGAGCAAGCTCGCCGTTCTGCACATCATGTGGTCATTCGCCGAACTGCTTGGGCCTGACGGCATCTCAGTCAACGCCATCGCCCCAGGCCCGGTGAACACACCCATGCGGGCACAGTTCGACAAGGATTCCGGCTCGGGAGCGGCTGCCAGCAGGGCAAAGAGGGCAGCCCAACTGCCGATGCGCCGGTTTGCCGAACCCGAGGAAGTCGCCCGCGCCATCCTTTTCCTTGCCGATCCGGACAACCGCTACATCACGGGAGTGTCTCTTGATGTGGCAGGGGGAGCACATCTGGGAATCGGAACCTGAATCACCAGGCGCGGGGTTTCACAAACCTTGAGGCCCCGTCAGGGCCGAGCCCCTCCGCAATTAACAGGGAGCGAAGTGAAAGCCGAAATCAGACATCATCACACTGCCCTTCATGTCGCGGACCTGGAGCGTAGCGCACGGTTCTATGCCGACGGGCTAGGACTGGTCCGTTCGGAGGCTTGGACGTCAGGGTCCTACATAGGCGAACTCTTCGGCCGTCCGGGCGTAAAGGTCAGAGCGCTACTCCTCACGACGCCTGACGGAACCTTTCAGTTGGAACTCGTCCAGGTCGAGGATCCTCCAACCGCCATCAACCCCACTGAGGCGCAGCCGGGAACGGCGCACCTTGCCTTCACGGGTGTTGACGTCCGGAAGGTGTTCGCTGAGATGACGGCGCTCGGATATGGTGCGTTGTCCGAACCGGTTGAGCCTGATTCCGGCCCAAATGCAGGGGGTCTGCTGATCTACTTGCTCGACCCGGATGGTAACCGGGTGGAGCTCATTCAGGCACCGGACTGGCGGGATCGCGGCACATCCTGACAAACAACACGCGCACTAAATCCGGAGCCTCTTAGGAGGTCGACCGAGAAGGGCCATAAATGAAACGGGCCCTGAGCCTCATCGATAACGACGCTGGCCGTCGACGCGGTGAATGGCGACCTCGCCGCGTGCTCAAGACAACCCGACAGCGCCTGACTTGGCGGTATCGTCCCTGCCTAGTGCTGGTAGATGTCCCGCCGGTGGCCCAGGGCGACAACCAGGACGATCAGCTGCCCGTCCCGGATCTCGTAGATGATCCGGTAATCGCCGGTGCGCACGCGCCAGTCGCCGCTGCTTCCGGCGAGCTTCTTCGCCCCCGGCGGGCGCGGGGTTTCGGCGAGGAGTTCGATGGCGGCCTGGATCCGCCGGCGTGCATCGGGTGGGAGTTTGCGCAACTGCCGCAGCGCGGCTGGCGCGACCTGCACGGCATAGCTCACGCCAGGCCCAGTTCCGCCTTGACTTCCTCCCAAGGCACCGGGCCTTCGCCGGTGTCGGCCATTTCGGCCCGCGCCGCGTTCGCCGCCCGGAGGTCTTCCAGGTCTTCGGCGGCTTCAATCAGCGTGGCGAGGTCTTCGGCGTCGATTAGCGCCGCGACGCGGCGGCCACGGCGCAGCAGATACACCGGTTCATGGCTCACCCGGGCGGTATCGACTGCCTCCGAGAGTCGGCTCCGTGCGTCCGTCACAGTCATTTCGCTCATGCCCAATCTTAGACTCGCTAGCGCTGAAATGTACATCAGCGCGGAAAGCGCCGAAACCACGATACTGGATGTTCCGTTTTTTCTGCCATGTCGTGGAGGAAATCCAAGTCCTTCGCTGAAGCGGGGGCCGGGACAGTTTCTATGGCAGCGCGCGCGTGTAGGCGGTGTGCACTGGCTTACCCTCGTCGATCCCTAGACCCCGCGCACAGCTTGCCCTATCGTTGGGGCATCAACGGTCATTGGCCGGAGGAGCTCCGCTGCGGAGGTAAATCATGGGTATCATTTCTTCCGGTTTCCGTGGACGACGGTCCGAGAATTCTGCGTTGCCTCCGGGACAGCATGAAACGCAGGACTTTCCCGTTCTGACGGCTGGACCCGCTCCGCTCATTCCCGCCGATGAGTGGGAGTTCTTCATTACGGCGGAGGATGGCCAACGTCTCGCGTGGTCCTGGGATGAGTTCATGGCTTTGCCGCAGGAGGAGATCACCGAAGACATTCACTGCGTGACCAGCTGGTCAAAGCTGGGAACGACGTGGCGCGGAGTTTCAGTGGACACGCTTTTCGAAAACGTGGAGACCACCCGCGACTTCGCCACCGCCCATTCCTTCGACGGCTACACAACCAATGTTCCGCTGTGGGATCTCCTGGGCGGTAAGGCCTGGGTGGCCTGGGAATTTGATCACGAACCTCTTGAACGGGCACACGGCGGTCCGGCGCGGCTTTTGGTGCCGCATTTGTATTTCTGGAAAAGCGCCAAGTGGATTCATGGCTTGGAACTGACTGACGAAGACGTTCCAGGTTTCTGGGAATCGAATGGATATCACCTTCACGGCAATCCGTGGCGCGAGGAGCGGTACTCGTGAGGCCTTTGCCGTGAGTTCTGTATGGCGGGTCGCGGAAGTGGTGGGCGGGGAACTGGAAAACGCCACAGCCCGAACCATTAGGCTGCGCGTGGATGGTTTGATGGGATATCTGGCCGGGCAACACATTGATATCCGCCTCACCGCAGAGGACGGGTATACAGCCATCCGGTCCTACTCCGTGGCATCGGCAAGTACGGATGAGCATCTGGAAATCACCGTTGATGAACTGCCCGACGGCGAAGTGTCACCTTACCTTGTCCGGGACCTGGCCGTGGGGGACCAGTTGGAAATCCGGGGACCGGTGGGCGGCTGGTTTGTCTGGCGGCCAGCCAATGCGAACCCGGTGCAGCTGATCGGGGGAGGGTCAGGTGTGGTGCCGTTGATGTCGATGATCCGTGCCCATCGGGCGTCCAACAGCGGGGCCCCTTTCAGGTTGCTCTATTCCCTCAGATCTCCGGATTCTTCGCTTTATCGGGACGAGCTGCACCGTTTGGATCAGGAATCAGCCAAGCTGATGGTCGATTACATCTACACGCGTTCGACGCCGGACGGCTGGCCGGCAGCGCCAGGTCGCCTTACTTCCGAGGGCCTTTTGGGCAAGATCTTCCCAACAGAGGAGAACCCCGATGTTTTTGTTTGCGGCCAAACCGTCTTTGTGGAGACCGTTTCGGACTGGCTTGTAATGGCCGGTTATCCGCCGGAGTCCATAAAGACCGAGCGGTTTGGCGGGACGGGAGGCATCCGGTGAACAGCACCGACGACTTTGCTGTCCCCGAGTCCGATGACCAGGACATTGCAGCAGCACCCCATGACCCGATTCCGTATGTAGACGGGAACGCCGCAGCCGGCGCCCTATCCGAAGTGTTCCGCATCGACATCATCGCGGCGCTGGGACGCTGCAGACACTGCGGTTCCGTCAGGGCTTTTGGCGAGGCCATGGTCTTCACCGACGCGCCCGGAATTGTGGTCCGGTGCCGCGACTGTCAGGGCGTGCTGCTGCGATTGGTCCAAACACCAACCAAATACTGGCTGGATTTGAGTGGCCTCAGCTACTTGGAGATCGACCGCGAAGAGTAGGCGTCCGTTGCCTTGGCACCGCGAGCGGGGCCGCCTCCCAATCCTGGAAGATGTGAAGTTTACCCATGCGCTGGCCAGGAGTCGGTCACCGGTTCTCCTAAGTCTGAATAGGAGTGAGCTTATTCCTATTTTCTGGCCAAAGTACGAATAACGGCGTCATTGGTGATGGCTTGTGACGATCCAGTGGCGAGCAGCGCGGGTTGCCACCGCAGAGACGCTCCGGCGCTTCTCGTCGTCGTCACGGTGGTGCTTGGTGTATTCGTTCACCGGGAGGCTGCGGGTTCCCACCCGTGAACGCGTCTGTTGAGCAGCAGCACCAGAACCAAGTTCCTGATTCGGCGCGCAGGGCTGCTAATCGTCGCGTGGTTAGGAGTGAAGTAGCCGATTAGCCGACGCCGTTATCGCTTTGAGGAGACCTGGCGACAAAGTGCTCAACCCGGCGGTCCGGGACCAGCCAGATCAGCGCCACAACGGTGAAGATGGCGATCCCGAACAGGGGCTGGACCAGGGTGGCTGCGATGCCGGCCATATAGATCACGGGGGATGCTTTGCCTTTCCAGTCCCGGCCGACAGCCCGGGCAAGGGCCCCGTCCTTGCCTTGGGCGGCGATCAGGCGACGTTCCAGGATGTAGTACGCGATCGCTGCACACAGCAGGTTGATTCCGTATAACAGGACGGGCACCTGTGTGAAGCCGGACTCATCCATCCA